>CABVCJ010000081.1 GCA_902496845.1 uncultured Collinsella sp.
GCCGGCCGTGGGGGCGGCGACGATCACGCCCATGGTGGCGGAGCGCTCGAGCACGGCCATGGCGCGGGCCACGGCTTCGGTTTGAACGGGGCCCATCAGGCTTGTGTTCAAATCGTTGCGGCGGGTGGCATCGACGAGTTTGGCCTCGCCGCCGATAAGCCCGCCGAGCGATCGCTGCGGATTGGCGATGGGGGCCGTGGTCTCCTCGCGCATGACATCGAGCACGCGGCGCATGGCTGCGATAGCATGGGCCTCGCCGGTTAGACGCGCCTCGCGCACGGCCATGACGGCGCCGATATTTAAGCCGAGCTCGGCGCACGCATCGAGTAGCTGCTCGCCGTCATCGAAGATCTCCTTGGCCGAGACGCCGGGGGAGAGCGACGAGGCCGATCCCGGGAGTTCGATAAACGTGGCGTAATCGACATTGTCGAGCTTGCGCAGCATGGGGACGACGGTATCGTCGGGAGCGCCGTCGGTCTCAAAGACGGAATAAGCCTGGCCGCCCACCTCGGTGCGGTAGGTGCGGCAGAAGGCGATGTTGACGTGTGCGTAGGCGAGCAGGTTCGTGAGCGCGGCGAGCACGCCGGGGACGTCCTGGTGCGCCACAAACAGTGTGGAATACATGCCCGAGATGTCGACGCCGACGCCGTTGATGCGGCTGATGCGCATCTTGCCACCGCCCAGGCTCTCGCCGCGGACCTGCGCCGTGGCGCCCGTGTCATCGACCATGTCTATGTCGACGGTGTTGGGGTGGATGGAGGCGTCGTCGCCCTTGATGTCAAAGTGAAAGTCGAGGCCCTGGTCCCGTGCGAGGTCAAAGGCTTGCTTGATGTTCTCGTCGTCGGTATCGAGCCCCAGGATGCCCGCGACGAGCGCGCGATCGGTGCCGTGGCCGCGGTAGGTGTGGGCAAAGGAGTTCCACAGGCCAAAGGTGACCTTGGTGATGCGGCCTTCCAGCAGGCTGGCGGCAACCTGGGCGCAGCGCAGGGCACCGGCGGTATGTGACGAACTAGGGCCGACCATGACGGGGCCCAAGATCTCGAATGCCGAGGTCGTTGCTAGTGTTTGCGGCTTGCCTGCCATGGCTGCTCCTTTGCCTTGTCTCGTCGTCCCGAGGGGCGGGGCATACTCTGTCCCGCCGTTCCGAGGGCTTTAGTATTTGGTCGCCTGCTCGGACAGTCCTGCTCGCACGGAGGCCACATTAAGTGGCCTCCGGCTCGTGCGGAACTCGCGATCGACCAAATACTAAAGCCCTCGGAACTTAGGATACATGGTAGAGGCACGCTTGCTGCAAAATTCATCAGCTGGGGACCTGTTCTGCGTCCCATGTCAACTCATCTTCGCCACCGGTTAATAAAAAGAGGTACCGGTTGTTCCGGTACCTCTTTTTGTGCGTTTCTATGTGGCTGCAGCTTTTTTCGCTGGCTTACAGGCCGCAGGCTGCTTTGAGTTCTTCGACTCGGTCGGTTTTCTCCCAGGTGAAGTCGGGGTCTTCGCGGCCAAAGTGACCGTAGGCTGCCGTCTTCTCGTAGATGGGGCGACGTAGGTCCAGGTCGCGGATGATGGCGCCCGGGCGCAGGTCGAAGGTCTTCTCCACGGCCTCGACGATCTTGTCTTCGGCAACATGTGCGGTGCCAAAGGTGTCGACCATGATCGACAACGGCTTGGATACGCCGATGGCGTAGGCCAGCTCGACCTCGCAGCGGTCGGCAAGGCCGGCGGCGACTACGTTCTTGGCGACCCAGCGAGCGGCGTACGCGGCGGAGCGGTCGACCTTGGTGCAGTCCTTGCCGCTAAAGGCACCGCCGCCGTGACGGCCGTAGCCGCCATAGGTGTCGACGATGATCTTGCGGCCGGTCAGGCCCGTGTCGCCCATGGGGCCGCCCACGACAAAGCGGCCGGTGGGGTTCACGTAGATGTCGGCACCATCCCACGGCATGTTCTCGGCAGCCATGACAGGCGAGATGACATGCTCGATGAGGTCGTCCTTGATCTTGCCCATGTCTTCGATCTCGGCTGCGTGCTGCGTGGAGATGACGACGGTCGTGACCTCGACGGGCTTGCCGTCCTCGTAGCGCACGGTGACCTGGGTCTTGCCGTCGGGGCGCAGATAGGGCAGGGTGCCGTCGTGGCGCACGGCGGCCAGGCGCTCTGCCAGGCGGCTCGCCAGGTAGTGCGGCATGGGCATGAGGGTCTTGGTCTCGTTGGAGGCGTAGCCGAACATCATGCCCTGGTCGCCGGCGCCGATCAGGTCGATCGGGTCGGTGGTGGCGCCGGTCTGGGTCTCAAATGACTCGTCGACGCCCTGGGCGATATCGGGTGACTGCTCGTGGATGAGGCTCATAACGCCGCAAGTATCGCAGTCAAAACCAAACTTGGCGCGGTTGTAGCCAATGCGGCGGATAACGCCACGGGCAATTTCCTGCACGTCGACGTAGGCCTGGGTGCGGATCTCGCCGGCGACGATGACGGTGCCGGTGGTCACGAGGGTCTCGCAGGCGCAGCGGACGTTTTCCACGTTGGCGGGCACACCGTTGGGCGCAATGTAGCCCTGCTCCTGCAGCTCTATTTCTTTGGCGAGGATTGCGTCGAGGACGGCATCGCTGATCTGGTCGGCGATCTTATCGGGATGGCCTTCGGTCACCGACTCCGACGTAAACACAAAGGACCCGTGTTGGGGCGGGATGGAACGAAGTTCTTCTGACATGATTGTCCTTTCAAAAACGCGTCCCGGCGACCGTTACCATTCCGCCGGGCTCTCTATGCAAGGGCTCATCATAGCGCGTAAATCCAACATTCACACCCTTTCCGCACCTACTCATTGGGGACAGGCTTAAATGACCAGTCGGGTGCTCATTGGGTAGTCATTTAAGTCTGTCCCCAATGAGTAGGTCAATGCCCTTTGTGCGGAGGTGGGCATTGTTGCTTTATACTGGTGCGGTTAGACATCCATCCTGCAATCGAGGAGATTTCCATGGCATCAGACGTTCGCGTCCGCTTTGCACCCTCACCGACGGGCAAGCTGCACATCGGCGGCGCCCGCACCGCTATCTATAACTGGGCTTTTGCCCGCGCAAACGGCGGCACGTTCATCCTGCGCATCGACGACACCGACCCCACCCGTTCCACCGACGAGAACACGCAGATCATCCTGCGCGCCATGCGTTGGCTGGGCCTGGACTGGGACGAGGGCCCCGAGGTGGGCGGCGACTTTGGCCCCTATGCCCAGACCGAGCGCCTGGACCTGTACAAGCAGGCCGCCCAGCAGCTTTGGGACGAGGGCAAGGCATATCCCTGCTTCTGCACCAAGGAGCAGCTCGAGGCCGATCGCAAGGCCGCGCAGGAGCGCAAGGACCCCTTCCAGGGCTATCAGCGCCGCTGCCGCGATCTGGATCCCGAGGAGGCACGCCGCCGCATCGAGGCCGGCGAGCCCTACGTCCTGCGCATCAAGGTGCCCGAGGACCGCGGCGACGTCGTCATCCACGATGCCGTCCACGGCGAGGTGACCTTCGATGCCAAGGAGCTCGACGACTTTGTCATCTTCCGCTCCGACGGCACGCCCACATACAACTTCGCGACCGTCGTCGACGACGCCATGATGAAGATCACCCACGTCATCCGCGGCGATGACCACCTTTCCAATACTCCGCGCCAGGTCATGGTCTACGAGGCCCTCGGCGCGCCCGTGCCCACGTTCGCCCATATCTCCATGATTCTGGGCGCCGACGGCAAGAAGCTCTCCAAGCGCCATGGCGCCACCTCGGTGGAGGAGTACCGCGATGCCGGCTACCTGCCTGACGCGTTCGTCAACTATCTGGCGCTGCTTGGCTGGTCGCTCGACGGCGAGACCACGATCATCCCGCGCGATGTCCTGGCCAGCAAGTTCTCGCTTGACCGCATTTCCAAGAACCCGGCGACCTTCGATCCCAAAAAGCTCGACTGGGTCAATGCCGAGTACATCAACGGCATGTCCGACGCTCAGTTTGCCGACGAGATCATGGTTCCCGAGCTGCACGAGGCGGGCCTCATCGAGGGTAACGTCGAGTACGGCGAGGACTGGATCGATGCGCTTGCCGCCATCGTCAAGCCGCGCACCAAGATGCCGGCCGACGCCGTGACCGTCGCCGCCCCCATCTTTGCCACGGCCGAGACGCTCGAGTATGACGAGAAGTCCGTCAACAAGGGCCTGGCCAAGGAGGGCATGGGTGCCATTCTGGACGCCGCCAAGGCCGCGCTCGAGGGTGTTACCGAGTGGACCGCCGAGGCCATCGACGCTGCGCTTGAGCCGCTGCCCGAGCTGATGGACCTCAAGAAGCGCGTGGTATTCCAGGCCGTGCGCGTCGCCGTCTGCGGCAACATGGTGAGCCCTCCGCTGGGCGAGACCATGGCGCTCGTCGGCCGCGACGACTGCCTGGCGCGTATCGACCGCGCCCGCACGATGGCGCTGTAACAGTCGCGTAAACGCATGTATCCGAGCCCCGCTCACCACGAGTGGGGCTCTTGTTTCTAAAGACGTATGGGATAGGAGGTGCTGAGACCATGGCCGAGCAACTGTCACTGTTTGGTTCGCCTGAACCGGAGGAAGCTTCGAAGTCTGCGGCCCCTGCCGCCGCCCCGGCGCAGCCCGATTTCGCACCCGAACCCATCGCCGCCTACTCGAGCGTGGTTCTCGACATCCCGACCCGTGCGCTGTCCGAACCGTTTGCCTATGGCATTCCGCAGTCACTCGCCAACGATGCCCAGATCGGCTCCACCGTTCTAGTTCATTTTGGCAATCGTGCCGCCGCAGGCTACATCGTCGATATTGCACCCGAGCTGGGCGACCTGCAAGGCAACACCGTCCTCGATCCCGCGCGCATCAAGCCCGTCGAGGCGATTCTCAGCAAACCGCTCTTTAGTGCCGAGGCCGCCCGCATTGCGCGTTGGATGAGCCGCGAGTATGTCGCGACGCTTTCCGAGTGCCTGCGCCTGTTTTTGCCTCCGGGTGGTAGCCCGCGTGTCGTGAAGGGCGATGACGGGGCGTGGACAGTTGAGCGCCCAGCCGTCAAGCCTATCCAAAACCGTTGGGTGATGCTCACTCTCGAGGGCCTTGACTATACGCCGCCCAAGACTGCCGTTCGTCAGCGTCAGCTCATCGAGGCGCTCCAGTGCGGACCGGTCACGACGCGCGACCTCAACCTGCTCTACAACAGCATGTCGGCGACCATCAAGGCGCTCGAAAAACGCGGCGTCGTGGTGGTGGAGGAGCGTCGTGCCTGGCGTGGCTGCAGCGAGCAGACCACGTTGTCCTCGGCAAGCGGCAAGGCACCTGTCGAGCTCACGAACGGCCAGCAGCAGGCGCTTGCGCAAATTGAGCGCGCCCGTCTTGACGCCCACGGCGACGTGGTCCTTGTCGATGGCGTCACCGGATCCGGTAAAACTGAGGTCTATCTCTCCGCCATCGAGCGCGTACTCGCGGCCGGTCGCTCGGCCTGCGTGCTTGTGCCCGAGATCTCGCTGACGGCTCAAACCGTCGGCCGCTTTCGTTCACGCTTTGGCGAGACGGTCGCGGTCTTCCACTCGCGTCTTTCGGCCGGCGAGCGCCTGGACCAGTGGGATATGGTCGCCAGTGGCGCCGCCCGTGTTGTCGTCGGCGCGCGTTCGGCGCTCTTTTGCCCGCTCAGCGACCTGGGCCTCATTATTATCGACGAGGAGCACGAGACCAGCTACAAGCAGGGCTCCAGCCCGCGTTACCACGCGCGCGAGGTGGCGGCCGAGATGGCGCGCCGCTATCGCTGCCCGCTCGTGTTGGGCTCGGCTACGCCTTCTGCCGAGGCCCTCGACCGCTGCCGCCGTGGCACGTTCAACGGTGCCACTTGGACACGCGTCGAGATGCCCGAGCGCCCGGGACACGCCGTGCTGCCCGAGGTTCGCATTGCCGACCTGCGCCGCGAGTTTTCGCACGGCAGCCGCTCCATGTTCTCAAAACCGCTGATGGAAGGCTTGGAACGCGTGGTCGAGCGCCGCGAGAAGGCTGTGCTGCTGCATAACCGCCGCGGCTTTGCGCCGTTTTTGATGTGCCGCGAGTGCGGTTGCGTTCCCACCTGCAACCACTGCTCTACGGCGCTTACGTACCACGAGCGCACTCATACGCTGCAGTGCCACACCTGTGGTTCGTCCTGGCGCGTGCAGCCGTATCCCGCGCCCACGAGTCGTTGCCCCAAGTGCGGCAGCCGTTACCTGGCAAAAATGGGTCTGGGCACGCAGCAGATCGAGGACGCGCTGCACCAGATGCTGCCCGAGGATGTCGCCATCATTCGCATGGATGCCGATTCCACGCGTGGCAAGGACGCGCATAAGAAGTTGCTCGAGCAGTTCGATGCCGCCGATTGCGCGGTGCTGCTGGGCACCCAGATGATCGCCAAGGGCCTCGACTTTCCCGAGGTCACGCTTGTGGGTGTAGTCAATGCCGACTTTGCGTTAAAGCTGCCCGATTTTAGAGCGGGGGAGCGCGCCTACGATTTGCTTGAGCAGGTCGCGGGCCGTGCCGGACGCGGCGATCGCCCTGGCGAGGTTATCATCCAGACCTATCTGCCCGAGGACCCGGTCATTCGCGCCGTTGCCGAGCACGACCGTTCGATCTTTACCGACTATGACCTGAACCAGCGCCGCGACGCCCTGTATCCGCCGTTCGTTCGCCTGGTCAACATTTTGGTGTGGTCGGCGAACGCGGATGATGCGCAGGATTACATTGGGCGCATCGCAAAGCTCCTCAAGCGCCGTTGGCATGCCGCTGCGCCCGACTTTTTGCGGGCGGGCAGCGCGGTGCCGCAGGTGCTGGGCCCGGCTTCATGTGTAATCGAGAGAGCTAAGGACCGTTATCGCTTCCACCTGCTTGTGAAGTCGCCGGTAGGGTACCATGTCTCTAATGATATCGACGCCTGCTTCAAAGAGGTGGGCTCCGTGCGCGGCGTGAGCGTGAGCGTTGACGTCGACGCCTATGATTTGATGTAGCAACCCGAAAGGATGGCCATGGAAGCCAACGGAATCGTACTGTCGCCCGACCCTCGTTTGCGTCAGGAGTGCGCCGTCATCGAGGAGATCACCCCGGCGATCGAGGCACTTGCCGAGAAGATGAAGAAGATGATGTTCGAGAACGGCGGTTGCGGCCTGGCTGCTCCGCAGATCGGCGAGCTCATTCAGCTCGTCATCATCGACTGCGACTACAGCGACAAGAACGACTACGATCCGTACGTGCTTATTAACCCCGTCATTGTTGAGCAGAGCGACCATCTGGTGCCGTTTAGCGAGGGCTGCCTGTCTATCCCCGGCATTAGCTGCGAGATCGAGCGCCCCGACCATGTCGTCGTCGAGGCGTACGACCTGGATGCCAACCTGATTCGCTACGAGGCCACGGGCGATCTGTTCTGCGTGTGCTTGCAGCATGAGATTGATCACCTGCACGGCAACACCATGTTCGAGCGACTGAAGCCCATGCAGAGGCTCAAGGCCGTCAAGGAGTACCAGGACGCCCTGGCCCGCGGCGCTCGGCCGGGCGAG
>CABVCJ010000082.1 GCA_902496845.1 uncultured Collinsella sp.
GAGGGTGCAGAGCCTGCCGCTGCTGCTGATGCCGCCGAGCCCGAGCCTGCTGCAGAGCCCGAGTCCGAGCCCGAGCCGGCAGAGCCCACGACGGCTGACCTCTACGCCCGTCGTCCCCGCAAGCGCAAGGCCGTCGTCGACCAGCTCGCTCGCGAGCTCGAGGCCGAGGACGACGCCGCTGCCGCCGATGCCCCGAAGGGAGGCGATGAGTAATGCCTATCGGACCTGCGCGCATGCCGCTCTTCGATCACCTGGGAGAGCTCCGTCGCCGCCTGACCATCGTGGTCGTGTCGGTCTTTGCCGCCGCCATCGTGCTGTATTTCGCCACGCCCGTGGTGCTCGACATCTTGGAAGACCCCATCCGCTCCTTTGTGCCGGACGGTAAGTTTTACATCACCACCACGCTCGGCGGCTTTGGTCTGCGCTTTTCGCTGGCCATCAAGATGGCCGTTGTCATGTGCACGCCCATGATCATCTGGCAGATCTTGGCGTTTTTCCTGCCGGCACTGCGTCCCAACGAGCGCAAATGGGTCGTGCCCACGGTGCTCGCCTCGACGGTGCTGTTCTTCCTGGGCGCCATCTTCTGCTATTTCATTATCATCCCGGCGGGCTTTGAGTGGCTTATCGGCGAGACCTCGGCCGTCGCCACGGCGCTGCCCGACCTGGAGAACTACGTCAACATGGAGCTGCTCTTTATGATCGGCTTTGGTGTGGCGTTTGAGCTGCCGCTCATCATCTTCTACCTGTCCGTTTTCCACATCGTGTCCTACGCGGCTTTCCGCAGCGCCTGGCGCTACGTGTACGTGGGCCTGCTCGTGGGCTCGGCTGTGATCACGCCCGACGGCTCGCCCGTCACGCTGGGCCTTATGTACGGTGCCCTGCTTTCGCTCTACGAGATCTCGCTCGCCATCGCCCGCGTGGTCATTACCGCGCGCGAGGGCAAGGAGGGCCTGTTCGTGAGCCGTCTGGACCTGTTCTCGGACGACGAGGACGACGAGGAGTAAATCGGTATGCACGAGGTTGGCATTGTCAACGGCATACTCGATACAGTGATTCGCGCGGCGCGTGGGGCGGGGGCCTCGCGCGCCGTTTTGGTGACGCTGCGTATCGGGGATATGACCGAGGTCGTGCGCGAGGCGCTCGACTTTGCGTGGGAGACATTTCGCGACGAGGACCCGCTCACGCGAGGCTGCGAGCTTGCCGTGGAGGAGGTCCATCCACAAAGCGAGTGTCTGGACTGCGGCGAGGTTTTCGACCACGATCGCTTCCACTGTCGCTGTCCCCAGTGTGGTGGTGCCAACGTGCGCCTACTGCACGGCCGCGAGCTCGATATCGCGAGTATCGAAATCGAAACCCCCGACGATTAGCCCGCTAGCCATCTGATGATGGGGTATAAAGGGGCCAAAGTAAGGAGCGCTAAGTATGGCCGAGAAAACGATTGATATCGCATCGCCGATTCTGTCGCGCAACGAGCGCCTGGCAGATCAGCTGCGTCAGCGATTTAATGAGACAAACACCTATGTGATCAACGTCTTGTCGAGCCCCGGTTCGGGCAAGACCACCACGATCCTGGGCACTAACGAGCGCCTGCGCGACAAGGCTGGCCTGCGCTGTGCCGTCATTGAGGGCGATATCGCCTCGGATGTCGATGCCATCACCATGAAGGAAGCCGGCATGCCCGCCATCCAGATCAACACGGGCGGCCTGTGCCACCTCGAGGGCAACATGATCATGGAGGCCGTTGACGCGTTCGACCAAGCGGTGGGTCTGGAAAACATCGACGTCATCTTTATCGAAAACGTGGGTAACCTGGTCTGCCCAGTCGACTTTGACCTGGGCGAGAACCTGTCCATCATGATCCTCTCGGTGCCCGAGGGCGACGACAAGCCCATCAAGTACCCGGGCATCTTCCAACACGCCGGCGCGCAGCTGCTCAACAAGGTTGACGTGGCTCCGGCTTTCGATTTTGACATGGATAGGTATACTAAGACACTCGATGACCTCAATCCGCAGGCGCCGCGGTTTGCCGTGAGCGCGCGCAAGGGCGAGGGCATGGATGCCTGGTGCGATTGGCTCATCGGGCAGATTGAGCAAGCAAGGGCGTAAGTCGGCCGCCATACGGGCGGGCGTAGCCGCAGAGATACGAGATAGGAGCCTCTTTTGAAGCTCATCATCGCCGAGAAAAACGACGCCGCGCGTCAGATCGCCGAGCGTCTGTCCACGGGTAAGCCCAAAAAGGACAAGGTGTACAACACCGCCATCTACCGTTTTGAGTGGAAGGGCGAGGAGTGCGTGACGATCGGCCTTGCCGGTCACATCCTCGCGCCCGATTTTTGTGACAGCGTGCTGTTCGATAAAAAGCTGGGCTGGTATTCGGTCACCGAGGACGGCGAGATGCTGCCGGCCGACATACCCGATGGCCTGGCGCGTCCGCCCTACGATACCAAGCGCAAGCCGTTTCTTGCCGATGGCATCTCCATCAAGGGCTGGAAGCTCGAGAGCCTGCCGTATCTCACCTGGGCGCCCGTCATTAAGTTGCCGGCCGAGAAAGAGCTCATTCGCTCGCTCAAGAACCTTGCCAAGAAGTCCGACAGCGTCATCATCGCCACGGACTTCGATCGCGAGGGCGAGCTGATCGGTTCGGACGCCCTCAACAAGGTGCGCGAGGTTGCGCCCGACCTGCCGGTCGCCCGCGCCCAGTATTCTTCGTTTACCAAGGCCGAGATCACGCAGGCCTTCGATAATCTCGTCTCGCTCGACCAGAACTTGGCCGACGCCGGCGAGAGCCGCCAGCACATCGACCTCATTTGGGGCGCGGTGCTCACACGCTACCTGACGCTCGCCAAGTTTGCCGGCTTTGGTAACGTGCGCTCCGCCGGCCGCGTGCAGACACCGACGCTCGCCCTGGTGGTCGAGCGCGAGCGCGAGCGCATGGCGTTTGTGCCCGAGGACTATTGGCAGATTCGCGGCATGGGTGCCGCGCAGGGTGCTGCCGAGGACGACCGCTTTAAGATCGCGCACAAGACGGCGCGTTTTACCGACAAAGATGCTGCCGAGTCGGCGTACAGCCATGTCGACGGCGTCGCGACGGCAACCGTCGCCGCGGTGACCAAGCGCTCGCGCAAGCAGCAGCCGCCCACGCCATTTGCGACCACCTCGCTGCAGGCTGCCGCCGCAGCCGAGGGCATCTCGCCCGCGCGTACCATGCGCATCGCCGAGTCCCTCTACATGGCGGGTCTCATCAGCTACCCGCGTGTCGACAACACCGTCTACCCCGCGACGCTCGATCTGGGCGCCGTGGTGAGTGACCTGGCAAAGATCAACCCGGCGTTGGCGCCTGTGTGCAAAAAGGTGCTCGCCGGTCCCATGAAGCCCACGCGCGGCAAGGTCGAGACCACCGACCACCCGCCTATCTATCCCACGGGCGAGGGCGATCCGTCCACGCTCGACGGCGGCCAGCGCAAGCTCTACGACCTCATCGCCCGCCGCTTCCTGGCGACGCTTATGGGTCCTGCGACCATCGAGAACACCAAACTCGAGCTCGATGTGAACGGCGAGCCGTTCGTGGCTTCGGGCGACGTGCTCGTGACCCCGGGTTTCCGCGAGGCATACCCGTATGGACTCAAGCGCGACGAGCAGATGCCGCCGCTGGAGCAGGGCGACACGGTTGACGTGTTCGACATTAAGCTTGAGGCCAAACAGACCGAGCCGCCCGCGCGCTACAGCCAGGGCAAGCTCGTGCAGGAGATGGAAAAGCGCGGCCTGGGCACCAAGTCCACGCGTGCGAGCATCATCGAGCGCCTGTACGCCGTGCGCTACCTCAAAAATGATCCCGTTGAGCCAAGCCAGCTGGGCATTGCCATCATTGACGCGCTGACGCAGTTTGCCCCGCGCATCACGAGCCCCGATATGACCAGCGAGCTCGATGGCGATATGACCCGCGTGGAGCGCGGCGAGGATACCGAAGAGCATGTCGTGACGCACTCGCGCGCGCTGCTGGCCGGCGTGCTCGACGAGCTGCTCAAGCACACGCAGGAGCTGGGCGACGCCATCAGCGACGCCGTCACGGCCGATGCGCGCGTGGGTGCCTGCCCCAAGTGCGGCAAGGACCTGGTTATGAAGACGAGCGCCAAGACCCGCGGCAGCTTTATCGGCTGCATGGGCTGGCCCGACTGCGATGTGACCTATCCGGTGCCGAGCGGCGTCAAGGTGAGCCCGCTCGAGGGCGAGGCCGCCGTGTGCCCCGAGTGCGGTGCGCCGCGCATTAAGTGTCAGCCGTTCCGCCAAAAGGCTTTCGAGATCTGCGTGAACCCCACGTGCCCCACCAACTACGAGCCCGACCTTAAGGTGGGCGAGTGCAAGGTGTGTGCCGAGGCCGGACGCCATGGCGACCTGATCGCGCACAAGAGCGAGAAGAGCGGCAAGCGCTTTATCCGCTGCACCAACTACGATGACTGCGGCGTGAGCTATCCGCTGCCGGCGCGCGGTAAGCTCGAGGCGACGGGTGAGACCTGTTCCGAGTGCGGCGCTCCCATCGTGGTGGTCAACACGGCGCGCGGTCCGTGGCGTATTTGCGTCAACATGGACTGCCCGACCAAGGAGAAAAAGCCCGCCCGCGGCCGCAAGACTGCGACCAAGGCGAGCGCGGCAAAGAAGACCACGGCGGGAAAGAAGACTGCTGCCAAGAAGACGACCGCCAAAAAGACGACTGTCAAGAAGTCGACTACCAAAAAGACCGCTGCCGACAAGTAGCCGAGCACATATCCGAGTACATATAGACACGGCGGGGCCGGGCGCGCAAATGCGCGCCCGGCCCCACTTCTAAGTTGCGGTGAAATAGGGGCTGTTTTTGCTGGCAAAAGGCCTAATTGATCCCTATTTCACCGCAAGTTTTGATCAGTTGTTGGGATTACTTCACCTCGACAGGCTTGGCGCCGGGATAGCGGTCCTCAAAGTCCTGACGGTACTTGTTGCTGTTGGTTCCCGGCTCGTTGTCGCGTGCCAGCGGCACCACGATTTCGTCCTTATGGTCCGCGGGCTTTGCGTACTTTAGGCTGATCTCCCAGGCATCGCAGATCGCGTCGATGCGGTTGTCCAGGTCATCATACAGGGCAACGATGTCTTTCCAGGAGCTGTAGTTCTTAGAGCTCATGGGGACATCCAGGTCCTCGACGATATCGTAGTACTGCTCGATGGTGTCTTCCGTGCGCTCGGCGACGTCGGCGAGATTTTGACGGGCGGTGCGATCTTCTTCCAGATAGCTGCCATTGAAGGCTTGCGCGCAGGCGCGGACCTGGCTATCGAGATCTTCGAGCAGATCGTAGTATTCGCTCAGGCGACGGTAGAGGTTCTGCTCGGAGAGGGTTGCTTCGCCGTCGTCCTCGTCGTCATCGTCGTCATCATCGTAAAGGCTATTGGGGTCGCCGAGGGGCTTAAGGTCATCATCGTCAACATCGTGGTGCAGCTTGGTAACCTCGGCGGTCGTCTGCGTGGCGGAGTTGTCGAACGGCTTGATCACAAAGAAGACGACCAGGGCGATGATGATTGCTACCAGCACAACGATAATGGCGATAAGCAGCTTGGTACCGCTCTTTTTGGCGGCGGGGGCCTGCGGCGAAGTTGGCGCGTATGTAGACGCCGGTTGCTGTTGAGTTGAGGTACCCGTGACGGGTATGCGCTGCGTCGTTTCGACCGCTGCGGGGCTGGCGGCGGGGTCGGGGCGATAGGCGAGGGGGTCGTCCGGCTTAGCTTGCGGCGTATCGAGGGAGCCGGTCTGCTCAAACGCGGGCTGGCCATTGCTCGCGGCTGTCTGCTCAACGGGTACACCGCACGAGGTGCAGAACTTGGCATCATCTGCAAGAAGCTTGCCGCACGAGGCACAATACCGAGACATTGCCACTCCTTTCGCCACATTTCAAATCAATACGACGATTATACCCAGCGTCCAAAAGTCCCCATCATAAGTTGCGGTGAAATAGGGACTGTTTGGCGGTCTCAGAGCTTCAATCAGTCCCTATTTCACCGCAACTTTGGAAAGACACCTTTAGCCATTGGGGACGCGCCGAGCACTGGGGTATCATGGCTTGGTTGGTATATCTGCATTTACGCGCCTTGTAGGAAGGGGCTGCGCCCATGGCTTTTGAGTCCGCTCAACATAGCTTTATCACGCTCGAGGGCGTCGATGGTGCCGGCAAGTCCACGCAGGCGCGCCTGCTTGCCCGCGCGCTCGAACTCGCTGGCTACCAGGTTGTGAGCCTGCGCGAGCCGGGCGGCACCGCCATCAGCGAAAAGATTCGCGCTTTGCTGCTCGACCCCGCCAACACGGCGATGGGCGACACCTGCGAGCTGCTGCTCTACGAGGCCGCGCGCGCCCAGTTGGTGCACGAGGTCATAGCTCCCGCCCTCGCGGCCGGTAAGGTGGTCCTGTGCGACCGCTTCTACGATTCCACGACCTGCTACCAGGCATTTGCCGACGGCCTCGATCGCCAGATGGTGCGCGACGCCAACAACCTGGCCGTCGCGGGAACGCACCCGGCGCTCACACTCGTCTACCACATCACGCCCGAGCAGGCAGCGCTACGCATGGCAGCCCGTGGTGCGGCAGATCGTATGGAGGCTAAGGGCATGGCATTCCAGGAGCGTGTCTACCAGGGATTTTGTGCCATTGCTGCCGAGGAACCAAGCCGCGTAAAGCTCCTCGACGCCACTGCGCCCGTCGCGGAGGTCTTCGAGAAGACGGTCGAGCAGGTTCGCGCGTATGGCCTCGATGTCCCCCAAGATGCCGTCGCCGCCGCGCTTGCCCAGGAGGCCGAGTAACATGGCCCCCGCTCAGGCAAGCCTGCTGGCCAAGCTCGACACCCAAGAGCGCGTTCGCGATTTTTTGACCAACGCCGTCGCCAGCGGCCGCGCATCGCACGCCTACCTGTTTTTGGGCGCTCCCGGTGCCGGTAAGCTCGATGCCGCATGGGCGCTCGCCCAGGCCTTCCTGTGCGAGCAGGACGGCTGCGGAGCATGCGACAGCTGCGTACGCGTTGCTCGGCATACGCATCCCGACGTGCACTATTACACGCCCGAGAGCGCCACAGGCTACCTCATTGCCCAGACCCGCGAGCTGCTCGACGACGTGCCGCTGGCGCCCATCCGCGCCAAGGCCAAGGTCTACATCATCGACCGTGCCGAGCAGCTGCGCGCCAACACCGCAAACGCACTGCTCAAAACACTCGAGGAGCCGCCCGAGGGCGTTATGTTCATCTTACTGGGCACCTCGGCAGACGTGATGCTGCCCACCATCGTGAGCCGCTGCCAGTGCGTGCCGTTTCGGCTGGTGTCGCCCGCCGTCGCCGCGCGTGCCGTGAGCCGCGCAACGGGCCAGGATCTCGCACGCTGTCGCATGGCGGTCGCCG
>CABVCJ010000083.1 GCA_902496845.1 uncultured Collinsella sp.
CGTCGCTGCTCAAGACCAAGACGACCACCAACACGCAGGGCGTCCAGGCCTTTACCGCCAAGAAGGGCCGCTCGGTCACCACCGTCGGCACGACCGGGGAAATCCTTGGCGCCGGCGTCTCGGCCGAGAAGTTCACCGCGCAGAGCCTCCCCTCAGCCGGTGCCCTCATGAAGGAAAACGACATGCCGAGCTTGTTTGACTAGGACGACGGCAACGAGATCGTTAGATACTTCGCAAAGCGACGAGGCCCGGAACGCAACGGCATTGCGCCCGGGACTCGTCGTTTTTCTTCTCAACTATTTTTTAACGCAGATAAATTGATTTCTGCTTATTTTTCTGCGTAAAAAATGTCAGCGCCACTGCTTCGATGCCCTTTGGTCAGTCGTTAGCAAAACTTGCAAAAGTTAGCAAAACTTGCAAAAATTAGCAAAACTTGCAAAGGAGCTACCATGGAGTACAGCAAGAACCCCTTTACCCCGACGTTCGGAAGCGTCCCTCCCTTTCTAGCGGGTCGCGAGCATATCCTGCGTGACATCAACCGTGGCTTTATCAACGGCCCGGGAGATCCCAACCTGTCAACCATTTTTACTGGCGCAAGGGGAACGGGCAAGACGGCGCTTCTCTCGCTCCTTTCAGAAACGGCGCTTGAACACGGCTGGATCGCAGCAAATGTCTCCGCCATGCCAGGCATGCTCGAAGATATTATCGAGCGAACCAAAGAAGCCGCAGATAGCTACCTCTCACAGCCTCACGCGCGCATAAACGGTGTTCAAATTGGCCCAGTGGGCATCGATTGGACATATGCTCAAGAGGCTCAGGGCAACTGGCGCACGCGCATGAATGGCATCTTTAAGCAACTCGAAAAACATGACATCGGACTTCTCATCACCATCGATGAAGTCACCGTCGATCTCGAAGAAATGCTTCAATTTGCCTCTGTTTACCAGCACTTTGTACGCGAAGGTAAAAAAGTTGCCCTACTCATGGCAGGACTGCCCTACAAAGTATCGGCGTTGCTGCGCAACGATTCCGTCTCGTTCCTTAGGCGTTCCCAATATCATCAGTTGGGACGAATCACTGATGTTGAGATTGCAAATGCATTTCGTAAAACCATTGAAGCAGGAGGACGCTCAATCACACCAGAAGCACTCGAGGATGCCGTGAAGGCCGTCGACGGATTCCCCTACATGATGCAGCTCGTCGGATATCGCACTTGGGATGTTTCGGCGAGCTCGCCCAAAATCAGCGCACCTGATGTCCAGCAGGGTTCGCTGCTTGCCCGTATGGAACTGCGCGATCGCATTCTCGAAACGACCTATCGGGAGCTTTCTGACAAAGACATCGAATTCTTGTTGGCGATGCTGCCCGATTCTGGCCCCAGCAGGGTCTCGGAGATAGCCAAACGCATGGGCGTCGCCAGCAACTACGCAAGCCAATACAAACGCCGCCTCCTGGAGGACGGCGTCATTGGAGAGCGCGGGCGTGGTCTCGTTGGCTTTGACATTCCCGCGTTCAGGGAATTCTTGAACGAGAAGGCGTTTTAGCACGCCGGAATTGTCCGCGGAAGCATCAACGCATGGCAATCAGCATTCCTCTTGGTAAGGATAGCAAGCATTTTCCACCAACACCGATTGCCATGCGCTCTTCTTGCCTTAGGCGAGCTTGCGAGCGAGCTCTCGTACCTCTTCCAACTTGGGCGACGATGCCATGCTGTCGCGCTCGGTCATACCGCTGATGGTGACAATGCCCTGGTCCTCCCACTTGCAGTACGCGCAGGTTGACTTGTACATAGCAATCGCCGCATCATAGACGCCCTCGCTGTGGCTATCGAGCAAAAGGGCCGTCTTGGTGAACGGGAAGCCCGTGGCACCGAAGGCGTACAGGCGGTCGACGGCGGCTTTCTCCTGCGCAGTGATATCAAACCAGTAGATAGGCGAAGCGAAGACAACCATGTCGGCGTCTTTCAGCGACTCGATCACGTTGGCCATGTCATCCTTCTGCACACAGGTGCCCTCGTGGGCGAAGCAATACTGACACCCCAGGCAACCAGCGATCTTCTTGCTGGCAACGCGGATGACCTCGACCGTATGGCCGACCTCGCGCGCGGTCTCGGCAAACGCCTCGACCATGGTGTCGGTATTGGCGCCCTTGCGCGGGCTACCACTCAATACAACGATATTCATAGAAATCTCCCTCCTTCATGCCGCAGGCGCGCGGCATATTTTTTGTTTTAACCAAAACGGATGGAGTTATTCAATCGCCTCGTTTCAGCTACTTCCACTTAGTAATAGGAGCCACTGGTCAAAAGCCTGTCAACATCAAAACAAGTTTTCAATCTATCGATTCTACGTGAGGCAATGGTCCTCATTTGATACCCGCGCTGTTTGCGCACTTGGGAGCAAAGGGATCTGGCCACCACTCAAATTAGATCACCGCCATCTTGCATAAACGACGCCATATTAAGGTGCCTGACGCCATCCCTTTCCTGCAATAGAGGATCAAGCGTGAACAAGTAGCGCGGATACCCATCCCGGATGTGGCCGAACGGCCTGTACTCGCGCTCCTCGACGCCTCTGTCGGCAATCGACATAGAGACCTGGATGTAGGCGTAAGCATTGCGCCTACGAGCGATGAAGTCACACTCGAGCTTCCCAATACGGCCCACAGAAAGCTCGTACCCGCGCGATGCAAGATAGAGGTAGAGCACGTTCTCCAACGCCGGCCCGTAGTTAATCCTCGCATCCGTGTTCATAGCGAAATAGAAGCCGGAATCAGCCAGGTAGTACTTCTCTTCGCGGATAAGCGATCGCCGAGACTTGAGATCGAACCTCGAGCAGCGATAAAGGATCTTCGCGTCAACAAGAATCTGGATATACCGATTGAGCGTTTCGCGCTTGATGGGAATCTTCTCGACATCATTGAAGTACGCAAGGAGGTTCTTCAGGTTCGTCGGCGCACCAAAGTTGTTGATGAGATACGTCTGGACGGCATCGAAAACCGAGACATTCTTAATCTTGTTCGAATGTTTGACGTCCTTTTCAAAGATTTCATGAATAACACTTTTGATATAGGTGCGCTTTTCATCCTCGCCCTCATACTCCAACGCTTTGGGAAATCCTCCAAGGGTCAGATACTCGGTAAACTCTCCCACGAGAAAGTCATTGACAGGCTTTCCGAGAAAACGCTTCATATCGATATATTCCGCAAAGTCGAGTGGGAACACCTCGAACTCGATATAGCGACCCGTCAGCTTTGTAACAAGCTGCCCAGAAAGCAGATATGAATTCGAACCGGTAATGAAGATGGACCAACCGCCATCTGTCCGGTAGCCGTTGATGAGCAGCTCGAATTCTTTGACGTTCTGAATCTCATCGATGAAGAGATACTTCGTCCCCTCAGTGTCTGCTGGAGTCGACATGTCAATCAGATTTTCGAGCTCATCGGTCGTCTTGACCTTCCTATTCTCCCGTGAGTCGAGGTCGATATAGATGATATGGTCGCTCGCTACACCGGATTCCACAAGCTCGTCTGCGATTGATTGCATGAGACAGGATTTACCGCATCTGCGAACACCGGTAATCACCTTGATCATCCCGTCATCGTGGTAGAAACCACGCATTCGCTTCAGATACTTTTCACGTCGGTATATACGCAAGATGCACCCCCTTTTCAGTGTCCATTATATCAGTTATGGGGGTACTTTTTTACATTTTATAAAAAAGCGTACCGATAACTTATTCCCGCTTAGTTTCGAAAGTCAAATAACTTTGAAGTTTCGAAACCGAGAAGGCAATATGCGCAAAGACGCGTCCGAGGGGTAATCCCCAGCCACGTCATGTCGGCAGCGATGAAGGGCGCGTCCGCGCGTGCTACAATGCGGGCACCAGAGATGAAAACACAGTCCCCGTCGGGTAGTCGTGGGCGTGCGCTAGTCCGCATCAGTAACCTGCCTCCTTGGTTGTCCCTTCTCTGCATGGTCATCTACATAAAGGAGGAACCAACCATGCAGATCAGCGTGTCGTCCACCCTGACCGTATATCACGACGGTCAATTCTGGGTCGGGCTGGCGGAGCACGTCGAGAGCGGAAGGTATGGCGTCGCCCGCATCGTCTTCGGCGCGGAGCCGTCCGATGAGGAGATTCTGCGATTCGTTACAAGCGAATGGGAGAAGCTCTCGTTCTTCGGCGACAAGGCCACTGAAACAAGCAAGCCCGCGAAGAACCCCAAGCGGCGCGCTCGCGAGGCAGCGAAAGCCCTTAAACGGCCCGCGGTGAGCACCAAGGCACAACAGGCGCTCGCGGCACAGCGGGAAACGATGAAGCGGGAGTCAGCTCAAGCAAGAAGCCGACGCCGTGTGGAAAAGGCTGATGCGCGCTACGAACAGAGAAAACTGAAGCGCAAGCAGAAACATCGCGGGCATTGATCGCTATTTGCAGCAAGGCAAACCATATACAGCAGCGGCGCCAGTTCCACTTGAAGCCGACGCCGCGTAGACGCTGATGGTGACGGCTGTGCACGGGCACGAGCGCGCCACCGCACTTCACAGCTTGTTTCTCAAGTATTTGGGACGCACACGCGGCGTTCAAAAATGCGGAGCGACTCCGCATGGCTCGAGACTGAGCCGAGATGCCCTACTTCTCGCCCTCCAGCAGTCCCACGATGCGGTCGATGTCGACGGCAAAGCGAGGCCTTCCCTCGCGCTCGTAGCGGTCGAGGTATGCCTGGCACTCGGAGACAATGCGCTTGGTGTTGCCATCGATGATGCGCTGGAGCGTCTCGTAGTAGGCCGAGCCCTCGGTCCTGAAGCGGCGCTGGTAGGCCTTGGTTATGGGGAACATCTTGATGTAGTGGATGCCGTGGCGGCAGCCGGGGCGCGTCGTGGGGCGGGGTGGCAACGCAAAGTACTGGTCTTTGGGCACGTTAGGGGCGATGTTGGAACGCAGCGGCACGGCGAAGCCCCTGCGCTTCCCGCGGAAACGCAGCCTCACCACCACGATGCAGGGACGATTGTGCTTAAGCATGAGCTCACGGTCGCCATCGACGAGGTCGAAGAAGTCCTGGGAGATGGATACGATCTTCATCGATTACGCCCCCCTTCATACGAAGCGGGGCCCGCATCGCTGCAGGCCCCTACAGGTGGGCGATATTCTACGCCTTGCGGCACCCCGTCGCCCACGGAGGTTAAACGTACACGTAAGCCGTACTCTGAAAGCCGCGGCTTCCGGCAAGTAGTTTATACCACGAAAGGTCGCTTTCGATGCGCCTAGCTCGCAAAATAACACTCGCTGGGCCGTCACCCCTGATCTTCTCGACCGTCTCCTCCGGGTACTTATTGCGTGCCACGGGCACCTCCGTCCTTATTATCGCGATAAACATACCATGAGTGGCGTACGGGTCGAGAAGGGCTGGCGCCAAAAGAGCCCAACGACCGTTACGGCTTCGTTAGAAACGCGCCCCACCATGGATGGTGAACCCGAAAGGTAAGGCGCGCGGGCACGGCGACTCGGCCCGCGCGCCCGGAAGAGAAAGGACGAACCCATGGGCTACATGCTCGAGACGCGCGGGCTCACCAAGCGCTTCGGCCGCGGCGACCAGGCGCAGGATGCCGTGGCCGACGTGAGCCTTCATATCCGCGAGGGCGAGGTGTACGGGCTGCTCGGCCCCAACGGCGCCGGCAAGTCGACAACGCTCAAGATGATCTGCGGAATGCTGCGGCCGACGGCCGGGGAGATCCTCTTTGCCGGGCACGCCTGGCACCGCGAGGACCTCTACGCAATCGGCAGCCTCATCGAGGAGGCGCCGCTCTACCCCAACCTCACCGCACGCGAGAACCTGCGCGTGCGCACCACGCTGCTGGGCCTTCCCGAGAGCCGCATAGATGAGGTGCTCGCCGCCGTGGACCTCGCGGACACCGGGAAGAAGCGCGCCGGGCGCTTCTCGATGGGCATGCGGCAGCGCCTGGGGCTCGCGCTGGCGCTGATCGCCCGGCCGCGCCTGCTCGTGCTCGACGAGCCCACCAACGGCCTCGACCCCATCGGCATCGAGGAGCTGCGCGACCAGATCCGCGGCTTCGCGGCGGCGGGCACGACGGTGATCGTCTCGAGCCACATCCTCTCCGAGGTGCAGCAGATGGCGGACACCATCGGCATCATCTACGGGGGGCGCCTCGCCTACGAGGATGCGCTTCGGTCCGGGCAGGACCTCGAGGAACTCTTCATGAGCGTCTGCCGGGAGGGGCAACGAGCGCGCGGGGAGGTGGCGGCATGACGGGCGAGAAAGGCGGCCTGCTCGCGGGCCTGCGCGCCGAGGCCCTGAAGTCGCGCCACGCGGCACCGGTTCGCCTGGCCGTGCTCATGGCGCTGCCGATGCCGCTGCTCGGCGCGATGCCCTACCGGGGCGTGCAGATCTTCAGCGCGTGGAACTACTGGTACGCGCTCTTCCTGCCCGTGGCTCTCTCGCTCGTGGTGGCGTGCGTCGCGCGGGCGGACGCGCGCACGCGGATGCGGGGGCTTCTGGGCCTGGGCTTCCCGCTCGGGCGCGCCTGGTGGGCCAAGGCGCTCTGGTGCCTCGCGCTCTGCGCGCTCTCGAACCTCGTGGTCTTCGGCATCTACCTCGCGGGATCGGCGTTCTCCTCGCAGGGCCTCACGGCCGCGGGCACGTTCACGATGCTCCTCTGCGCGCTCGCCAACACGGTGACCGCGGCGTGGATGATCCCCGCAGGGCTCTTCCTCACGGCGCGGCTCGGCATGCTCGCGGGCATCTTCTGCCCGCTCGCCGCGCAGCTCGTGGGTGGGTTCGCCTGGTCGCTGATGCCGCTGCCGCAGCTCTTTCCGCCGTCGGCGAGCATGGTCATCCCCACGAGCTTCATCCCCGTGCTGCCGAGCGGCGAGCCACTCGCGGCGGACATGGCGCTCGGCGGGGCGCTCGCGGCGGACGGCATGCTCACGCTGGCGGGCCTTGCGGTCTGCGCGCTCGCGTTCGCCGCGCTCACGGCGGCGGGCGCGGCCTGGTTCGCGCGCTCCGAGGAGAGGTGATGGCCGTGACACGACCCTCCGACCCGACGCCGCGCACGACTCTCCCGCGGGCCCTGCTCTCCGAGGCCCTGCGCCTGGCGCGCTCCCCGCTCACGGCGGTGCACCTCGTCTGCGGCCTGGCAGCCGGTCTTGCCTGCGGCGAGTACTTCTCCGTTACCCGATGGGACCCGGCGCTGGGCGCGGACGCCTACGCCCAGTTCCTCGGCGCCCTCATGCCGCTCATGTCCGCCATCGTCTGCGGGCTCGCCGTGGACGAGGAGCGCGCTGCCGGGCGCCTCGCCAACCTCACGGCGGTCCCCTCGCGCGGGCGCGCCGTCGCGGCGAAGCTGCTCGCCCTTGCGGCGCTCGGCGCGGGC
>CABVCJ010000084.1 GCA_902496845.1 uncultured Collinsella sp.
GAGCCGCCATTGGGAATGTAGAAGGGGGAGGCCTCGCGGCCTCCCCCTTTTTTGCGTTTATAGGGCCATCACTCCACTGTCGCTGTGTTTTTGACCCTCGTTTGTTGCATCTTCTGCGAACGGGCTACAATGTCATAGTCTGTGCAGCATGGAGGTGATTATGGCCGAAGCCGGAATCGGCGTTGATATCGTCGAGATTTCCCGAATGAATTCAATCCTTGAGAAGACGCCCGCGTTTGCTCGGCGCGTGTTTACCGATGAAGAGCGTTCGTATTGCGATGCCTCGTCTCGTCCTGCCGCGCATTATGCCAGTCGTTTTGCTTCTCGCGAGGCGGTACTTAAGGCGCTTGGCACGGGTTTTAGCCAGGGCGTTGGCCGTAAAGACGTTTCCGTAACGCGCGATAAGCTCGGCAAGCCAAAAGCGCTGCTTTCGGGCCGTGCTCTCGAAATCGCCCAGGAATTGGGCGTTGTCGAGGTCGCTCTTTCTATTACTCTGACGGGTGACTTGGCTGTTGCTAATGCCATTGCGATCACCGAGGATGCTCGACCTAAACCCAAGGAAGAAAAGGTGAGCACGAAGGAGCGCGTTGCTCAGACATTTAAAGAGGCTCGTTCTGTCTTAGACGAGCTCGAACAGCTGCAACAATCTGCTTTGTCGGAACATCTGGATGATGATCCGCAAGATGCGCTAGGAGCATAGATGAAACCGGTTTTGAGTACCGAGGAAGTCGTTCGCCTCGAAGATATTATCGAGCGTGAGGGTACCTCGAAGGCCGAACTCATGGAGTTGGCGGGCGAATTTGCTGCCAACGAGATTTTAAAGCTCAACCCCGATCGCGTTCTTGTATTGGTCGGTTTTGGCAACAATGGCGGAGATGGCTGGGTTGCCGCTGACATTCTGACGCATAAGGGCGTTGATGTAGATATCGTCTCTCCGGTTGAGCCGGATGAGATCCCTGCCGCTCTCGCTCGTCATGTCGCCCGTCGTACTGCTGGTCGCGACGTGCATGTGTGTGTCGGCCCCTCTCGTGATGAGCTGGAGGTGCTGATTGATAAGGCTGATGTTGTAGTCGATGCCATTTTTGGTACCGGTTTTCATGGTGATCTTCGTGCGCCGTTTTCAATCTGGATCCCCACGGTCAATGAAAATGCCGATCGCGTTGTCTCCATCGATGTTCCTTCGGGCCTGAATGCCGAGACGGGTGTGGTGGATGACGACTGCATTCGTGCCGAGCGTACGGTGACGATGATTGCTCCCAAGATCGGCTTATACAGCGCTGACGGTCCCGAATATGCAGGCGATCTGGTCTGCGGCGGTCTGTATGACCGCCTTGATGAGGTTATTGACGATGTCGACCATGCTGCCGAGATCGTGGAACCCGGTGACCTTGTGGACTATTTTGCTCCGCTGCCTACGAATATCGATAAGTACTCGCGCGGCTCGGTGCTCATTGTTGCCGGATCGGCGCAGTATCCTGGTGCGGCCATTATGGCTGCCAAGTCCGCTGCCCGCGCAGGCGCCGGCTATGTGGCAGTCGCGACTCCGGATGCGTGTGCCAACCTTATCCGCATGGCGCTCCCCTCGATTCCGGTCTTTGCTATTCCATCTGATTCCCGCGGTTCTTTTGGTGCCGCTGCGCGCATGATGGTATGTGAGATTGCCAAGAAATATAGCTGCGTGCTGTGTGGTCCCGGCATGACGACATCTGCCGGTGCCATGCAGGTGGTTTCGGGTCTGCTTGAGCTCGACGTACCGCTTATCTTGGATGCCGATGCTCTCAACTGCCTTGCCAAGATTGCAATCGATGGCATCGACAGTAATCCCGAGATGTATCGTCGTGAGCAGCCGCTCGTTATGACGCCGCATTATCGTGAGCTTTCGCGTCTCGTCGCCGGTGATGAGGTCAATGACCTTGGAACCGCGATTGCCGCCGCGCAAAAGGTTGTCTGGGGCGCCGGTTCCGATAACCTCGTTGTTATCGCTAAGGGCCCGACGACGGCCATTTGCGGTGTTGAGCGCGTGCTGCTGCCGCTCTCTGGCCCGGCGTCGTTGGCGACCGCTGGCTCGGGTGACGTCCTTGCGGGTATTCTGGCCGGCACGCTAGCCACCATGCGCGATGAGATGGACCGCTGGGAGCTGCTGTACTCGTATGCCGTCGCGCTTCATAGCTATGCCGGTTTTGCCGCGGCGACGGAGTTTGGCGAGAAGAGCGTTATCGCGACCGATCTTATCGACTTGATCGGTCCCGCCATGGAGTTGGCGGCAAAGGATGCGCTCGATGATCTGGGAATCACGGACGAAGGGTCGAATGACTAATTATGAATAAAGCCGATTTGACGCGTTGGTCCTGGGTCGAGATCGACCGCGGGGCGCTTCGCCGCAACACGAGGGCCTATAAGAATTTGCTGAATCCGCGTCAGCGCCTGTGCTGCGTGGTTAAAGCCGACGCTTATGGTCATGGAGCTGTTGAGTGCGCCAAGATTATGTATTCGGCCGGCGCCGACATGTTTGCCGTGGCGACGGTTAACGAGGGCGTTGAGCTCCGACAGGGCGGGATTACGAAACCCGTCCTTATCCTAAGCGAGCCGCCTATCGAGGCCATTCCGACGTTGCTCGAGTTCGATATCATGCCCTCGGTCTATACGTCCGACTTTGCTCTTGCGTATGGCGAATGTGCCGTCGCGGCGGGCAAGGTGGGCAAGTATCATCTCGCCATCGAGACGGGCATGAACCGCATCGGCGTACATTACACGCAGGTGCTCGACTTTGTCCGCGGTATTGATTTCCATCGCGGTATTCAGTGCGACGGCGTATTTACGCACTTCGCCACGGCCGATGAACCTTCGGGCTGGGACTACAAGCTGCAGTGCCAGCGCTTTACCGAGGCCGTTCAGGCCATTAAGGATGCGGGTTTTGAGTGCGGTATCGTGCATTGCGCCAACACGCCGTCCTCGATGCTCGACCCCTCGATGCATTTTGATATGATTCGCGCCGGCGTTGGCTTGTATGGCATGCAGCCGTGCGAGCTGAGTAGCCGTGTGATGCAGCTCGATCCCGTTATGAGCGTTCATGCGCGCGTGACGCGCGTGGCGCACCCTGCGATGGGCGAGGGCGTGGGCTACGGTTTTACCTACCGCGTACCGCGTACGCGCGTTCAGATCTGCACGCTGCCGATCGGTTATGCCGACGGCCTATCGCGTACGCTTTCCAATCGTATGGATGTGCTGTATCGCGGCGAGCGCGTGCGTCAGGTTGGCAATATCTGCATGGATCAGTTTATGGTCGCCATTCAGTCCAACCCGGCACACGAGATTCCCGAGGCCGAGTATGGTGACGAGATGATTATTGTCGGCCGCGATGGCGATGCCGAGATCACTATGGACGAGATGGCCCGACTGCGCGGAACGATTAACTACGAGGTCGCCTGCGGCTTTGGCATGCGTCTCGACAAGGTCTACGTGTAGGAGCCGCTATGGGCGTCATGCACATTCCCGGCCATACCCATCAGGCGCCACGTGAGGTCGCACTCGAGGAGATTGAGGCTGTTTTAGGCGACTGCCATCTCTGCCAGCTCTATCAGTCGCGCCATAACATCGTGTTTGGCGTGGGAAACCCCCACGCTCGCGTCATGTTTATTGGCGAAGCACCGGGTCGCAACGAGGATTTGCAGGGCGAACCTTTTGTGGGGGCGGCGGGTGAAGACCTCAACGGCATTTTGTCCCTGGCAGGTCTTAAGCGCGAGGACGTCTATATCGCCAACGTGCTTAAGTGCCGCCCGCCGGGAAACCGCAATCCGCGTCCCGAGGAAGTGCTGGCTTGCTCACCGTTTTTGCGCGAGCAGATTCGAAGCATCTGGCCCGATATCATCGTGACGCTCGGTAACCCCGCAACGCACTTTGTGCTCAAGACCGAGATCGGCATTACCAAGCTGCGCGGCAGGTTCCATCAGATGGGCCACTTTGTGGTGATGCCGACGTTTCATCCTGCGGCGGCGCTGCGCAATCCGGCGTGGCAGGAGTTGCTGGAGGAAGACTTTAAGATGCTGGGCGACTATCTGGAGCGGCACCCCGCGCCGGAGACCGCCTCGGAATAATAAGGAGCGTATATGTCCCTGGAGCGCCTGGGGGTAGGTACCTATAGAACGGCCCGTACTGCCGATACGGAGCATTTTGGCGAGCTGGTCGCACCGTGTCTAGAAGATGGCGATGTGCTGATCTTGACCGGCGGCCTCGGGGTGGGCAAAACCCACTTTACCAAGGGCGTTTCGCGCGCTCTGGGCGATGAGCATATGGTCACAAGCCCTACGTTCGCACTCATGGCCGTTCATGACCAAGGGCGTATTCCGCTGTTCCATTTTGATCTGTACCGCCTGGAGCATGCCTTCGAGCTTGAGGATACGGGCATTTTTGACGTGCTGGGCTATGAGGGTGTTTGCCTGCTGGAATGGGGCGAGCAGTTTCAGGATGAACTGACAGATGAGTATCTTTCGGTGACGCTTAAGCGCGATGAGGACGACAGCGACGTGCGAACGATAACGCTCGAGGCACACGGCGAGCGCGCGATTGAGCTTTCCCATTTGATAGATAAGGCTGTACAAGATGAGCTTGCATAACGACAACGCGCTGGTGGTGGCGCTCGACACATCGACCGACATGCTTGCCTGCGCGGCAAGCTGGATTGACGTGCAGACAGGCGAGGCAAAGCTGGTAAGTGGGGACCATCTGTGTCGCCGCCATGCCAACGTGGAGCTCGTGAATACTGTTGATGACCTACTGAAGCAGGCCGGCCTGGATCGCAGCGATGTCGGCTGTTATGTGGTCGGTCGCGGTCCCGGCTCGTTTACGGGCGTGCGTATCGGCATCTCCACCGCAAAGGGTCTGGCGCACGGTGCCAATGTGCCGTTGCTGGGCGTGTCGACGCTCGATGCTTGCGCCTGGACGGCATGGAAGGCCGGCGTGCGCGGCAAGCTTGGTGTTCTTGCCGATGCCATGCGCGGCGAGGTGTACCCGGCGCTCTATGTGCTGGGGGATGAGGGCCCCGAGCGTCTGTTTGAGCGCGAGCGCGTGGTCAAGGCCGCCGTGGCGCTTGATGAGTGGCGCCAGACCGCGGACTGGGATCAGGTTCAGCTGACTGGTGACGGTCTCGTGCGTTATGGCAAACTGCTGGGCGAGGATGAGACGGCGCGCTGCGTGGAGCGAGACCTGTGGTGGCCCTCGGGCGAGGGCCTGCTGATGGCGCACGCCGCAGGCGATGGCGATCCGGCTCGCGTCTTGCCGATCTATACGCGCCTTTCGGACGCCGAGGAAAACGAGCGCAAGCGTCTGGGCCTTGCCGAGAGCGCGCAGAGTGAGGTGACAGGTGTTGCCGACGAGCTTGCCGGACGTCATCTGCAATTCCGCCCCATGGGCGCGGCGGATGCCGAGGGCGCGAGCGCACTGGAGACCGCCTGCTTTGAAGGCGCCGGACACGAGGCGTGGACGCCGGGCATGTTCCTGTCCGAGCTGGGCGAGGACGTTGCCGCTCCGCGCAGCTGGTGGGTTGCGCACGATGACGGTCAGCTCCTGGGCCTTGCCGGCGGTATGGTTGTCGATGGTGACGTGCAGATCATGGACGTTGCCGTCGATCCGGCGCATCGTCGTGAGGGCATTGCCCGCAAGCTGCTGTCGCACGTGAGCTATGACGCCCAGATGCTCGGTTGCACGACGGCCTCGCTCGAGGTCGAGGACGGCAATGAGGACGCGGTTGCACTCTATGCCGCCCTGGGCTTTACCGAGGCGGGCCGTCGTCGCGGCTACTACGGTGCCGGCAAGGACGCCATCGTCATGACGGCGCCGTTGCCCCTCGTGCTTCCGGTCGATAACGCCTCGCCCGAGCCGACGGCAGCCGAGCAGCGCGTATGGCCCCTGCCTGCGCCCAGGCGCTCTGCCGAGGAGCGTGTCGAGATTGAGCGTCGTCGTCTTGTACTCGCTATCGAGAGCTCCTGCGACGAGACGGCGGTGGCGATTATCGATGCGGACGGCAATATGCTGGCCAACCAGGTGTCGACGCAGATTGATTTTCATGCCCGCTTTGGCGGCGTGGTGCCCGAGATTGCTTCGCGCAAGCACGTTGAGGTTATCGTGAGCGTCGTGGATGCGGCACTCGAGGACGCCGCAGCGTCGCTGGGTCTTACGGGCGGAGCCATTGCACCAAGTGAGCTTGCCGCCGTGGGCGTGACGCAGGGTCCGGGCCTGGTGGGCGCGCTCGTGGTTGGCGTCGCCTTCGCCAAGGGCTTTGCCTACGCCGCCGGCAAGCCGCTCGTGTGCGTCAATCACCTTGAGGGTCATCTGTTTGCCAACCTGTTGGCGCAGCCCGACCTCAAACCGCCGTTTATCTTCACGCTTGTTTCGGGCGGGCACACCATGCTCGTGCACGTGAAGGCGTGGGGCGACTACGAGGTGCTCGGCGAGACGCTCGACGACGCCGTGGGCGAGGCCTTCGACAAGGTGGCCAAGGCGCTGGGCCTGGGCTATCCCGGTGGCCCCATCATCTCCAAGCTGGCCGAGACGGGCAATCCCCGTGCGATCGATTTCCCCCGTGCGCTTAACAGCAGGGGAGACTATCGCTTCTCGCTTTCGGGCCTTAAAACCGCTGTGACGCTCTACATCGAGCAGGAGACCAAAGCCGGCCGAACGATCCACCTGCCCGACCTGGCAGCTTCGTTCGAGGCGGCGGTCTTTGACGTGCAGTACAAGAAGGCCAAGAACGCGCTGCATGCCACCGGATGCAAGGAGTATTGCATCGGCGGCGGCGTCTCGGCTAACCCGCATCTGCGCGAGATGATGATTAAGAAGCTCGGGCGTCAGGGTATTCGCGTGACGGTGCCGCCGCTTTCGGCATGCACCGATAACGCTGCCATGATCGCGGAGGTCGCCCGCCGTAAATTCGACCGAGACGAAATCTCGCCGTTCGACGTCGACGCCGATCCAAACATGACGCTGTAGTCGTACGGGTGCGGTCCCCGACCGGAGGGGCCGGATATAAGGTTTCCTGCTCTACAGTCCTGCGCAAGACGAAGGCCACATTAAGTGGCCTTCTTTGCGTGCGGAACTCGCGATAAACCTTATATCCGGCCCCTCCGGTCGGGGACCTTTCTGTATCGATACAGCTTCTGAGCTGGATTGGCGTCGACAACGTCCGGCAAGGTTAACAAGCCAGCGTCGAATTTCCGGCGTGCTTTAGCTGAAAGAAAAAGATGGCATGCGGAGCTTTGCTCCGCATTTGGGATGGGAGCCCCTCGGGAACGGTCGGGCGTATACAAGGTTTA
>CABVCJ010000085.1 GCA_902496845.1 uncultured Collinsella sp.
GCCTTTCAATCGTCGGGCATGGCCAGAAGGCCTATGCCCTCCTCTTTCAAGGCACATTGCTCGCTTAGGGGCGTTTTCGCTGACTTGTGCTCAACCTGCGGCGCCATTTTGTTTGGAGTGAGGGGTCCTATGACAGTTCGTCGGCTATTTGGTGCTCGTAGAAGGCTTCGATTACGGCGTTAAAGTCGCGGGCGAAGTCTTCCATGGTTCCGCGCCAGGTGGCTCGGCTGGGCTTGCCCTGGCTCACAAAGGCGGTTTGGATGCCGCAGGCAGGGCTGGGGAAGTCGCGTTTGGGATCGTTGCCCACCATAAGGACCTCGTGCGGCTCGAGCCCCATCACCTGAAGCTGCTCTAGATAGTAGGTGGCATCAGGCTTGCAGCGGGTGGCGTTTCCCATGTGCGTGACGAGCTCAAAGGGAGCGTCGGCCAGGTCGCCCCAACCCATGCGGCACTCGATGGCCCCCTGGGGAAAGCTGGGGTTGGTAAAGAGCGCGCAACGCAGCCCTGCGTCCTGTACGGCCTGGAGCGCGGCGTGTGCGCCCGGCATGGCGTGGGCGTTAATGATATCGTCGTTCTTGTACGGAAGAACTTCGCGCTCGTAGTAGGTAAACGCCTCGTAGATGAGTGGGTCCGAGAGGCAGATACCGCATCGGCGCTCGACCTCGGTGCGGTAAAACTCAAAATTGGTGCGATTGTCCGTGCCGCTGCGGCGATTGGCGTTGAGGTCGACCAGGATGGTGCCGAGGCGTGCCATCGTGCCACCGCGACTGCGGCGCCCGATATCCGCGAGCATCGATGAGACATCCTTAAAATAGCGAAGGATGAACGCGTTGAGGTTGATGCTAAGAAGCGTCTCGTCCATATCGAAAACGACTGCTTTGAGCACGCGGGCACCTTTCTCGTAAATTTAATCTAGAGACGTTAACTCCGGATACTTTACCCTAAAGCCAAATGCCTGGCTGGTTATCGTCAAGTTGTGGAGACATGTGTTCATAAGATTACGAAAAAGTCTCCACACGAGTAAAAAATCGCAGTTCACGCTTGAAATCGAACTCATTTCCCCGTAATCTATACGAACGTGATTGCATAAGCGTCACATTAGTATCTGTCGGCTCCCGAGTGTTCCTAAACGTTGTGTGCTTGTCGCACCCTTCTGTAGGTCCTAGCAATCGGGGCCCCGTAGTTCGAAAGGGGTCCACCTTTGAGTGAGATTCAGAACTCGTCCATTTTCTCTCTTGACGATGTCAATGAGGAGGAGATGAACAACCTCATCGACGGTACGATTACCGACTTTGATGAGGGCGATCTCGTTAACGGCACTGTCGTTAAGATCGAGCATGACGAGGTGCTCGTTGACATCGGATTCAAGTCCGAGGGCGTTATCCCGGTCCGCGAGCTGTCCATCCGCAAGGACGCTAACCCTGCAGACATCGTTGCACTCGGTGATCCCATCGAGGCTCTGGTTCTCCAGAAGGAGGACAAGGACGGTCGTCTGGTCCTGTCCAAGAAGCGTGCCGAGTACGAGCGTGCTTGGAACCGCATCGAGGAGAAGTTCAACTCCGGCGAGAACGTCGAGGGCGAGGTTATCGAGGTTGTCAAGGGCGGCCTGATCCTCGACATCGGCCTGCGTGGCTTCCTGCCTGCTTCCCTCGTCGACCTCCGTCGTGTCAAGGACCTCACCTCCTACATGGGCACCCGCATCGAGGCCCGCGTCATCGAGATGGACCGCAACCGCAACAACGTCGTCCTCTCCCGTCGCGTCGTGCTCGAGGAGTCCCGTAAGGCCGAGCGCTCCGAGATCCTGTCCAAGCTCAAGTCTGGCATGCGTCTCCAGGGCACCGTTTCCTCCATCGTCGACTTCGGCGCCTTCGTCGACCTCGGCGGTATCGACGGCCTCATCCACATCTCCGAGCTCTCCTGGAACCACGTCAACCATCCTTCCGAGGTTGTCAAGGTCGGCCAGGAGGTCGAGGTCGAGGTTCTCGACGTCGATCTCAACCGCGAGCGCATCTCCCTGGGTCTCAAACAGACCACCGAGGATCCGTGGCGCGCACTGGTCAAGAAGTACCCCGTCGGCGCTATCGTCGAGGGCACTGTGACCAAGCTTGTCCCGTTCGGCGCTTTCGTCGACCTGGGCGAGGGCATCGAGGGCTTGGTCCACATCTCCGAGATGGCCAACAAGCACGTCGATCAGCCTTCTCAGGTCACCCATGTGGGCGACAAGGTTCAGGTCAAGGTCATGGAGATCGACCTCGACCGTCGTCGTATCTCCCTGTCCATGAAGTCCGCTGCTGAGACTCTGGGCGTTGAGATCGAGGTTACCCCGCTGCCTTCCGAGAAGAAGGACGAGGAGACCGACGCCGAGTAAATCGGTTTGACGATCACTTGTTTTAAGGGATCCGTCCGCAATGGACGGGTCCCTTTTTGTATTTGCTGCCGAGGTGCGCGATGCTACCCGTGCACAATGCTACCCGGGTTGTCTGTTTGCTATTGGGTTGTCGGTGCATGAAAAATGCCGACATCCCGCCTCGGGGAGGAGGCGGGAACGCACCGAGTAGACGGAGGGGTGCGGAGCGCGGTCGCGTCTCGACTAGCGACGTTGCCCATCGACAAGATCATTGTAGCGCATGGCGGTTCTTGGTATATCGTGTCGAGCGTTTGCGTTGTGCCATTGCCTGCGGCAACGGTGTGTTACACTCTTGCACTGCTGAGTGGGCCAGACGGTCGCGCGATGTGCTGCTTGCAGCACGCGTGAGGAAAGTCCGGGCTCCAGAGGGCGGGATGCCGGCTAACGGCCGGGCGGAGTGATCCGACGGAAAGCGCCGCAGAAAAGAAGACTCCCACCTGCGCCGCAAGGCGTAAAGGGAAAAGCTGAAACGGTGGTGTAAGAGACCACCAGCGTCGTGGTAACACGGCGGCTTGGCAAGCCCCATCCGGAGCAAGCGCGAATAGGAACGCTATGGGCCGGCCCGGTCCGCGTTCGGGTAGCGTGCGTGGAGCTGCACGGTAACGTGCAGACAAGATAAATGACCGTTCACGACAGAACCCGGCTTATCGGCCCACTCAGCACTTTGTTGACGCTGCGAACCCGTCAGCGCGGCAATCTGCCTTTCAAGCCTTCGGGCATGACCATAAGGTCAATGCCCTCGTCTTTCAAGGCACCTTGCTCGCACTGACGGGTTCTCGCTTTCGTTGACGGAATCATCGGCGTCACCATTCTTGGTGTCTCGCTGTTTTTGCCTGGTCATTGGCGTTGCCGTTCTATTTACTGGGGTTATCGGTACGGTCTTTGCGTATTATTGTGGCTGTTTGTTGCCGCGCTTTATTTTGTTGAGGGGCTTTGTTGGACAGCTATTTTACTCTGCAATCGAATATTGAGGTTTCGGGCGAGTTTGTGGACCGCAAGAGCCGGTTTATTGCCCAGCTGGTCCATATTGAGTCCGAGAATGAGGCGAATGCCTTTATCGAGATAGTTCGCAAGCGTCATTACGATGCTCGACACAATGTTCCCGCGTGGATTTTGGTCGATGGACGTGAGCGTCAGAGCGATGACGGCGAGCCGAGCCGCACGAGCGGGATGCCGACGCTCGAGGTGCTGCGCGGTGCGGGGCTCAAGAATGTTTGCTGCGTGGTGACGCGCTATTTTGGCGGCACCTTGTTGGGGCCTGGTGGCTTGGTACGCGCCTATACCGCGGCGACGCAGGCGGCGGTGGCCGCGGCTCAGGAGGCCGGGCAGATCGTCGAGATGACGAGTGTCGTGCCGGTCGACGTGCATGTGGCCTATCCGCAGTATGAGCAGGTGCTTCGTTTGGCGCAGGATTCGGGTGCCAAGGTTTCGGATACCGATTACGCGGATGCCGTGACGCTTCATTTGGTGTTTAAGTCGGGGGAGCAGGAGCCGTTTTGCGCTAAGATGCGCGAGCTTATGGCGGGGCGCGAGGAGATTGAGGTTGGTGCTCCCGAATTTGCCGAGTTCTAACGGCGACGGCCGGCGTGCTTTTGGTTGAATCCCAAGCGCGCCGGCCGTCGTTTTATGTTGCTGTCGTTTACTCGGCGAGCTGCTTTAGCACATCGCAGGCGATCTCGATGGCATCGTCGATGCAGCCGGGGCAGCTGCGGAGCGGACCCTTGTCCGATCCGATGCCCTTGAGCGTGCCACAGACGGTCGTCGTGTTCTTCTCGCCAAAACGCTTGGCGATTTCGCGCGACAGCTTGTAGGTCTGGCCCTTGGTCTTGGGGTTTTCCATGCCTTCGCTCATCACAAAGCCCATGATGGCCACGGCGCCCGAGATGGCGCCACAGGTTTCGGTCATGCCGCCCATGCCGGCGCCAAAGCCTTCGGTGAGGGTGAAGGCGGTCTGGGGATCGAGCCCGACGGCGGGCGCGAGCGTGCAGGCGACGGCCTGTGCGCAGTTAAAGCCACGGGCGTGGTATTCGGCAGCCTGAGCCTGACAGGCGGTGATGTCGAGCTGGGCCGTATCGATTTGCTTCATCGTTGTCTCCTTGGTCACGGTGTACACGCCTATGGTACCCGTGACGGTGCATGTAATCATCGAGAGCTTCATGTATGCCTCATTTTTATCTATCGAGCAAATGCTTAAGGCTTGAGATAAATACCCCTGATCAATTAGTCCCATAACCTATCTTGGTGATGGGTTGAGAGGGGTGCGGGGTAGCGGTATCGTGAACCGAATAAAACGTAACCCAGGCAAGGGAGCTAGATATGAGCGAGCAGACTATCGGTACTACATGTGTTCAGGGCGGCTATCACCCGGGAGATGCCGAGCCGCGCCAGGTGCCCATCTACCAGTCCACCACGTGGAAGTACGACACGTCGGAGCACATGGGCAAGCTGTTTGACCTGGAGGAGTCTGGTTACTTCTACAGCCGTCTGCAGAACCCCACGTGCGATCTGGTTGCCGCCAAGATCTGCGAGATGGAGGGCGGCACTGCCGCGATGCTCACGAGTTCGGGCATGGCTGCGAACTTCCTCGCGATCTTTAACGTGGCCGGTGCCGGCGATCATGTGGTCGCAAGCTCTGCCATCTACGGCGGTACCTACAACCTGCTGGCTCACACCATGGGTCGCATGGGCTTGACCTGCACGTTCGTTGCCCCCGACTGCACCGATGAGGAGCTCGAGGCAGCCTTTGAGCCCAATACCAAGCTCGTCTTTGGCGAGACGATCGCCAACCCCGCCCTTGCCGTGCTCGATATTGAGCGCTTTGCCAAGGCCGCGCATGAGCACGGCGTGCCGCTGATGGTCGACAACACCTTTCCGACGCCCGTGATGTGCCGTCCCTTTGAGTGGGGCGCCGACATCGTTACACACTCCACCACCAAGTACATGGATGGACATGCTGCCTACCTGGGCGGCGTGATCGTCGACCACGGCCAGTTTGACTGGATGGCCCATGCGGACAAGTTCCCGGGTCTCACCACGCCCGATGAGAGCTACCACGGCGTGACCTATGCCGAGAAGTTCGGTCGCGAGGGTGCCTTCATTACCAAGGCAACCGCTCAGCTCATGCGCGACCTTGGCCCCATGCAGAACCCGCAGGCGGCCTTCTTCCTGAACAGCTCGCTCGAGAGCCTGCATGTGCGCATGCCGCGTCATTGCGAGAACGGCCTGGCCGTTGCCAAGTTCCTGCAGAGCCATCCCAAGGTGCGTTTCGTGAGCTATCCGGGCCTGGAGGGCGATAAGTACTATGACATGGCTCAGAAGTACATGCCCAACGGTACGTGCGGCGTTGTGAGCTTTGGCTTTAACGGTGGTCGCGCAGCGGCCGAGACCTTTATGAAGAGCCTCAAGCTCGCCCAGATCGCCACGCACGTGGCCGACGCCCGCACTTGCTGCTTGCATCCTGCTGACGCCACGCATCGCCAGATGAACGATGAGGAGCTCATCGCCTGTGGCATCTCCGCCGACATGGTGCGCCTGTCGTGCGGCCTCGAGGACACGGCCGACCTGATTGCCGACCTTGAGCAGGCGCTTGAGCAGTGCTAGGCTAGCTTCCCGTATGAAGCGACGGTGCCCCTTGGGGTTCCGGTGACATATAGTTCCGATTCCGTAGGCGGGACCCCAATCGCGACTGTTCGCAGGCGATTGGGGCCCCGTTTTTTGCGTTGGGCCACTCGAAAGGATGGATATGGAGAAAACTGCAGAGCAGCTGCGCCGCGAGCACATTGCCCTAGAGGGCGACACCCATGGCAAGAACAAGTGGGCGATTCTATTTACCGTGCTCATCATGACGTTTATGGTGTGTCTGGATTCGACCGTCGTGACCGTGGCGCTGCCCGTGATGCAAAAGGAGCTGGGCGTGGGCCTCGATCGCATTCAGCTGGTAAGCTCGGTGTATCTGCTTGCAACTTGCGTGGCTATGTTGCCGTTTGGCCGTCTGGGCGACGTGCGCGGCAAGGTGAATGTGTTCCAGCTGGGCGTCATCGTCTTTTCGGTCGGCTCGCTGCTTTGTGGCCTTTCGGCCTCGCTCGAAGTTCTTATCCTGGCACGCATTGTTCAGGGCGTCGGTTGCGCGGCGGCCATGGCTAACAACATGGGTATCATCACCGAGTCGTTTCCGGCGCGCGAACGAGGCCGTGCCATGGGTATTCTCGCGACCTTCGTGGCCCTCGGCATGATGTGTGGCCCCGTGCTCGGCGGCATGCTGGTGGCAAGCTTTCCCTGGGAGAGCATCTTCCTCATCAACCTGCCCATTGGCGTCATCTCGTTTATCGTGGGGCTCTACACGCTGCCGCATGTTAAGCCGGATGCCGGCGAGCGCCCCATGTCCCTGATCGAGGCCGCTCGTCGCTGCTTTGCAAATTCGGCCTTCACCATCAACCTCGCCTGCATGCTCATCGTGTTCGTTGGCATTGGCGCATCCGAGTTTATCCTGCCGTTTTATTTTCAGGACGCCCACGGCTTTGGTTCCGACATCTCTGGACTACTCTTTTTGGCGCTGCCGATGGTGAATGCCTTTATCGGCCCGCTTTCGGGTACGGTTTCGGACCGTGTTGGCTGCGAGGGCCCCACGGCAATCGGCCTGGGCGTGTACGTATGCGGTCTTTTTGCGGTAAGCACGCTCGACGAGCACTCTTCCATCCCTGCGATCGTGTGCTGTGTCGCGTTTATGTCGTGCGGCACGTCGATTTTCCAGAGCCCCAATAACTCGTTGTATATGGGCTCGGCTCCGCGCGAGGCGCTCGGTTTTGCGGGCAGCTTGGGCAGTTTGGCGCGCTATGCCGGCATGGCACTCGGCATTACGGTGGCGTCGCATATCCTGTATGGGCAGATGAGCGCGGCGATG
>CABVCJ010000086.1 GCA_902496845.1 uncultured Collinsella sp.
CTCGCCGACGCACAGCCGCTTGCGGGTCTGACCTTCGTGCTCACCGGCACGCTCGTCAACCGCACGCGCGACGAGGCGGGCGCGGCGCTCAAGGTGCTCGGCGCCAAGGTTTCGGGCAGCGTGTCAAAGAAGACGAGCTATCTGGTCGCCGGCCCCAAAGCGGGCTCCAAGCTCACCAAGGCTGAGCAGCTGGGCGTACCCGTACTGGACGAGGATGCACTCGAGCAGATCTTGGCGACTGGTGAGGTGCCCCAGGCTTAGTACATCGATAACCAAATTAGAAAACCTCCCGGAAAGGTTGATACTTTCCGGGAGGTTTTTATTTGGGCGTGGTGGCGGGCAGCATGATCTGCGTCATGTAGGTTGCTGAGGGTGACCCTGCGGAGCGGTGTCGTTCCGGAGCGATAGAAGATTCATTCAAAGCAAAGGGGCCCCGCAGTGAGGTCTCACAACGGGGCTGCCCCATTGTGATGAGTTTTATACACTTTAACATTAATATTAACGTGTATACTTAGCAGTGAAGATATATGTTGAGAGGAGCAGTTATGGTTACCGTCGCGTTTTCGGAACTGCGCCAAAACCTTACGCAGGTGGCCGAAAAGGTTGCCAATGAGGGCGAGGAGGTTGTGGTCTTCAAGCGGAGCAAGCCGTTGTTCAAGATCGTGCCGCTCGACTATGAAGGTCCAGTTACGGTGGAATATGACGCTGCCCAGGAGCGTGGGGGCGCAAAACCGACGTGCGGCACGGGCAAGCCCAAGCGCGACGTGGGTACGATGTGGCATCCCAAGATCACCTGGAAGGAGATCCGTGAGATGCTCGCGGAGAATGAGGACTACCAGGAGTATCTCGATATCGTGGCTAACATGCCAAAGGGAACGCCGCTCGATACGATGACGGTTGAAGATGAAAAGCGCGTCGCGAGGGAGCGCTACCTATGAGGGCATTTCTCGATACCAATTTTCTGCTCGATTGCGTGCTGCCGGGCCGGCCGGAGCATGGGGCGGCGCAAACGACCAAGGGGCTCGTTGACGTGGGACTTATCGAGGGTGTTGTTTCGGCCTGCTCTCTCAAGGACGCGTACTACATTCTCACTAAACAGGCAGGCGAGGCGCGCGCCCGCGAGGTAGTGCGCGACTGTCTTAAGAGCTACTCGGTAGAGCCTCTCGACCAAGAAGCTTGTTTTACCTCCGCCTATTCCGATGAGCCGGACTTTGAGGACGGCTGTATCCGTGCGATGGCCGAGCGTGCCGGCGTGGACTTTATCATCACGCGTGACCGCGCCGCTTTTGTGCGCTCGACCATCAAGACCTTCTCGCCTGCAGAGTTCATCCGTGCGTTTCCGATTCCGGAGGAGTAAAACCGCCATATCGGGGATTGTCCTCGACATGGCGGTTCTCCTGTAGCTGACGCTCGTTAGTTGAGCTGCACTGCATGCCTGTCCGGGAGGTTCTTAATCGAGCACAGTAACGGGCACCGTGATCTGTGTCACGTAGGTTGTGGGGTCGTCGCTGATGATGTCGTCGATGAGGGCGATCTCGCGCGAGGGCCCGGCGGGTGCCAGGTTGTGTTCGTGCATATAGCCGAGTAGCTGCTCATAGCGCGAGCCCGCCTGCCCGTGCGTGCCGCGGAAGCTAATGGTCAAACAGCGTGCGGCGGGGCGTACCTCGACGTCGCCCAAGTACTCATCGGTGTCATCGAGCAGCAGGAAGACCTCGTCGTAGCCGTCAAAGTCACCGGCGTCAAGGCGCTCGGCGCTAATCCCAATGCCCAAGTTGCCCAGGAAGACAAAGGTCTCATGCTGGCCCTTCTGCAGTTGACGAATTTGCCACTCCAACGCATAGGCGTCGGTAGGGTTGACGCGTTCGCGCAACACGGCGCAGCGAAGCTCGGGCGCATCGATTGTGCAAATGGTATCGAGCTCGGTGTTCAAGGCATCATGCAGTAGAGCAAGCCGGTTATCGATCTTGCGCGACACGCGCTCCAACTCGCGGCGCTTGCGCTCGATGAGCTCCTGCTGCTGAGCCAGCTGCCGCTGCATGAGGTCTACATCGCGCGTGGTCACAAACTCACGGATCTGCGCTAGCGGCAGGTCGAGAACACGCAGGTGACTGATGGTGTTGAGGGTGGAGAGCTGCCGCGATCCGTAGTAGCGGTATCCACTCGCCGGATCGATGTGCGCCGGGTCCAGCAAGCCCATCTGCTCGTAATGGCGCAGCGTGCCCACGCTCAGGTTAAACAGGCGCGCCACCTCGCCAATACGGAGCAGGCCTTCGGTATGTTCGGTTGGCGAGTCGGTCATGGGACTGCTCCTTTCAATGGGCGGGGAAGGGGCGCCGAGGTCGTGCGGCGCGGCCGTCGTATGACACAAACGATCCGCTACGCTACCAACTTGTCAAAAGCTCCGCGCCGGTTAAGCACGGTAAACGCGACAACACAGATGACTGCCGACAAAATCGATCCGCACGGCGAAGCGATGCCCATGGGAAACAGCGTGTCGGAATAGGCGTTCGACAGCAGCCACGCGCCGGGTACGCGAATGAGCGCCACGGCCAGCACGTTGTGCGCAAAGCCGATGTAGCTCTTGCCGTATGCAGCGAAAAAGCCGCTAAAGCAAATGTGGATGCCGGCAAAGATTGCGTCGAAAATATAACTGTGCATATAGCCGGTACCGGCCGCGACCACCGCGGGGTCCTTGGCAAAAAAGCCGATAAACGCCGGCGCCACCAGCCACATCAGCATCGTGATCAGACAGCCGTACACCACCGAGATCGTCATGGCATCCTTGAGTACCTGACGCGCACGACCGCCCTTTCCTGCACCGGCGTTTTGCGCCGTGAGCGCGCTGACGGTGGCGCCCATGGAACTCGGAACAATGAACAAAAAGCTGATCATCTTCTCGACCAGGCCTACGGCGGCGGCGTCGACGAGCCCTCGGTGGTTGGCGATGACGGTGATAAACATAAACGCCACCTGGATGCAGCCGTCCTGTACAGCCACAGGCACGCCGATCTTAAGAATGCTGCCGAGCACCTCGGGCTGGGGGCGCAGGTCGCTGCGCTTAACGTGGATGTTCGTGCGGCGGCTCTTGAGCCACACGAGCGCGAGGGCAACGCTGGCCGTCTGGGCGGTCACTGTGCCGAGCGCCGCGCCCACGGGGCCGAGCCCCATGTGGCCGATAAATAGAAAGTCGAGCGCGATGTTGATGATGCATGCCACGCCAATCACGTACATAGGCGAGCGCGAATCGCCCAGCCCGCGAAAGATGGCCGAGAGAATGTTGTATGCGGCGATAAACGGAATGCCGACAAAGCAGATACGCAGGTAGGCGGCGGTGCCTTCGACCGCCTCGGGCGGCGTGCCAATGAGCGCCACAACCTGCGGGCAAAGTGCAAACAAGATGACGGCCAGTACTACCGAGACGCCCATAAACAGCGTGATGGTATTGCCGATGGCGGTCTCGGCGCGGTCGAAGCGGCGCGAGCCCACGGCGTGGCCGACGATGACCGTCGTTCCCATGGCCAGGCCCACGAGCGTCACGGTAATGATATAGAGCGTCTGCGCGCCATTGCCCACAGCGGTGATGCCGGCGGCGCCGCTAAACTGCCCCATCATATACAGGTCGGCCATGCCGTAGAGCATCTGCAAAAAGTACGAGAGCATATAGGGCAGGGCAAAGACCGCGATGGTCTTAAGGACATTGCCGCGTGTGAGGTCGTGTTCCATGAGCGGGGGCACTTTCTGACTGGGTTTGTTTATGTACCAGTGTAGTGAAAACCCTACAACGATTGTAGAGTCAAGGTTTGTGTTGGGTGCCGGGCGAAAAAAGTCACGCGCACCATTATTCCGAGTGAATATGGACACACGTCACGAGAACTCGCCGCCGGCGTTAACCTTGCAGAAAACGATTTCGGAATACTTGACACCATTATTCGGCGCGCAATAATACGTGCGTTTGCGAACAACGTTTGATGGGGGTTGAACCTGCGTGCGCAATCTCAAAATACTGTTTTCTTATCTAGGGGCATACCGTCGCGATGCCATTCTCGGCGTGTTCTTTGTGTCGGTCGAGACGGTGCTCGAGCTGTTTATCCCGGTCATCATGGCCAACATCATCGATGTGGGCGTGCCTGCGGGTGATATCAACTACATGCTGCTGCAGGGCGCGTACATGTTGGTGTGCGCTGCGCTTTCGCTGGTACTGGGCTTGGGTTATGCACACACGTCCGCCCGCGTTGCCTCGGGCCTAGGCGCTAACCTGCGCGAGGCCGAGTACAAAAAGATTCAGACGCTCGCTTTTGGTAACCTGGACAACTACGACGCCAGCTCGCTCGTCACTCGCATGACCACGGACATCACCGTTATCCAAAATGCTGTGAGCAACGGCTTTCGCCCTATGGTGCGCGGCCCGGTGACGCTTATCGTCGGCCTTATCTACGCGCTGATGCTGTCGCGCCCGCTCGCCACCGTCTTTGCGATCATCTTGCCCGTGCTGGCAATCGTGCTGGGTGTCATCACCTATCGCGTCAGTCCGCTCTACCGCCAACTCCAGACCTCGATGGACCACCTTAACGGCGTGGTGCAAGAGGACCTTACCGCCGTGCGCGCCGTGAAGGCTTACGTGCGCGCCGAGCACGAGTGCGACAAGTTTGACACCGTCAATACCGAGCTCGCCGGCACGGCGACCAAGACCTTCGGCACCGCCGTGCTCAACCTGCCGGTGTTTCAGCTGTCGATGTACGTGGCTGCGCTCTCCATCCTGTGGATTGGCGGCCGCATGATTCTCGCCGGCAAGCTGGGCGTGGGCTCTCTCACGGGCTTTATGAGCTACGTGCTGCTGATCATGAACTCGCTCATGATGATTTCCAACGTGTTTTTGCTGCTCACGCGCGCTCTCACGAGTGTGGGCCGTATCGCAGGGGTGCTCGATGAGGAGCCCTTTATCGCCAACCCTGCGGGAGACCTCGCGACTGCGGCGCCAGCGGACGGCAGTGTCGAGTTTCGCGACGTTTCCTTTAAATACCGCGCGGATGCAGCCGAGGATGTGCTCGAGCATATCGACCTTCGCGTCGAGAGCGGCTCGACGGTGGGCATCCTCGGCGGCACGGGCTCGGGTAAGAGCTCGATTGTGCAGCTGATTGCGCGTCTGTACGACGCCACCGAGGGCGTCGTACTTGTGGGCGGACACGACGTGCGCGACTACGACCTGGTCGCCTTGCGCGACGCCGTGGGCATTGTGCTGCAAAAGAACGTGTTGTTCACGGGCACCGTGCGCGAGAACCTGCAGTGGGGCAATCCGCAGGCGTCGGACGATGAGCTCCTCGCGGCTTGCCGCGCAGCGTGCGTGGACGAGTTCCTTGATCGCATCGGCGGGCTGGACGGCGAGTTGGGCCAAGGCGGCGCCGGTGTCTCGGGTGGTCAGAAGCAACGTCTGTGCATCGCGCGCACGCTGCTCAAGCATCCGCGCGTGCTCATTTTTGATGACTCCACCAGCGCGGTCGATATGGCGACCGACGCTAAGATTCGCGAGCACATCGCTCGGATCCCCGATACGACCGTGCTCATCATCGCCCAGCGCATCGCGAGCGTTATGGATGCCGATCGCATTGTGGTGCTGGACGACGGTCGTGTCCACGGCGTGGGCACGCACGAGGAACTGCTAGCGGGCGACAACATCTACCAGGAGATTTACGCCTCGCAGATGGAGTTTGCGGGGAACGTAGACGCCGGCGACGGCAGCGACGATGGCTGCGCGAATAATCCGTTTTCCTCCGTCCCCAGCAGATTACCCTTGGAAGGGGGCGAGCGCCATGCCTAAGACCGCAGCCCAAGCGCGCCCGGCCGACCTCAAGCGCACTGTGCGCCGTTTGCTCTCTTACATGGGCCATGCCAAGTTCTCGCTGCTGGCGGTGGGTATGCTTGCCTCCGTCGCGGCCATCGCGAGCCTCGCCGGCACCTACATGGTGCGCCCCATCGTCAACGGCCTGGCCACGGGCGGTGAGGAGCTGCTCACCAAGCAGGTCATCGTAACGGCGATCATCTACGCCGCGGGCGTGCTCTCGGCCCTAGGCTACTCGCAGATCATGGTGCGCGCGGCCCAACGCGTGGTGTCCGACATCCGTCGCGACCTGTTCGCGCACATTCAGACGCTGCCGCTCAGCTATTTCGACAGTACGCGCTTGGGCGACATCATGAGCTTTTTCACCAACGACGTCGACACCGTCTCCGAGGCGCTCAACAACAGCTTTGCCAACGTGATTCAGGCGAGCATTCAGGTGATCGGCACCACGGCCATGCTCATCATCCTCAACTGGCAGCTCACGATTATCACGCTCGTGTGCGACGCGGCCATCGTGCTGTACGCGCGCTACTCGGGTATCCGCTCCAAGCGCTTTTTTGCCGCCCAGCAGGCATCGCTCGGCGACTTGGATGGATATGTCGAGGAGATGGTCTCGGGCCAAAAGGTCATCAAGGTCTTCAACCACGAGCAGGCCAACGTGGCAGGTTTTGACGCGCGCAACCAGGAGCTGCGCCGCACCGGTGGCGCCGCGCAGGCCTACGCCAACTCGATGGTGCCCATGACCGTGGTGATCGGCTACGTCAACTACGCCATCGTCGCCGTGGCGGGCGGCATGCTCTGCATCAAGGGACTTGCCGACGTGGGTGCACTCGCGAGCTACCTGGTCTTTGTGCGCCAGGCGGCCATGCCCATCAACCAGTTTACGCAGCTGGGCAACTTCTTACTCAACGCGCTGGCCGGTGCCGAGCGCCTGTTTGCCGCCATGGACCTTAAGCCCGAGGTGGACGAGGGCTGCGTGGAGCTGGTGCAGACGGGCGACGCCGCGTGGGCGTGGAAGATTCCCGAGGGCCAGGGTGTGGGCACGTATGGACATCTGCACGATGTGGCCGCCGTTGGTGAATCGGGTCGTGCGGTGGCAGCCGACGGTACCGAGCTTGTTACCGGTCTGGTCCCGCTCGCCGGCGACGTGCGCTTCCATGCCGTGGACTTTTCTTACGTGCCGGGCACCCGCGTGCTCACGGATCTCAACCTGTTCGCCAAGCCGGGGCAAAAGATCGCCTTTGTTGGCTCGACGGGCGCCGGAAAGACGACCATCACTAACCTCATCAACCGCTTCTATGAGGTCGATGACGGCGAGATTACGTACGACGGCATCGACGTCAAGCATATCGCCAAGGCCAGCTTGCGCGGGTCGCTCGGCATTGTGCTGCAGGATACGCACCTGTTTAGCGGCACCATTGCGCAGAACATCCGCTTTGGCAAGCTCGACGCGACCGACGAGGAGG
>CABVCJ010000087.1 GCA_902496845.1 uncultured Collinsella sp.
GGTGGCACGCCTGCCGCTGTCGAGGGCTTCAACTTCGTCCACGGCGTGATTGCCGGCGTGCTCGCGCGTCTGTTTATGGAGGGTCGCGTGGCGAGCCCGGATATGAAGGCGCTGCTGCATGAGCTTTCGCCTATCGATTCTTCCGAGCCCGAGCTCATGGATCCGCTGGCAGTCGATTCCACGCGCATCTTCGATACCGTTGTTGCCGCCTACCTGCTGGATTCCGACCGCTCCGAGTTTGACGAAGCGTATCTGGCCGATACCTATCTGCAGATGGCGCTGCCCGCGGCACGCGGTGCGGAAGGTGCTGGCGAGGACGCTCCTGCTCCTGCTGCCCGTACCGCGGCGTTGACGCTGGCGCTGGTCGCATCACTGCGCGACCGCATGGCCCGTGAGAACGCCGCCAACGTGTTCGATGGCATCGAGATGCCGCTCGTGCCGGTGCTTGCCAAGATGGAGCGCGCGGGCATGCTCGTGGATCCCGATCGGCTGCGCAGTCTGTCCGAGGGCCTAGCGACCCAGATCACCGAGGTCGAGCGAAGCATTCGCGACCTTGCCGGTGACGAGACCTTTAACATTGGCAGCCCCATGCAGCTCTCGCATGTGCTCTTTGATGTAATGGGCCTTCCGACCAAGGGTCTCAAAAAGACCAAGCGCGGCTACTATTCGACCAATGCCAAGGTACTGAGTGATCTTGCCCGCGACCACGAGATTGTTCGTTTGATCTTGGACTGGCGCGAGAAGTCCAAGATCAAGTCAACCTATCTGGACACGTTGGGACCGTTGCGTCGAGGCGACGGCCGCGTGCACACCACGTACAACCAAACCATTACCGCGACGGGGCGTCTGTCTTCGAGCGACCCGAACCTGCAGAACATCCCGACGCGCTCGGAGCTGGGCCGTACCGTCAAGACGGCGTTTTCGGCAGGCGAGGGCAGCGTCTTTTTGGCGGTGGACTACTCGCAGATCGAGCTGCGTCTGCTGGCGCATCTTTCGGGTGATGAGCATCTGGTGCGCGCCTTTAACGAGGGCGAGGACTTCCATGCCGAGACGGCCGCGCGCGTGTTTGGCGTGCCGGTGTCCGAGGTTACGCCCGACTTGCGCAGCCGCGCCAAGGCCGTGAACTTTGGCATCGTGTACGGCCAGCAGGCCTACGGTCTGTCGCAGTCGCTGCACATCTCGATGGCCGAGGCGCGCGACATGATCGACCGCTACTACGAGGCCTACCCGGGCGTGCGCACGTTCCTCGACAACGTGGTGGCGCGTGCCAAGCAGACAGGTTACGCCGAGACCATGTACGGTCGCCGGCGTCATATTCCGGAGCTCAAGGCCAAAAATCCGCAACTCCGCGGCTTTGGCGAGCGCACGGCCATGAACCACCCCATGCAGGGAACCGCAGCAGACATTATCAAGATCGCGATGGCCCGCGTAAGCCGCCGTCTGGAAGAAGAGGGCTTTGCCGCCCACATGATTCTGCAGGTACACGACGAACTGGACTTTGAGTGCCCGGTCGAAGAAGTCGAACGCCTGACCGCCATGGTCCAAGACGTCATGGAGCACGTCGTAGACCTACGCGTACCCCTCATCGCCGAAGCTTCGACTGGAGTGACCTGGGCAGACGCCAAATAAGGGCACACCCACAATCCCAAAGTAATCAAAACCAGAAGGGGGCTCCTTGCCAACAAGGAGCCCCCTTCATTCAATTAAATTCAGCCAAAGTATCTAGGCGCCAAGACGCCATCTAGGCGGCAAGCAAGTCACCGCAGGACCTGGCCGGGCGAGGCGGGTAAGTTTTTCGTAGATTCCGCACGAGCCGAAGAGCACTAAATGTGCTCTTCGAGCGAGCCCAGGACCTGACCGAACGAAAAACTTACCCGCCTCGCCCGGCCAGGTCCGACGAGCAACGTTAACGAGCCGCCAAGATGGCGTCGATGAGCGTCAGTACGCCCCCGTCGTTGTTGCTCGGAATGCGCCACTTAGCATGCGCGTTCATATGCTCCTCGGCATTGTCCACGATAAAGCTATGCCCGACGCGCTCCAGCATGGGAATATCGTTGTAGGTGTCGCCCACGGCGGCGGCGTCGGCGATATCGATGCCCAAGCGCTCGCAGAGATGCGCCACGCCCGAACCCTTGTCGACGCCCAGATTCATAAAGTCGATCCACTCGCGGCCAGCATTGGTGACGTAGAGCTGATCCGAGAATGCAGGGCTGTAGTCCTCGCGAAACGCGGGCTCAGCGTCGTAGCCGGGGAAGAAGATCGAGATCTTGTTGGACTCGATATCAATGCCTTCAAAGCTGTCGACGTAGTTGATTGTGTTGTAGTAGACGCTGATCTCGTCGTGGTATTGATGGTCGCGGGCAAGCACGTAGAACTCGTCGAAGCAGCACAAGACGGGGACAGCGCGAGAATCCTCCGAGGCGCGGCTCAAGACCTGCTGGTACAGCTCCACGTCGATATTGCTCTTATAGATATAGCTGCCGCGATAGATCACGCACGCTCCGTTGTCGGGACAAAAGGCGAGGCGGTTCTTGATGCTCTCGAACATCTCCTCGAGCTTGGGGGCGGGACGTCCGCTGGCGGGGCAGAATACGATGCCGGCGTCGGCGAGCTTGTCCAGGCGCTCATCAAGACCCTGCGGCAACACGCGCTCGTCGGTGAGTAGCGTCTTGTCCATGTCAACGGCGATGAGTTTAATGTTGCCGATGTTGGCGTCTGATTCGTAAGTCTGCATAAAATGCGCCTTTCCGTTTCCAGATTGTTTCGGGCGTAATGACCCTCTGCCATGTAATCGTGCGTATTTTCGCAGGAATGGCGCGTATTTGCACTGCAATTCACAAACTAATGAAAAAACTTTTCAGAAATTTGAATTTGTCGCTTGTGCAGCAAGCACTTTATCGTAATATAGCGAACATCGAAAACGGAGACGGCAAAAGAGCCGCTTACCGAGGAAAAGGTACCGTTTGCGATATTTGAATTGCGCCCGGCGATACGTGAAAGGAGAGGCAGATGCAGTTCGTACAGATCATCACCACTGCAGACAATGCCCTCCGACGCCAGCGCGCAATTTCCCGACGACGATAACAATCGTCTCTGTCCGCATGGGGCGAATTGCCTCAACAGAGTCATTTTGAGGTCGTTGGGTTTTAGCACGACATTGCTGCATGTTTCTAGGGCATGTATGTGCTGATTTTTGCTATTTAACCTGATATTGCACGGTTTTTGACCTCAAGGTGACTTGCAACTGACCGATGTTCTAACTAGCTACCAAGGGCGAAAGGAAACAGCCATGAGCAAGGAAAAAGTCGTTCTCGCATATTCCGGTGGTCTTGATACATCCGTATGTGTCAAGTGGCTCCAGGACGAGAAGAATCTCGATGTCGTTTGTGTCTGCGGCAACGTGGGCCAGGAGGAGACCGGACTGGATGCCAAGAAGCAGAAGGCACTCGACCTGGGCGTTCTCGATTGCCAGGTGCTCGACCTGCGCGACGAGTTCTCCGATGAGTTCCTGACCAAGGCCATCGCAGCAAACTCCATGTACGAGAACAAGTATCCGCTGCTCTCCGCCCTGTCTCGCCCGCTGCTTGCCAAGAAGCTTGTTGAGGTCGCCCACGAGTTTGACGCGACCTACGTCGCCCACGGCTGCACCGGCAAGGGTAACGACCAGGTCCGCTTCGAGGCTGCCGTCAAGGCCCTCGACCCCGAGCTCAAGGTTATCGCCCCGGTTCGCGAGTGGGACCTGAAGTGCCGTCCCGACGAGGTCGCCTATGCCCACGCTCACAACGTGCCGGTTCCCGAGGGTGCCAACGACAACCCCTACTCCATCGACGACAACCTGTGGGGTCGCGCCATCGAGTGCGGTCACCTGGAGGATCCCTGGAACGAGCCGCTCGACGACGCTTGGGTTATGACCAAGAACCCCGAGGACACGCCCGACACCCCGACCTACACCGAGATCGAGTTTGAGGCCGGCAAGCCCGTCGCCGTCGACGGCAAGAAGATGAAGCTCTCCGAGATCGTCATCGCCCTCAACAAGATCTCCGGCGACAACGGCTTTGGCCGTCTCGATCTGGTCGAGGATCGTCTGGTGGGCCTCAAGAGCCGCGAGTGCTACGAGGTTCCCGGCGCCCTGACGCTCATCACCGCCCACAAGGCGCTCGAGGACATCTGCGTCGAGGGCGACCTGCTCAAGACCAAGATCAAGCTCGAGCAGGATTGGGCCACCGCCGTGTACAACGGCCAGTGGTACAGCCCGCTCAAGAACGCGCTCGATGCCTTTATGGCCGATACCCAGAAGTTCGTGACCGGCACCGTCCGCCTGAAGTTCTTTAAGGGCAACTGCCATGTCGTCGGCCGCAAGAGCCCGTTTAGCCTGTATGACTACGGTCTGGCCACCTATGACCGCGACACCACGTTTGACGAGAAGGCCAGCGCCGGCTTTATCGAGATCGATACGCTGTCGCTCAAGACGTGGGCTAAGGTCCAGGGTCCCAGCTCCGCTGCCGCCCAGGCCTAGCGCCTCCTTCCCTTGGTATCCGCGCGGTCCATCCGCGTGATACATAACGGGCGCACGGGGTCCCTACCTTTCGTTATGCTTGCTGACACTTCTTAACATCGGTGGCCCCTACGTTCCGCCCGCATATATGATGCCGCGTCTGCGGCTGAGTCCGAGCCCCGCCGGGGTTGTCCGGCGGGGCTCCTTCTATCAATTTGGCGGCTCTGTGCCTATATATATGAGGAGTACGATTATGTTCAATGCTATCGCGCATGCTTTACTTGCCCTTGCGCCCGAGTTCGATGCTGCAAAGGTCGATGACGTCCCTATGAGCCTGAAGGCCTGGATCGATGGTTCGCATGGCAACATCCGAAGGGAGACGTTGGGCGCCAAGTGCCTAGTGCGTCACTTCTTTGCAAATTAGCTACATGGCCCCGCGCACGGCAGGGAGTGTGTAAAACTAGCGGTTGAAAAATCGCTTTAGCGACATGGCGCATTGCTTAGGGCGCTTGTTTTGGTATTTGGAGAAAGGGGACGGTTCCATGGCTCTTTGGGGCGGTCGTTTTGAGGCGGGCGTGGCCGAGGTCACGCAGGAGTTTGGCGCGTCGCTGCCGGTCGATAAACATCTCTATAAGCAGGATATCGCCGGCTCTAAGGCGCATGCCAAGATGCTGGCGGCCCAGGGCATCATCAGTGCCGAGGACGAGCAGGCGATTGCCGAGGGCCTGATCGGAATCGAACAGGATATCGATGCCGGCAACTTCACCTTCGATATCAACGATGAGGACATTCATATGTCCGTCGAGAGCGAGTTGACGCGCCGCATCGGCGAGGCCGGTAAGCGCTTGCATACCGGGCGTTCGCGCAACGACCAGGTGGCGACTGATACGCGTCTGGGCGTCAAGGCGCTGGCTAAGGAGCTCATGGAGGCCAATCTTGAGTTGCGCCATGTGCTGGTGGATGCGGCCAAGAAGTACGACAAGGTGGTTCTGCCGGGCTACACGCACATGCAGCATGCTCAGCCCGTGCTGCTGTCGCATCATCTGCTGGCGTATTCCTGGATGTTCGCGCGCGACTTTACACGCCTGAAGGCCGCCTTTGATGCCGCCGACAACTGTCCGCTGGGTGCTGCCGCGCTTGCCGGTACGAGCTATCCGCTCGATCGTCAGATGACGGCTGCCGAACTTGGCTTTGCGCGTGTGATTCCCAACTCGCTCGATGCGGTTTCCGACCGTGATTTCCTGCTCGATCTGCATTACGCCGGCTCCGTCATGGCCATGCACCTGTCGCGTCTTTCCGAGGAGATCGTGCTGTGGTCGAGCTCCGAATTTGGCTTTATCACGCTTTCCGACTCGTACTCCACTGGCTCGTCCATCATGCCGCAGAAGAAGAATCCCGACTTTGCCGAGCTTATCCGCGGTAAAAGCGGCCGTGTGTATGGCAACCTGGTGCAGCTGCTCGTGACCATGAAGGGCCTGCCGCTTGCTTATAACAAGGACTTGCAGGAGGACAAGGAGGGCGCGCTCGATACCGCTCACACGCTCATGCAGTGCCTGTCGGTTATGGCCGGTATGATTTCGACCTGGACCGTCAACGAGGATGCCATGGCGCGCGAGTGCGGCGTGGGGCACCTTGCCGCTACCGATGTTGCCGATTACCTGGCCAAGCGTGGCCTGCCGTTCCGTGAGGCGCATGCCGTGGTGGGCCATCTGGTCCTGATGTGTGAGAAGCGCGGCTGCAATCTTGAGGACCTGCCGTTTGAGGTGTTCCAGGAGGCAAGCCCGCTCTTTGAGCGTGATATTACCGAGGCGCTCGACATCCCGTCGATTGTCGCTGCGCGCACGACCGAGGGCGGCACCGCTCCTGCCGCCGTTGCCGTGCAGCTGCAGCGTGCCGAGGCACAGCTCGTGGCTGACGAGGGTGTGTTTGGATCGCTGACCAAGGTCGTCGAGATGGGTCACGGGGCAAAGTAGAGGTTTGGCTGAAGCCGTTTTGGCCATGTATTGATAAATCGGTTTTGCTTTACGGACGTCTGCTGATGTGGGCGTCCGTATTTTGTTGCTATGGGGGAGGGGCTTGTCGAGAACTTCTGTAGGACCTTTGGGCAGGTTGTGAAGGAGGTACGTTTGCGGGTGGCAACCGACCGCCTGCTCTGTTCGATGCGGTTGATGGGCGGTCGGATGGTACTCTAATCGGGCTGCGAAACAGAAGTGACACATATGGAGCGCTCTAATAAATTGTATCGTTTCAATAGGCAGCTTTTTGTTTAACTGCAGCTAAAACTCTGTTACGATGCAGTCCAGGCGGGTGCCGGAATGGGACTTGGGCACGCGCGAACCTACTTGAAAGGCTACCTTATGGCTATCGAGAAGACCTTCATCATGATTAAGCCCGACGCTGTGCGCGACCGCAAGATCGGCGAGATCGTTGCTCGCATTGAGCGCAGCGGCCTTGTCATCGAGCGCATGGAGATGACCACGCTCGAGCGCGCTACCGTCGAGGAGCACTACGCCCACTTGGCAGACAAGCCCTTCTTTGGCGGTCTCTGTGACTTTATGACGAGCGGCCCGGTCGTCAAGATGGTCGTTTCCGGTCCTTCCGCTGTTGCTAAGATGCGCACCCTCATGGGCGCTACCAATCCGCTTGACGCTGCCCCTGGTACCATCCGCGGCGACTTTTCCGTCGATGTTAACGCCAACGTGATCCACGGCTCCGACTGCCTGGAGAACGCCGAGATCGAGATCAAGCGCTTCTTTGGCTAAACCAGCTTTGACTCCTTAAAGCTGTTAGCGTGTGGCTT
>CABVCJ010000088.1 GCA_902496845.1 uncultured Collinsella sp.
CGGCGGCTTTTTCCGTGTCGAGGTTTACGGCGTGACGTTTCCCGTCGAGGGCGGCGATGAGGCCTTTAGCGGAACCTATACGCTCGCCGACGGTTCGACCAAGAAGATTTCCAAGATTCCTTCCGTCGAGATTAAGGGCGTGACGGCGTTCGATAACTTCCTGGCCGACCTTAAGGAACAGCCGTGGGTCGAGGCATGGAATTCCAACATGTTCCTGCGCCTGTTCCTGAACCCGGTCATTTTGGTCCAGAGCCTGCCGATCGTCTTCAAGGGCTTCCTTATGTCGCTCTCGATCGTGCTCGTGGCGTTTCCGCTGGCGATCCCCTTTGGCTTTGCCCTGTCGCTTATGCGCATATCCAAATCGCGCATTCTGCGTTGCCTTGCCGGCATCTACGTGAATGTCATCCGCGGTACGCCGGCGTTCCTGCAGATCTATATTGCATTCTTTGGCCTGCCGCTTGCCGGCGTCAAGGTGGACGACTATGTCTTGGGCGTTATCGTCATGGCCATGAACTCGTCCGCCTACCTGTGCGAGATCTTCCGCGCCGGTATTCAGTCGATCCCCAAGGGCCAAAACGAGGCTGCTCGCTCGCTGGGCATGAATGCCTTCCAGACGCTGCTCTACGTTATGATTCCGCAGACGTTCCGCAATGTCCTGCCTACGCTGACCAGCGAGTTTATCCTGCTTTACAAGGATACGTCGCTGCTTGCCGCTGTGGGCGTGGTCGAGATCGTCATGAACGCCCGCACCATCGTGGCAACGACGGGCTCCATTACGCCGTATGTGGTTGCCGCCCTGTTCTATCTGGTCATTACCCTGCCGCTTGCGCGCTTGGTGAGCGGTCTTGAGGCGAGGCTGCTGGGTACGGCCGAAACCAAAAAGAAGCGTCCCACCAAGAGCGCCGGACAGGTCGTCGCAACGCCCGCCGACCATATCGCTGGTCTGTAAGGAGGTTCTATTATGAGCGAAACCAATAACTCGAACGAGGTCGTCGTCAGCATCAAGAATCTCCAGAAGGCCTTTGGCGATAACGTGGTCCTGCGCGACATCGATCTGGATGTGCACAAGGGTGAGGTCGTTGTGGTCTTGGGCCCCTCGGGTTCGGGCAAGTCGACGATGCTTCGCTGCATTAACCGTCTTGAGGAGCCCACGAGTGGTTCGATTGTCGTCGAGGGTGTGGATGTGTGCGCCAAGGGCGTTGACCTCAATAAGGTGCGCACGCACCTGGGCATGGTGTTTCAGCAGTTCAACCTGTTCCCGCATCTGTCGGTCAAAAAGAACGTCATGCTTGCGCAGCAAAAGGTGCTCAAGCGCAGCAAGGAAGAGGCCGAGAAGATTGCCATCGAGGAGCTGACCAAGGTCGGCCTGGCCGAGCGCATCGATTTTATGCCGAGTCAGCTTTCGGGCGGTCAGCAGCAGCGCGTGGCCATCGCCCGCGCCCTGTCGATGAATCCGCACGTGATGCTCTTTGACGAGGCCACGTCGGCGCTCGATCCTGAGCTTGTCCGCGATGTATTGGGCGTCATGCGCGATCTTGCGCATGACGGTATGACCATGATCGTGGTGACGCACGAGATGGGCTTTGCCCGCGACGTCGCCGACCGCGTCGTCTTTATGGACGGCGGCGTTATCGTGGAGGATGGCACGCCGAGCGAGGTCTTCGACCATCCTAAGAGCGAGCGCACCAAGGCGTTCCTGGGCAATATCTCCTAGCCGCTTTATATGACTGACATAGCAGAAAACGGGAGCTGGATGTGATCCGGCTCCCGTTTTTGTTGGGACGCGAATGTGTTTTGGCGCAGAGCGCGTTACGGGCGGAGCTCATTGCCGCTAGGCGAGCTCGGCTCCAAGGGCGCGGCAGGCCGCCTCGCCCTCATCGTCGGGGGCGTCGTAACAGATGACGGAGTCGACCACGTTGACGCCTGCCTCGTCGGCGTCCGCCTTCCAATTGTCCATCCATTCGCCTTCGGCCCACGAATAAGAGCCAAAGAGGACGACCTTCTTGTCGCCGAGGGTCTCCTTGACTTCGTCCCACATCGGTTGGAACTCATCGTATTCAAGCTCCTCGGAGCCCATGGCGGGGCAACCGAAGGCGAAGGCATCATAGTCGGCGGCCTTGTCGGCAGAGAAGTCGGCGCAGGGGATGACTTCGGCCTCGGCGCCCGCGGACGTGGTGCCTTCGGCGACAAAGTTTGCCATGGCCTCGGTGTTGCCCGTGCCGCTCCAATAGACGACGGCGATCTTGCTCATGTTGAGTCCTTTCGGTTGTGCGGTGTGCGGCCGCGGTTTGTACGTTCTATCGGGTCGCCTGGGCAAGTTGCGCCAAGCTGCAGCCCTGCTGATAGATAAAGGTGAGGTGTTGGGTGCAGGCACGGTACGCATCAAACGTCGCAAGCGCCTGCTCGACATTCGTATAGACCTTCCAGGCTCCAAAGATCTTGTAGTTCTCGCCACGCTGGGCGATGAACTCGTATACGTCGTCGTAGGGGTACCCCAGGAAGTAGCCAATTTCGTGTGGAAACTCGCAGGTGCAGCCGTTGTCGCAGTGTGCTTGATGGTCCAATGCGCATCGGGTTTGGCCGCATGCGCATTCCGCGGCGTTATTGCTTGCGAGCGTGATGCGCGATGCCAGGTGCACAAGACATGCCGAGAGGTTGCCGGTGTCGTAGCCCTCCTTGGCGAGTGCCGTTTTGGCGCGCGGGTCAGCAAGGTAAGTGGCGAGGCTATTGGGCCGATATGCGTATACGAGCGCCCCGCAGGGGCGCCAGACCAAAACGCTCAGATGGATGCCGAACGGATTAAGCTCGCGGTTGCACCGGGCGATAACGTTGAGCAGGCGTGCTCGGCGATCCTCGATCGCCGCAGTTACGCTTGAGCCGTCTTGATCGACATAGACTCCTGGATAGGTAAAGAGCGATGCCGGTTTGATGCCCGTGAGCGTGGGGGAGCAGTTGCGCACGACTGCCGCCTGAAACGTTGGGGTGTCTATGGTTCGAGTCACGACGCTCCTTACGGATCTAAACTGTTAGCCTAGGAAAACTTATACACGAAAGTAAGCCTTGGTCAACTAAAAAGTTTGAAGAGGGAAACTAATTGACCGAACGGACATGATTTTGGGTTAAGATGGGAACACCCCATGGGGGTATCTAGATAGGGCTACTTGAAAGGGGAACGCATGAGTGACTTGCTCAACCCTGCGAATCTCATCGTGCTGGCCGTCATTGCCGTCGGCATGTTTTTTGGGCTGCGTCGTATTGCGGCGTCGACGCATGGAAAGAGTTGTTGCAGTGATGGCGCGAGCGGCAAGAAAGCCAAGAAGGTTGTGGTGGCAGACACCGACGAGTCCCACTACCCCTATCGTGAGGAGCTGCTTATCGGCGGCATGAGCTGCGACGGATGCGCTCGGAATGTGACGAATGCCCTCAATGCGCTTGATGGCGTGTGGGCTACGGTGACGTATGCGGACCGCACGGCGCGCGTACGCTCGAAGCGCCCGGTTGATCGCGACACACTCGAGACGGCGGTGAGGGGCGCGGGCTATTACGTTATGAAAATGTAGGCGTTGCCCTCTCCGGTGGATACCGGACTCCTGCTCATTGTGACTATCGGCATCCAAAAATTTGCGCAAATAATAACCTTTAGATGCGGCAAAAGTGGAGTTTGGTGACGGTTTGCGCGGAATTCGCTACCAATCGAGCATCTATTAACCCGTCCAAAAAATTATAGGTGTATATTTATACGCTGATTATTGCTGTGCTCAGATTGCAATTAACCGTGGACAGAAATGAAGAATGCTAAAGCTGGGCTTTAGGACAGGGGAGGTTATAGCCTTATGAGACGAGTGGGAGCACTTGGCTTGGTGGCAGCGCTTGCCGCTATCTTGGTATCGCCGCTGCCGGCGCATGCCGAAGATGCTTCGGGTGCCGTTACCTACAATGCGGGAAATGGGTATTCCTTTGAGAAGCTCTCGCATCCTACGGTAGGAACGTCGCAGCCGGATGGCATCGTCGACTACCAGGGTAACGGTGCCGTTGCCGTTCCGGGCGCCGATGGTAATACGGCCAACAACGAAGGCGATCGCGGCCAGAGCTACACTTGGGCGGCTGCGAGCTATGGTGACTGGCTTTATGTGGGCACCTGCTATGCGGCGATGGGCAACACGCTGACGCTCATGAACGGCACGCTGGGCGATTCCTTTGATGCCGAGACCATGCGCCTGACGCTGGAGGCCATGTTTAACGGCACCTTCTTCTATGGACAGCAGAAGGAGGACGGCACGGCCGACAAGGACAGCGGCGGCATCTTGGTCAAGATCAATACCAAGACCGGTGAGACCAAGCTGCTGCTCTCTGATTCGCTCAACGGCGTCGCTCCTTTGTTCCGCAATGCCGTGAGCTATAAGGGCAAGCTCTATTTCTGCGGTAGCGTCAGGACCAATGGCGGCAAAAGCGGCCTGCCTGCTGTATATGAGATCGATCCTAAGACGGATGATTGGAAAGTTGTCTATCAGGGCCTTTCGAGCATGTAGGATTACGGTGCTGCCTACAAGCAGGGCATTTCTACCGGTATCCGCGGCATGTGCGTCCATGATGGCCAGCTCGTCATCAGTAATGTGGGTAAAGACACGAACGGTAATTTTGTGTCGACAATCCTGACGTCGTCTGACCCCTCGAAGGGCCAGGACAGCTTCACCGAGATTGCTAACTCGGAGACGCTGTTTAACTATCCGGCGATTCGCTATAAGGACAGCATCTACGGCGGCGCCATTTGGGATATGGTCTCGTACAATGGCCATCTTTATGCGACCATCTGCACCGGTACGCCCGAGAATGCTCCCGATGATAATTCCATGCAGTCGTTTGCCATGGTCCGTGGCGACAAGAACGCCGACGGCAGCTATACGTGGACTCCGATTGTTGGCGACAAAGCGGACGGTGCAAAGTACTGCTTTGGCATCGATCCTGCCCGCACCCGTTCTGGTGCTGCCAACCTCATCGTCTACAACGACTACCTCTATATCGGTGAATACAACGACGAGGAGATTGCTCTCGAGCGCATCCTGTTCAACAAATCCAACACCGAAGAGGGCGGCAAGAGCGGCATGGGCGGCGTCGACTGCTCGTTTGTGAATGCCAATCTTGAGCAGTCGGTCAACATCTATCGCATGGACAAGGACGAGAACATGGAGCTCGTCGTTGGCGATTCCACCGACATGTTCCCCGAGGGCGGTATTTCCGGCCTGGCTTCGGGCTTTGGCCGAAACGAGAACCAGTACATTTGGCGCATGCAGAAGTTCGACGGCAAGCTGTATATCGGTACCTTTGATACCGCGAGCCTGCTTGAGCCGATCGGCCAGTTCTCCAATGGCGACATTATCGATATGACGCCTGAGGAGTGGAACTCTCAGGTTCAGCGCCTTAGGGACCTGCTCGATCACCTGCTCGACAAGAAATCGCCTGACGACCCCATCGTTCCCGTGAACACGCTTGCGGACGATGATTCAAACGAGGCCGTCGAGGTCGATGACGAGAAGACCGAGGTTGCTAAGGGCTTTGGCGATCTGAGCGATGCATTGGATGAGGCTGCGGGCGACCTTTGCGATCAGGCCGCGACGATGTCCGCGGACGTTGAAGACGACGCTGCTTATGTTCAGAAAATCGATAGCGAGATTGCGTACTTCAAGTCCTTTGCCGATCAGTATCAGGACATGCTCGATAGCTATGAGAGCCTGAAGCAGCAGTACGAGGATGCCTATGGCACCGAGCTGCCGGGTGATATTCAGGATGCGCTCGATAAGCTGCTGAGTGCGGAGAACCTCAAGAAGTTGCAGAGTGTCCTTACGTGCATGTACTACCTGCGCGATGCCGAGCGCGGCTTTGATATGTATGTGACCGAGGACGGCGTGAACTTTACGACGCTGACGACTAACGGCTTTAACGATCCGTATAACCATGGTCTGCGCACCTTTGCGGTGACCAACCAGGGTCTGTGCCTTGGTACCGCCAACCCGTTCTATGGTTGCCAGGTTTGGATCCAGCGCAAGGAGAATTCGGAGAATCCGATTGATCCCGGTGCTCCGGATCCGACGAAACCCACCGATCCTTCGCAGCCGGGTGGCGGCAATCAGCCTGGTGGCAGCCAGACGGGCGGCAACGACCAGTCGAGCAGCACCGCGACGACCGTTTCGACGACCACTAAGAAGACTCCGAAGGACGGCTCGCTGCCTCACGCTGGCGACTCGACCCTCACGCTGGTCTTGGGATTGCTGGTTGCAGCTGCCGCAGTGCTTGGCATTGCTCTCGCCTTGCGCAAGCGTTCTCGTTGCTAGGCTCGACCACGCAGCTCGATGCCTTGGATATCGTCGAAGTTGATGGCGATATCCCTGAGTTTGAGCAGCTTAAATGCGGGTAACACTTCGTCGAGAATGCCCGTGCGGCTACGATAGCCGTACATATCGTAATAGGTGACGCGCACCAGGTCGCCGCGTTTGAGGCCCTCGAGCTTTTTCGAAAGCTCGAGGGCTTTTTCTTCCGTGAGTTCGCATTTGGGCTCAACAGTGATCTCTTGTTTGCGCACGAGCTCGTAGTATCCCGTGAGGGCGGCAAAGGGCATAAACTGCGCGGCACGGCCGGCGCGGACGGCGCCGTTGGCGGTGAGCTTGGGATCGGCGGATCGACGTCTTCCCTCGGGGTCCGCTAGACGTTCAAAAGGCGTCGGTGGCCGCATCGGCTGCTGTTGGGACTTAGGCACGATGTCCTCCTACCTGATCGTTACGTTCGCGTGCAGTGGCGCCGGCGGTAAAGCTTAATCCCTTGACGAGTGCGTTTTTGCCGTACTTGCCCTTTACGGCCAGGACGGCGCGCGCCAGGTCGCGCTCGCGCTCATCGGCCTCGATATCGCTGAACAGATCGATGGTGGCAAATTCTTCGGGCATCAGATTGCCAAAGCCCAGATTGATGCGCTTGACCGGTCGCTTGGGGTCGACCGTCTGCGCCCAGAGCTCATCGAAATAGCCCATGATCTTCTTAAACGAATTGGTGCGCTCGGGCAGCTTGCGCGAGGCGTTGGAGTGTGCAAAGAGCGCGGCATAGCCACCGCGCGGCTTGCCACCGTGCTCGCCCACAAAGATGCCGTCAATTGCCTGAGCCTCTCGTACCAAACGCCGGCGTTCATCGTCGCGCTGAACGGGCTTGGGCGCGCGGGGCGCGAGCTCGGGGCCGGCGGTTGCGGCGGGCTCGATGCTCGA
>CABVCJ010000089.1 GCA_902496845.1 uncultured Collinsella sp.
GTCTCCGGCGCCTGCCACTCCACCGCCGACACGCTGCGCCCCGCGCTGCAGATCCTCAAGACCGCCCCGGGCACCAAGCTGGTCTCGGCCTTCTTCGTGATGTGCACCGACACCCCGCAGTTCGGCACCGACGGCACGCTGATCTTCGCCGACTGCGGCCTCAACATCAACCCGTCCTCCGACGAGCTCTCCGAGATCGCCATCGCCTCCGCTCACTCCTGGTCCACCTTCATGGGCAACGTTGAGCCGCACGTGGCCATGCTCTCCTACTCCACCATGGGCTCCGCCGGCGGCGAGGTCGCCAAGAAGGTCCAGGAGGCCGTGAAGTTCTGCCACGAGAAGGCTCCCGAGCTCGCCATCGATGGCGACCTGCAGCTCGACGCCGCCATCGTCCCCACCGTCGCCCAGCTCAAGGCTCCTGGTTCCTCCGTTGCCGGTAAGGCCAACGTGCTCGTGTTCCCCGACCTCGAGGCCGGCAACATCGGCTACAAGCTGGTCCAGCGCTTCGCCGGTGCTGACGCCTACGGCCCCATCCTGCAGGGCATCGCCAAGCCGGTCAACGACCTTTCGCGCGGCTGCTCTGCCGACGACATCGTGGGTGTCGTGGCCATCACCGCCGTCCAGGCTCAGATGGCTGAGTAGCGGACGTACTCGCCCGAAGGCCGTACGGGCTAACCCCTGAAAACGTCCTCGACCAATGAAACGCCCCCGTTCTGCTCCTTCGGAGCTACGAACGGGGGCGTTTCTGGTCTGCGGAGTGTTTTCAGGGGTTAGCCCGTACGGCCTTCTACCACTACGTAGTAATCAGGGTATCTGGGGTGGACGGCGGCTTGGCTACGAGCTGGGTCTGAAAAATCTGAACGGATGGGTGTCGTTGCTGAAAGTGCGGGCGTTGCCGGCGATGATCACTTTGGGACTGGAATTTCCGTATGCTAGTAAAAAGGCCTCCGGAGCTGTTGCTCTGGAGGCCTTTCGTTTACATGCAAACGAGTGCGTTAGTTGTTCTTGGTCAGACGCTCGACGTCGTGGGCGATCATGTATTCCTCGTCGGTGGGGATGACCATGACCGTGACGGCGGAACCGGCGGCGCTGATGACCTGCGGCCCGTTGCCCACGGCCTCGCGGTTCTTGTTGTTGTCGATGCGCACGCCCAGCCACTCAAAGCAGTCGCAGAAGGCCTTGCGGATCGACCAGTCGTTCTCGCCGATGCCGGCGGTAAAGGTGATGGTGTCCACGCCCGCCATGGAAGCGATCATGGAGCCGGCCTGCTGCATGGCCTTGTAGGCGAACATATCGAAGGCGAGCAGGCAGCGCTCGTCGCCCTCGGAGGCGCGCGTGCGGATGTCGCGGGCGTCGTTGGAGATACCCGAGATAGCAAGCAGACCAGACTGCTTGTTCATCATGTCGTCGACTTCCTGGTAGCTGTAGCCGCCCTCACGCTGCAGGTAGCACACGGTAGCCGGGTCGATGGAGCCGCAGCGGGTTCCCATCATCAGGCCGTCAAGCGGCGTGAGCCCCATCGTGGTGTCGCGGCACACGCCGTCCTCGATGGCGGCGAGCGAAGCGCCGTTGCCCAAATGGCACGAGAGCAGGCGGTGGCAACGCGAGCCAAGGATCTCCTTGGCCATCATCCACTCGTAGCGGTGGCTCGTTCCGTGCGCGCCGTACTTGCGCACGTGGTACTTGTCGCACACGTCCTTGGGCAGGGCGTAGGTGTAGGCGACCTCGGGCATGGTCATGTGGAACGAGGTGTCGAAAACGGCGACGTTGGGCAGCTCAGGATACTTCTCACGGCAATACTCAATCGCCGCGGCCTCGCCGTAGTTGTGCAGCGGAGCCAAGGGGGCTACCTCGAGAATCTTGGCCATGACCTCGTCGTCGACGACCGCGGAATCATCGAAGTGCCAGCCGCCCTGAACGATGCGATGCCCAATGCCATCAATCGTAAAGTCGGTCTTCTCGAGCTCCTCGAGCACACGAGCGATAGCAGAGCGATGATCGGGGAAAGGAACCTCCTCGGTCTGCTTGGCGCCACCGTTCTCGGAGTGGCCGAAGATGCCCATGTCCGATCCGATACGCTCGCAGTTGCCCTTGGCGAAAACCTCGCGGGTATCGGTATCCAAAAGCTGATATTTAAGGCTTGAGCTGCCGGCGTTGACAACAAGTACGTTCATGAGACTCCTTCGTGATTACAGTACGGTCGGCAAACCTATAAGGCGGCCGTACCCTTAATAAGAAGTTATCAGAATTCAATAAATATCTATTAATCTCTTCGCCCAAAGAGCATAAAAGGGGGCTGAACGGCACAATGCCATCCAGTCCCCTCCCCTTGTATCAATTACTTGCCGCTGACGATGCGCTCGACGTCGGAGGCGATCATGAACTCCTCATCCGTGGGGATGACGAAGATCTTGACCTTGGAATCCTTGGCGGACAGGCACCAAGCGCCGTCGCCGCGCAGGGCGTTGCGGGCATGGTCCATCTTGACGCCCATAAAGGCCAGACGGTCGGCCACGCCAGCGCGGACAGCCGGAGCGTGCTCGCCGATGCCGGCGGTAAAGACCAGGGTGTCCATGCCGCACATGGAAGTGGCCATCTCGGCGGCCTTGGCGGCAATCTTGTAGACGAACATATCGAAGGCGAGCTGAGCCTCGGGGTCACCGGCAGCGGCGAGCTCCTCGACGTTGCGGCAGTCGTTGGTCTTGCCACCGGTCACAGCCAAAAGGCCGGACTTCTTGTTCATCATCTCGTCGACCTCGTCGAAGGTGTAGCCGCCCTCGCGCTGCAGGTAACACACGGTAGCCGGGTCGATGGAGCCGCAGCGGGTGCCCATCATGACGCCGTCGAGCGGGGTGAGGCCCATGGTGGTGTCCATGCACTCGCCGTCCTCGATAGCGCACAGGGAAGCGCCGGAGCCGATGTGGCACACGACGACCTTGCGGGCCTCGCCGTTGGTCATCTCGGCGACCTTCTTGGAAATGTAACGGTAGCTGGTGCCGTGGGCGCCGTACTTACGGATGTGCAGCTTGTCGCAGACGTCCTTGGGCAGGGCGTAAGTCTTGGCGACCTCGGGCATGTTGAAGTGGAAAGCGGTGTCGTAGACCGTGACGTTGGGCAGGTCGGGATACTGCTCCAGGCAGTACTCGATAACGTTGGCCTCGGGGTTATTGTGCAGCGGGGCGAGCGGAGCGACCTCGCGGATCTTGGCGAGGACGTCCTCGTCGACGAGGGAGGAGTCGCCAAAGTACCAACCACCCTGAACGATACGGTGGCCGATGCCCTCGATCTTGACGCCGTTGGCCTCGAGGTCCTTCAGGACGACCTCGATGGCGACCTTGTGGTCGGGGAACTCGATGTTCTCGGTCACCTTCTTGGAACCGTTGGCAGCATGGGTGAAGGTACCGCCGGTAAAGCAGACGCGCTCGCAGGAGCCCTTTGCGGACACCTTGTGGGACTTGGTATCGATGACCTGATACTTAAGGGTCGAAGATCCTGCGTTGACGACCAGAACGTTCATGTGTCTCCCTACTAACAGGCGGTGTGGCGCCGCCAGGTTACATACGCTTCAATAATAAACCCAAACGCCCTCGCGCTCGGGTTTATTGCGTTGATATATAAGTTATCGGTGCCCAAATACTCACGGCCTTTGACTTGTAAGACGAAATAGCGCGGGGATATACACCAAAGAAGATATCCCGAGCGCTACAAGCAATATGACTCGAATACCCGCGATGCTGCTCAACACAGCATTGAACAGATAGAAAAGGATGGCACCCACCGCCACCATCTGGCTTTGGACCGAAATCAGTGAACAGCGCATCGAAGAATCGACAGCATTTTGAAAAATTGAGTATTTAATTGGAGCAAATAACGAGTAAGCAACCGTCTGCAGTACATAGAACACGGGCAGCAAATAGACCGGAGTAAAGGGAATCAAAAACAGAGCAGTCAGGAAAAGGCGCACGATGCCGCAAATACGCGCAAAACGGCCCTTGTCGACATGAGCAATCACACTCGGCACAATAAGCCCCATGGAAGCCGAGGCAAGGAGCTGGACCGCAATGGTCACACCCGAAGCGACGGCATTCATTCCGCGACCCGCAAGCAGCAGTGAGAAAAAGTCTTCCAGGGCGACAAAAGCAAATGCCTGAGAGCAGTCCATGATGAACGCTGAACGAAGAATGCCGTTACGCGCAATAGCGGCACCGATCATCTTCGGGCTAATTCCACGCTTAGGTGTCGCTGCAGTGTCCCCTCTTCGCATCTCAGGAATGCAGGCAACGACAACCAACGTCAACACCATTGCGATGATATCTGCCGAAAGACCAATGAGATATGCACCGACAGACGAAATGAAACCGCCCACGCAAGCGGAGATGGCATAAGAGGCATAGAAAACAAATCGCTCAACGACATTAAGTCTTACGAGCTGGTCCTGAGAGACGCTGTCAATGTAGATCGCTTCTATGGATCCGCTCACACATGCAACTGCAAATCCTTTGAGAGCAAACGCGCCGATTAAAAGCAGAGGAGAACGGGCGAAAAGTAGGGCGGCGTAGTATCCAAGCATTCCCACGACGCCAACGAGACCGCTTGTCTTTCGTCCAAACCTGTCAGCAATATAACCAGTAGGAACCTCAAGAATGAACTTACTCACTTGGTATGCAATCATCATGCTAGAAATCGCCACCATCGAGAATCCGACGAATTCAAGGTAAACCGTCAGAAAATACAAAATGGTGCTGAAGTTCGACAGAAAAACGAACGTCATATAAAGCAAAACCGTACGGTTTTTCATGCTCCGCCCTCCAAGAGCCAATAGCCCAAACCGAAATCTTGGAAAAGCATGAGGGCAAAGCCGTCAGTCATGTGTTACAAGGCGTCAACATTCACTTGACGCCACGAGGCCAAATGGCCTCACGAAGCGAGATGACGCAATAGGTGAAGAAATACCGTCTGGTGTCGATCGGTCCAGGCATTTTGTCGATAGCAAAAATAGATGGGCAAGGCCACGTCATGCGAGCCTTCAATGGAGCACTCGCTCACTTCCAGTCCATCTGTTGCGAGAGAAGAGCCAGAAAAACTCAATATCAATCCCCCGGCTTGAAGAAACTCAGTCTGCGCCCTGTTTTCGTATTCGACGTCGCGGAAGCGGAAATTAACCAGCTGAGCCTCGGGACATTGGTTGATTGCATTGAGACAGGGTGACAAATTAATGGGAACAGCGAGCCTGCCGCCCAGCAACTCACGAACGGTCATAGCACCCACAGATTGATGACCCGCTGGACACGAAAGAACCTTGAGCTCCTTTTCACCCAAGTATTTCGAAGAAAGGACACTATCCCTTGGTTCCTCAAATGAGATGGCCGCATCCGAAATGCCAAGCACAAGTGATTCAAAGCATGTGGCCGTTGGCTGATGCCAAACATCAAGGTGAATCTGGGGGTGCAAGCTTTCAAACGAGTCGTACCAGTTTTCGGAAAAAAGACGCCCCCGCCCGTGAAGACAGGGGGCGTAAAGACGGAAGTGGCCGTCGGGCGAAACGCCGCCGTTCCCCGATTGAGCGTACTTTTTGAGATCGTCGACTTGTGCCAGGATCACGCGTGCACGACGCGCAAATTCTCTGCCCGCCGGAGACAAAACAGCCTCCCCCGCCGATCGGTCGAGCAAAACAATCTGATACTCAGATTCCAACTTTTTGATTGCCGACGAAACGGCCTGTGGGCTCACGTGAACGGCGCGAGCCGCTTTGCGCACGCCGCCGTAGTTCGCTACCGCTTGAAGGTATTCGAGTTGAGAAAGCTGCATAGGTTACTCCAAAGGCAGCCAAGGCGACGGGCTGTGCGTCCTCAGATGAGGTTCTCGCCCAGGTTCTTGCCGCCGAGGACGTGCATGTGGAAGTGCATGACGGTCTGACCGGCGTTGACGCCCTTGTTGGAGATGACGCGGAAACCGTCCTCCAGGCCCTTGGCCTTAGCGACCTCCTGGATGGCGTGGGCCATGGCGCCCATGGTCTCGGCAGGCACGTTGTCGGCGATGTCGCTGTAGTGCTTCTTGGGGATCACGAGGGTGTGGACCGGCGCCTGGGGGTTGAGGTCGTCGAAGGCGATGACCCGGTCGTCCTCATAGACAACGGTCGAGGGGATCTCGTGGTTGGCAATTTTGCAGAAGATGCAATCACACATGGTAGGTTCCTTTCTCACAGACCAAGGTAGTCTTTTTGGGACGGGGCTTTTTTGACTACTCGACAAGCCGTCGCGCAAGGGTAGTCAAAAAAGCCCCGTCCCAAAAAGACTACCCCAAAGTAGGCTGCGAGATGGTTAGAACGAGAGGTTGTCGTCGGTGTTGGCGGCCTCGCCGTCGGCGAGCACATCGTTGCCGTCGACGTCCTTAAGGAGCACCGAGACCTTCTGCTCGGCATCGGACAGGCGGGTGCGCAGGCTCTTGAGGAGCTCGACGCCGCGGGTATAGCTCTCGAGCGACTCCTCGAGCTCCATATCGCCCGACTCCAAGCTACGGATGATGAGCTCCAGTTCCTGCGAGGCCTGCTTGTACGTAAGCTGCTCGACCGGGGTCTTCTCTGCCATATCTGTTTCCTTTCCTAAAGGTTTATCGCTATGAAACACGGCTTACTCGACCGTATCGACCGTTGCCGCCACGATGCCGTCTGCCATACGCACGCGAATGGCGTCGCCTGGCTTAAAGGTCTTGGCGCTCGTAGCCACACCGGCTTCGCTATATGCAATGGAATAGCCGCGGGCAAGCACCTTGAGCGGCGACAGGGCATCGAGCGAGGCTGCCGCACGGCCCAGTTCGGACGCGGGTTTGCTAAGCATCGTACGTCCCTGATGCTCCAGACGGGAACTCGCAAGCGTGAGCGCATGACGCTTGCCATCGAGCCCTGAGGTGCTTGCAACCAGACGCTCGGGCAGGCGCTCAAAGTTGGAGCGGAATGTCCCGACTGAGCGCACCATGGCGCCCGACAGGCGATCGGCAGTCAGCGCAAGCTCCGATTCGCGACGCTCGACCATAAATGTGGGGTCGTTGAGGCACGGGCGGCACGCAGCCGCATCGAGCGCATCGGCCAAG
>CABVCJ010000090.1 GCA_902496845.1 uncultured Collinsella sp.
GCCGATGCCGAGCCCGTCGATGTCCGTCCCGGCCGTAGCCGTCGCACCGCGGCAAAGCGCTCGACGAAGGCGAAGGTCAAGGCTGAGGCCAAGCCCGTCGACGACAAGTCCTCCGAGGCAACCGCCGATGCCGCTTCCGAGGCCGAGAACGTCGACCAGCCGGCAACTGAGAAGCCCAAGCGCACGCGCAAGAAGTCCGCGAGGGCCAAGGGTGCCGAGCAGCAGGGCGACGCCGAACCCAGCAACCATGCCAACGCCGACGCCAAGGCAGAGGGCGAGGCTCCGTCCGGCACCGATGCAACCGCAGCCGCGGCTGCCGAAGGCACCGAGACCGAAGAGGGCGCCCGCCCCAACCGTCGTCAGCACAAGCGCAGCGACGAGCGCAACGACCGCAAGGACGATCGCAACAACGACCGCCGCAGCCGTCAGCGCGACCGCAAACAGCGCAACAAGGAGCGCAACGCCGCCCCCACCGAGCCCACGCTTTCGCGCGAGGAGCTTGCGGCCATGAAGGTAGCCGAGCTGCGCGAGAAGGCAAAAGAGTTCGAGATCGAGACGACCGGCAAGAAGAAGGCCGAGCTTGTCGAGGAGATCTACACGACCGCCGCGAAGGCCGAGGGCTTCCGTGATATTAAGGGCATCCTGCAGATTCGCCCGGACAACTCCGGCATCATCCATGCCCACGGTTACATGAAGTCCAATGAAGACGCCTTCGTCCCCGCTTACCTCATCCGCTCCGCACGCCTGCGCACGGGTGATGTCATCGAGGGTTCGCTGCGCCCCTCGCGTGGCGGCGACAAGCGAGCCGGCCTCGCCAAGATCACGACCGTTAACGGCATGGATCCCGAGCAGATCCGCAACCGCCCCAAGTTCGGCGACCTTACCCCGGTCTATCCCAACGAGCCGCTGCGCATGGAGCACGGCAAGGATTCCATCACCGGTCGCGCCATCGATATCGTGTCGCCGATCGGCAAGGGCCAGCGTGGCCTGATCGTGTCGCCGCCCAAGGCCGGCAAGACAACGATCCTTAAGAAGATCTGCCAGTCCATCTCGATCAACAACCCCGAGGTGCACCTCATTTGCCTGCTCGTCGACGAGCGCCCCGAAGAGGTCACCGATATGCAGCGCTCCATTAAGGGCGAGGTCGTGGCCTCGACCTTCGATATGCCCGCCGACAACCACACCCGCGTGGCCGAGCTCGTCATCGAACGCGCCAAGCGCATTGTGGAGATGGGCGGCGATGTCGTGGTGGTGCTCGACTCCATCACACGTCTTGCGCGCGCCTACAACCTGGCGGCACCCGCCTCGGGCCGTATCCTTTCGGGCGGCGTCGATTCGGCAGCTCTCTATCCGCCCAAGCGTTTCCTGGGTGCAGCCCGCAATATCGAAAACGGCGGCTCGCTCACCATCCTCGCCTCCGCCCTTATCGACACCGGCTCCAAGATGGATGAGGTCATCTTTGAGGAGTTCAAGGGCACCGGCAACATGGAGCTCAAGCTCGACCGCGATCTTGCCGATCGCCGCATCTTCCCGGCCATCGACCCCGTTGCCTCCGGTACGCGCAACGAGGACCTGCTGGTCGACGAGCAGATGCGCCCGTTTGTCTTTGGCCTGCGTCGCATTCTCGCCGGTATGAACAACACCGAGCGCGCGGCGGCGTCGTTTATTAAGGGTCTTAAGGGCACCAACACCAACCAGGAGTTCCTGGTGCGTTCGGCCAAAAAGCACAGCGACTACGAGCAGACGTTTTAGACCAAAAGCCGCACGCTATATCGCCATAAGAACGGGCAATCGGGCCGGGGTTTATGCCCCGGCCCTTTCTTTACGGCGCCACTCGGCAACATTTTTTGACCTTATGACCGACAAGCAGCAGTTTTCGAGCCATAATCCGGCCTCATCGCTTGCAATCGGAGGGTCGGTTTCGCATAATAACTTTTAAGCTTCGCGACGGAAAACGCAGATGAAACGAACCATATACCGTTGCTTTGGGACGCATGTCCCGCTTCATCTTCTCTCGCGCAGCCAACTAAATGATGCGATTTGGGTGCTGGAAGATGGGGAGAGCTCATGGCTTCTTCTGATGCAACACAACGAGCAGTCCTTGCCGGACTTTCCTGCGGGATCGGCCTTGCCGCCCCCGTGGTGATGTATGCCGCGACGCTGCCGTTCTCGTCGGTCAACGAGACGGTTGTCGCGGGCGCGGTTCCCTTCGCCGTTGGTGCGGTGGCAGGCGTGGGAATCTACGCAGCCTCGCTGGGCATTTCCGAGTATCGTGCCGAGCACGATGGCCGCCTGTTTGAGCCCGATGCCGTGGGCGGCGCCGCTCAGTTTGGCCGGACCCACAACGAGTTCAAGACCGCCTCGATTCCCGCACAGCAGCAGGGGGCGGCGCCTCAGCCTGCGGCTCCGGCTGATCAGGCCAATGCCGCACAGCCTTCTTCCGCATTTCTCTCCGGCCTGACCGGTGCGTTCCAGCGCCGCCACGCCGACGATGGCGTTCCCACCATCGCGCGCGCGGCTAACGCCATGGATGAGGCCGAGGCCTGGTCTATGATCGACAGCATGCTCGATGACGATTCCCCGGTCAGCTGCGATCCCGTGCGTTCGCGCGATGTCTACCAGGTCGCAATCGATGAGCTCACCAACGGTGGAAAGACCGGTTCTTACAATCGCGATGACATTGCCGCTGCCGCACGCGCCGTCTCGGGCTCTCACGCCGCCCCTGCGGGTAGTACCGCGGCCTTCGTGGCGCTTGTGGCCAACGCCGCCAACAATGCCGCCTATAGCGGCGCGTCGTCGGCTGCGTACGCCTCTGCCGCGTCGGCTGCTTCGGCCGGCCAACAGAGCGCAGCTCAGGCGGCTCCTGTCGCCGACCCCTTTGCCGATGAGCCCCTGGCTGTCGACGAGGAGACCATTGCCGCTCGCCGAGCTGCCGAAAGCTCGCTTTGGGGCGCTTCGGCCCAAATGCAGGCCGCGGAGGCGGTGCCGTACAACGCCAAGCTCGCCAGCATGCCCATCATTTCCGATGCCAAGGGTGTGGATCTCTCCGATTTGGACGAGCCTGCCGCCATCACTGCTTCTATCGATACCCAAGATCGCGTGGATACCGATAGTCTCCCCGATGCCTCTCTCGAGGAAGATATCCCCATGGCCGATTATTCGGGCCACGAGGACATGTGGGCCGCCGCTATGGCGATCATGGCCGAGGCTGCCGAGCCCGCCCCCGTGGCGGTGCCTGCGCCTGCAGCCTCACCTGTGTCGGCTGCTCCCGTCTATGTCGGCCGCCACAGTTCCGTGCTTCCCGAGGATACCGCGCGTATCTCGCGCGAGGGTATCGAGCGCGCCGAGGCTATCGCTGCCGGCGTTATGGAAAACCGTCGTCATGAGCGCGTCAATCAGATTCTCGAGGAAGAAATCAACCGTCTGCAGTCTGCGGCCGTCAAGCGCACGGGTCGTGCCTATCTGAGCGTTATCGAGGGCGGTACCGCCAGCTTTACGCCGCTGCGCGCGGAGGCATAATTGCCGCATGGTTAAGGTCGATCGAAAATGGGCGCTTGCCGCCTGCGCCATGGTGCTCGTCATTTGGGGCAATTCGCTGGTTCCCGGTACGGGCTCTGGTTCGTTGAGCCTGTCGATTATGGAATCCATTCGCGGCTTTTTGCAGACCCTGGGGCTTCCATACGAGTGGGTGACCAACTTCGTCGTGCGCAAGTGCGCTCATTTTACCGAGTACATGGTGCTTGGCATCTTGGCGACGCACGCCTTTGACCTCGAAGGCCGGCGTACGTTTGATGTGTTGCTGCCCACGGCGGTGTTCTTGCTGCTTGTCCCCTCTATCGACGAGACGATCCAGCTATTTGTGCCCGGTCGCGCCGGCATGATTACCGATGTGATGATCGACTGCTGCGGGGCGACGACAGGCGTCGTACTCCGATATCTCTTACGGTCGCTGATGTACACCAAAAAGGCCGCCTAGGACGTTTTGCTTGGTCCTAGGCGGCCTTGTGCGTTTGAGGGCCTCTGCGGGGCATGACGGCGTTTTCCGGGCGTTTTGCGAGTTTGGCTACGCTGCGCCCCGCTGATGTGTCCTTTACTGGAGCGCCTGGGCGCCAAGGGCCAGACAACCCATGATGCCCTGCTTGCCCTCAAGGCTGTTATTGACAATGTAGGTTTCGATGTCGTTGACCTCGGGCGTGACGATATAGCCGTTGAGCATCTCGGCGTACTTTTTGCGTGCGAGCGGCACGATGGGGGTGTGGTCGGCCACGCCGCCGCCGATGATGATCTTTTGCGGCGCGTAGCACAGCGTGTAGGTCATGAGCGCCTGTGCCAGGTAGCCTGCGAGCAGGTCCATGGCCTCCGGATCTTCGGCCATGTCTCCGGCGCTCTTGCCATTCCAGCGCTTTTTAACGCCGGGGCCGGCGATGAGGCCCTCGAGGCAGTTGTCGTGGAAGGGGCAGGCGCTATGCTCGCCGATGGTGTCGCGCGGGTCGCGTGTGACCAGGATGTGGCCGGCCTCGGGATGCATCATGCCGTGCACGAGCTTGCCTCCCGAGAGCACGCCGGCGCCCACACCGGTGCCGATGGTCAGGTAGACCACGTCGGTGAGGCCCTGGGCGCAACCAAAAGTGACCTCGCCCAGGCAGGCGACGTTTACGTCGGTATCGTAGCCACAGGGAATATTGAGCTCGTTTTGGATGGTGCCCAGCAGGTCGAAGTAGCGCCATGCCGTTTTGGGCGTCTCCAGGATCTTGCCGTATTGGGGCGAGGCGGGGTTGACCGCGGTGGGGCCAAAGGCGCCGATGCCCAGCGCGGCGATGCCCTTGTTGGCAAACCATGCGTTGACGGCCTCAACGGTCTCCTGCGGGGTCGTGGTCGCGATCTGCTCACGCTCCAGGACCGTACCGTCTGCATAGCCCGTGGCGCAGACCATCTTGGTGCCGCCGGCCTCGAGCGCTCCGATAAGCTGCTGTTCTGCCATAGTATTCCTCTCTCTGGGACGAGTTGCTCCGTGACTAAAGTATAGAGCTCTAAACCATTTTAGAAAGCGCTATAAAAAGAAGCCTCGCAACGCGTCGGGCGGTGCGAGGCTTCTTTGGTTGCTTTAGTTGCCGGGCCGTCCTTACCCGCGCGGCTTGATTTTATCACGTAGCGATTTGAGGTTTTCCAGCGCCGCGTTGAGCGTCTCGTCTCGCTTGGCAAAGTGGAAACGGATCAGATGGTTGACGGGCTCGCGGAAGAAGCTCGAGCCGGGCACGGCGCCCACTCCCACCTTAGACGCGAGGTCTTCGCAGAATTCGAGGTCGCTGTCATAGCCAAACTCAGAGATATCCATCATGACGTAGTAGGCGCCCTGCGGCACGTTATGCTCAAGACCGATGCTATCGAGCCCCTGGCAGAACAGATCGCGCTTGGCAGTATAGAGGTCGAGGACCTCATCGTAATAGCTGTCGTCGAAGTTGAGGGCGGTGACGACGGCTTCCTGCAGGGGAGCGGCGGCACCCACGGTGAGGAAGTCGTGGACCTTTTTGATGCGCTCGGTGATCTGCGCCGGGGCAATGGTGTAGCCCAGACGCCAGCCGGTGATGGAGTACGTCTTGGACAGCGAGCTGCAGCTGATGGTGCGCTCGAACATGCCAGGCAGCGTGGCCATATAGACGTGCTCGTGGGGCGCGTAGACGATGTGCTCGTATACCTCGTCGGTGATGCAGTAGGCGTCGTACTTTTTGCAGAGGTCGGCGATAAAGGTGAGCTCCTCGCGCGTAAAGACCTTGCCGCAGGGGTTGGAAGGGTTGCACAGGACGATGGCCTTGGGGTCGTTGTCGCGGAAGGCTGCCTCGAGCGTCTCGCGGTCAAAGTCGAATGTGGGCGGGTTGAGCGGCACGTAGATGGGTTCAGCACCCGAAAGGATCGTGTCGGCGCCGTAGTTCTCGTAGAACGGCGAGAAGATGACGACCTTGTCGCCGGGGTTCGTAACCGTCATCATGGCGGCCATCATGGCCTCGGTGGAGCCACAGGTGACCACGATGTTCTGGTTGGGGTCGACCGGCATGCCCATAAAGTGCTCCTGCTTGGCAGCGAGCGCCTCGCGCATGGCCTGGGAGCCCCAGGTGATGGAGTACTGGTGATAGAGCGGCTTGGGGTCGCTGGCGATGGCGCTCAGGCTGTTGAGCAGCTGCGCCGGGGGATCGAAGTCGGGGAAGCCCTGCGAGAGGTTGACGGCGTCGTACTTATTGGAGATGCGTGTCATGCGGCGGATGACTGAATCGGTGAATGTTGCCGTGCGATTGGAGAGTTCTTTCATGCTTGTCCTTTCGAACATCGGGGTGGGGCAAGTTTACTCCTATGGAACCGGTAGGATTTGCCCGAAATGGATCCAAAAAGCTCTTTTCAAAATTCTTGAAAATTGGGGCTTGCATCGCATGGCGTTCCTTGCAATAATAGTCGAGCGCGAAGCGCACAGGACACGGTGGGTGTAGCTCAGTTGGCTAGAGCGACGGGTTGTGGTCCCGTAGGTCGAGGGTTCGAGTCCCTTTACCCACCCCAGTTCTTGCTTCGTGTTGATATCGGGTCGTTAGCTCAGTTGGTAGAGCAGGGGACTCTTAATCCCAAGGTCCA
>CABVCJ010000091.1 GCA_902496845.1 uncultured Collinsella sp.
CGGCGGCTTAAAGATCATCGGCACCGAGCGTCATGAGTCCCGCCGTATCGACAACCAGCTGCGTGGCCGTTCCGGCCGTCAGGGCGACCCGGGCGAGACCCAGTTCTACCTGTCACTCGAGGATGACCTCATGCGCCTGTTCGGCGGCGACAGGATGGACCGCGTCTCCAAGATGATGGTCACGGCCGACATGGGCGACGACATGCCCATCCAGCACAAGATCATTTCCAAGGCCGTCGAGAATGCCCAGCACAAGGTCGAGAGCATCAACTTCTCCATGCGTAAGAGCGTCCTTGAGTACGACGACGTCATGAACAAGCAGCGCCAGGTCATCTACGCCGAGCGCAACAAGATTCTGGACGGCAAGGACCTGACCGACCACATCACCGAGGTCATGCACGATACCGTGTACCGCTGTGTTCAGGAGTTCTGCACCAAGGACAGCCACGAGGGCGAGCGCGATCTTGAGGGTCTGCGCAAATGGGTCGTCGAGCTGACCGGGCATATCGATACCCCTCAGTTCCCCGACGAGGACTTTGAGGCCCTGGCCGCCGATGTCTTGGCCTATGTTGAGAAGTGCTACAACATGAAGGCCGAGCGTCTGGGCGAGGACCTGATGCGCGAGCTCAATACCCAGGTCATGCTGCGCGTCATCGATACGCGTTGGATGAACTACCTGCAGGAAATGGACTACCTCAAGACCGGTATCGGCCTGCGCGGCTTTGGCCAGCGCGACCCGCTGGTTGAGTACAAGACCGAGGCCTACGGTGCGTTCCAGATACTCGTCGATACCATGTACGAGGATTACCTGCGCACTGTTCTGCGCATTGAGCTCAAAGCTGCCCCGCAGGCTGTGGAGCACAAGGAGGACCCCGCCCTTAAGGGTGCGCGCTTCTCTGGCCCCGCCGAGGTCGATGGCGACAACAGCGATTCGGTACTACGCAAGCAGGCTCAGGTGCAGGCCCGCACCGCCGTCCAGGGTGGTCCGGCTGCCGTTAACAACGGTGGCAAGGTAACGACCTACCGCAAGTCCGAGAGCGATGACCCCTATGTCAACGTGGGCCGCAACGACCTGTGCCCTTGCGGTAGCGGCAAGAAGTTCAAGTATTGCCACGGCAGGAATCGTTAATGGCCGAGGCTTTAGAGGTAACGCCCGCCGAGCTGGACGCGTTTGCGGACCGGCTCGGCGAGGTCGAGTCGTATCTTCATTTGGACGAGAAGCGCACGCGCGTGACCGAGCTCGAGGCAAAAAGCGTGGCCCCCGGCTTTTGGGATGACGCCGGCGCCGCTCGCGCCACCATGGAGGAGATTGCTCGCGCCAAGGAAGATATCGCTGCCGTGGATACCGCGCGCGGCGAGCTTTCCGATGCTCGCGCCGCGCTGGAGCTTGCCGAGGAAATGGGCGATGACCCCGATGCCGCCGCACTGCGTGAGGAGGCTGCCGCCACGGCGGAGCGCCTATCCCGCGCCATCGACGAGCTTGAGCTTGCGAGCTGGTTTACCGGGGAGTTCGATCACGGCGACGCGATTGTGACCATCAAGCCCGGACAGGGTGGCCTGGAGGCCCAGGACTGGACCTTCATGCTCTTTAAGATGTACATGAAGTACTGCCAGCGCCGCGGTTGGAAGGTCACCATCAACGATTGCCCCGCGGCCGAGGTTATCGGCATCGATCGCGCGACCTTTACCGTCGAAGGCAAGGATGCCTTTGGCATGCTTCGTGCCGAGGCCGGTGTTCACCGCCTGGTGCGCATTAGCCCCACCGACGACAAGAAGCGCCGCCAGACTACGTTTGCCGGCGTCGAGGTCATTCCGGTACTGCCCGACGATATCGATATCGAGATTAGTCCCGATGACATTCGCGTCGACGTGTACCATGCAAGCGGCCCGGGCGGCCAGGGTGTCAACACCACCGACTCCGCCGTGCGCGTGACGCATTTCCCCAGCGGTATCGTGGTCACGTGTCAAAACGAGCGCAGCCAGATTCAAAACAAGGCCGCGTGCATGCAGATCCTTAAGGCGCGCCTGTACGAGATTGAGCTCGAAAAGCGCGCCGAGGCCCTGGACGAGATTCGCGGACCCAAGACCACAATTGGTTTTGGCAACCAGATCCGCAGCTACGTGCTCTACCCGTACCAGATGGTTAAGGACCTGCGCACGGGCGTGGAGACCAGCAACGTCGAGGCAGTTCTTGACGACGGCGACCTGGATCCGTTTGTGATTGGCTATCACCGTTGGGCTACCGGCAACGCTGACGCGGAGGCCCCGTCTGCCTAAACCGCTCGGTTTATGTGGAAATGGATTAAAACCCTCCGAGCAGGGCGGTTTTGTATCCAGAACAAACCCTGCACAGGGGTGGTTTTTGTTTGGCGAATCGGTAGAATCGAATACATGAAGAAGTCCAAAGCGCATCCGATGGGGTGCGCTTTTTTGAAGGAGGCAGCATGGCGTATCGTCTGGACATTAAGCGCATTCTTTCGATGAACTTCTTTCACGATCTGCCCCAGATCATGCTGGGATGTGCCTTGGCCGCCATCGCGACCGACCTGTTTTTGATTCCCAACGGTCTTGCCGCCGGTGGCGTTACGGGCCTTGCGACGATTATCCAGGCAGTCGGCGCAGCGCGAGGCGTGTCGCTTCCCGTCGGTATCCAGACCATCGTGATGAACGCCTTGCTGCTGCTGATCGTTATGCGCGAGGGCGGCATGTTCTATGTAGTGCAGACGGCGACGGGCTTTGTGCTGCTGGGCTTCTTTACCGATCTGTTTGCCCCGTTTGTAGCGCCTTTGGCACATGCGGACCTGATGCTTCCCGCTATGTGGGGCGGCATTATCACGGGCATTGGTTATGGCATGGTGTTGCGCGCCGGCGCCAACACCGGCGGCTCGGACACGATTGGCCAAATCATCTCGCGTAACACCTCGCTGCCGGTGGGCTCGACCGTCATGGCAATCGACGTTGCCGTATGCGCGGCATCTGCTCCGGTATTCTCGCTCGAAAATGCTCTATACGCAGGACTTTCGATGGTGATTAGCGGCTATGTGATCGATGCTGTGGTCGATGGCGGCAATAAGCGCCGTATGGTGCTCATCATCTCGGATAACTTTCCCGATATCGCGGCCGACATCATGTATGGTCTGGGCCGCGGCTGCACCAAATTAAAGGCGACCGGTATGTATTCGGGCGTCGAGAAGCCGGTGATCATGGTGATCGTTAGCCGTCGAGAGCTCAACACCCTCAAAACGATCGTGCGCGAGCGCGATCCTCACGCCATTGTGACGGTCGCCGACGTTACGGAAGCCTTCGGTGAAGGATTCAAGGATATTAACGCGTAGGCTGAATTTCGGTTTGCGGACATGATCCGCAATCCTGCCGTCCCCAAGGGATCAGGTGATCCGTAGGGGACGGCAGGATTGCGGATCATTTTTGTGCCGGGGCGAGAGGTAGCCACCGCATCCAAAAGACGTTCACATTGATAAACCGTTTCATCAGCGGTTCTGCCTGCTAAATTGTTCAAATAATGATAAAAACTCTGGTAAAGCCATCGGTTTCCAGCATAATGAATGACGTACGTGCATTGCGGCTGTGTTGGGATTACCTTCGGTGCCGTGCGCATCTTGTCTTAAGAGGATGAAAGGAAGGCACAATGAGCGACGAAGAGCTCAAAAAGGTTGCCAACGAGGTAAGGAAGGGCATCGTCACCGGCGTGCACGCTGCCAAGTCTGGCCATCCGGGCGGTTCGCTCGGCGCTGCCGACATCATGACCTATCTGTACTTTGAGGAAATGAACGTCGACCCGGCCGATCCCCGCAAGGCCGATCGCGACCGCTTTGTGCTCTCCAAGGGCCATTGCGCTCCGGGCCTGTACGCCGTGCTCGCCGAGCGCGGGTTCTTCCCCAAGGAGGACCTCGAGACGCTGCGCCATATCGGCAGCCACCTGCAGGGTCACCCCAACATGAACGACACCCCGGGCGTCGACATGTCCACCGGCTCGCTCGGCCAGGGCATCTCCGCCGCCGTGGGCATGGCCGTTGCCGCTAAGCACTGGGGCGATACTTACCGCACGTACGCCCTGCTGGGTGATGGCGAGAGCGAGGAAGGCCAGGTCTGGGAGGCTGCCATGTTTGCCGGCAACCAGCAGCTCGACAACCTCTGCGTGATCGTCGACCACAACGGCCTGCAGATCGATGGCCCCGTCGAGGAGGTCAACGACCCCATGCCGCTGGCAGACAAGTTCCGCGCCTTTAAGTTCCACGTGGTGGAGCTTGCCGACGGCAACGACTTCGATCAGATCCGCGCCGCCTTTGCCGAGGCCCGCGCCACCAAGGGTCAGCCGACCGCCATTATCGCCGAGACCACAAAGGGCAAGGGCGTCTCCTTTATGGAGAACCAGGTGGGTTGGCACGGTAAGGCCCCCAACGATGAACAGTTTGAGCAGGCCATGGCAGAGCTCACGGCCGCCGGAGAGGAGCTCTAGGATGGCAGATGTCAAGAAAATCGCCACGCGCGTAAGCTACGGCGAGGCCCTCGTCGAGCTCGCCAACGAGCACGATGACTTTGTGGTCCTCGACGCCGACCTGGCCGCCGCCACGCAGACCGGCAAGTTCAAGGCAGCCCGCCCCGACCGCTTTTTCGATGTGGGCATTGCCGAGAGCAACCTGATGGGTGTTGCCGCCGGTATCGCAACCACCGGTCGCGTTGCCTTTGCGAGCAGCTTTGCCATGTTTGCCGCCGGCCGCGCCTTTGAGCAGGTCCGCAACTCCATCGGCTACCCGCATCTCAACGTTAAGATCGGCGCCACGCACGCCGGTATCTCGGTGGGCGAGGATGGTGCCACGCACCAGTGCTGCGAGGATATCGCCCTTATGCGCGTCATTCCCGGCATGACCGTCATCGTTCCCGCCGACGATGTCGAGGCCCGCGCCGTGACGCGCGCCGCCTACGAGTGCGACGGTCCCGTGTACATGCGCTTTGCCCGCCTGGCCTCGCCGGTCATCAACGATCCCGAGACCTACAAGTTTGAACTGGGTAAGGGCATCGTTATGCGCGAGGGCGCCGACGTTACCATCATCGCCTGCGGTCTGATGGTCGGCGAGGCCCTCGAGGCCGCCGAGCAGCTCGCTGCCGAGGGTATCGACGCCGAGGTCATCAACATGCACACCATCAAGCCCATCGACGCCGACCTGGTCGTCAAGAGCGCTACCAAGACCGGCCACGTCGTGACCGTCGAGGAGCACTCCGTGATCGGTGGCCTGGGCAGCGCCGTTGCCGACGTCCTGTGCGAGCAGTGCCCGACGCCGCTCAAGAAGATCGGCGTCAACGACACGTTCGGCGAGTCCGGCCCGGGTGCCGAGCTCCTGCACAAGTACGGCCTGGACGCCGCCAACATCGTGGCGACCACCAAGGAGTTCTTGGCATAAGGCAAGGCGGATTTCAAAGACTGCTTCGCCAGTACTATGGAAACCCGGCAGGGGCGCTCTCTTGGAGGGCGCCCCTGTTTCAGTTGCGGTGAAATAAGGACTGTTTTGCCAGCCTAAAGGCTCAATTAATCCGCATTTCACCGCAACTTCCGAAGGAGTTCCCGCTTGTGCTGGCTCCGTCGCGACGATTGATTGCGGCTTGGCACAGCGCAGCGACATCGGGGGCATCGCTGCCTCTGTATGTCATGGCGAGCAAAGCGGCATCATAGATTTCGTCATTGGTCACATCGGCGGCATCAATGGGGCAGAAGGTGAGAATTGAATCCTGTTCTGCAAGCTCGGCCAGATCGATCGTTTCACCCATGGCAAAGGCATCATCGAGGACGAGTGTGGCACTCGTGCATGGAATTTGATAGATCGTGCCATCCGCCGCGATAGGGGAACCTGCTGCCTCGAGCGTGTAGACACCTTGTATGAGATTGATGCCAGAGCCATCGGAGGCGACGAACTCAATCCTGTCGATCGTTATTCCGTCGATGGTCTTGCCCGTAATATGTATCGGAACGCGCGATGCCCCGTTATCGGTGTCCCAGCCCGCAGCCGCGACATCCAGCACAATGGCGTGCTCCGAATGGGCGGATACGAAGTGCGACAACACCTGCCGCAGATGAAGGCCCATACAGCTACCGCCGACAATGCCAATTACCAGCATGCA
>CABVCJ010000092.1 GCA_902496845.1 uncultured Collinsella sp.
GGCGCCCTCCGTGGCAAGATGGGAAACGTCCGAGGCTAAACAGCTTTGGGTCACCGTGGACGGGCAGGGGCCTCGACGCGGCTAGACACGAGACACATACATTACGCGACCTCGCCCTGGTGGCCGCACACGTTGGTTGCGGCCGACGCGGGCCGCGGGCAAGTGCTTGTAAGGGGAGCCTTGCCTCTTTTGTACGAGAAAGGACGCGTAATGAAGATCATTAAAGCTAAAGACTACGAGGATATGAGCCGTAAGGCCGCCAATATCATCTCGGCCCAGGTTATCCTCAAGCCCGATTGCGTACTGGGTCTTGCCACCGGCTCCACCCCGATTGGCGCCTACAAGCAGCTCGCCGCTTGGTACGAGAAGGGCGACGTCGACTTTGCCGAGGTCAGCACCTACAACCTGGACGAGTATCGCGGTCTTTCGCACGACGATCCCCAGAGCTATCACTACTTTATGCGCGAGAACTTCTTCGATCACATCAATATTGATCTGAACAACACGCACGTGCCCGATGGCTCCAACCCCGATGCCGCTGCTGCCTGCTCCGAGTACGACAAGATCGTCGCTGCCGCCGGTTACCCGGATCTGCAGCTGCTCGGCATTGGTAATAACGGTCATATTGGCTTCAACGAGCCCGATGACCACTTCTCCAAGGGTACGCACTGCGTCGATCTGACCGAGAGCACCATTCAGGCCAACAGCCGCCTGTTCGACAGCATCGATGATGTGCCCCGTCAGGCTTACACCATGGGCACCCAGACCATCATGTATGCCCGCATGATCCTGGTTGTCGCCAACGGTGAGGCCAAGGCTCAGGCTGTGCACGATATGTGCTATGGCCCGGTTACGCCCGAGTGCCCCGCTTCGATCCTGCAGCTCCACACCAATTGCGTCGTCGTTGCTGACGAGGCCGCTCTTTCGCTCTGCGAGTAACGCGACCAAGCGATCTTACATAGCTTTCCAAAAGGCCCTCGCTTTGCGGGGGCCTTTTTAGTGGATGCGGGCCGTAATGTGTGCATGACGGAAACCTTGCCACATGCTTGGCGAGTGGGCTCTAAATCATGAGATTCATTCCGTACCAGATTCTATGCACATTTGCCACTATAGAGTCGCAAGCGGTAGCGAGGAATAGGCGAGTTGCGCAACTCAAATAAAAACAGACGACTGCGCTACACTGCAAATTGGATGGGACATGCTGGCAAGCGCATTGACCTGCGCAAAGACCTATTGGTCGGGGGATAAATTACCATCGGGCCTCGCTGTACAAAAACTTGCCAAACACGTACCGGCAGACAACCAAAAACTCTAAGTCGCGCTATTCACGGGGTGGCTCATATGGTCCTGCAGCTACGGTGTCCATATGGTCGAGTTGAGGAGCAGGCATGGTAAACGATCTGGGCAATACGGACGACCTCGAGTTGATGCCGACGGGCGGCGGCTATATGGTGCGGCGCGATCGCTTGATGAACGAGCTCATCGTTAAAGGGCGCAAGGCAGGAATCGTTCTGCTTTACGCGCCCGACGGGTTTGGTAAGACGTCGGTATTGCTGCAATACGTGCAGGAAGTTAAATCGGATCCCACGCGAGGGCCGGTTCGGATAATCGAGGCCGACCGCGCGATTGGACGCGAGCTCTTTATGCAGCTCGAGGTTGTCGCCGATGAGCTTAAGGACAAACCGCATTCGCTCGTTGCGATCGACAACGTGCCCAATCTCGAGCAGCGCGAAACAGAGGACCTCATCGATCGAATCCGCAGCTTACGTGCTACGGGGACGGGGGTCTTTATTACTTGCCGCCCCTCCAACCGATTGCTTATCCACGGGTTGGGCGATTCTGTAAAAGTCAATGCGCAGATGCTCAAGGTGCACGCCTATGAGTATTCGTCATGGGCTACGGCGTTTTCGATCAGTACATCGCTCGATTTTTATCGGCTCACGCAGGGTGTGCCAGAGCTGGTATCTGCCCTGCAGACGGGAATGTATGGACAGGGCGATGTTGCCGGGTTGCTCGAGAACGAAATCGTCAACGTGTACGGTGCGGCGCTGGCAGATCTCGCATCGCTCGAGAACAACCTGTTGTTTACCGTTGCCTGCTTGATGGTGCTGATGGGCGAGGGTCGCATTGCGGAGCTAGAGGCGTGCGGTGTAAGGCTTTCGATGATCGACCAGTCCATCTTTGTGCGCGATTATCCGTTTTTTGGCGTGGATCCGTCTGATCGCACCTTTAGGTGTTTGGGCGCTAAGGACAACGCGCGCCTGAGGCTGCGAAAGCTCGTTGCCGAGATCCGTCCCGAACTTGTATCGCGGGCTGCTCGCATTTTGATTAAGGCGGGCCGATGCGATTTGGCTATGGACCTGGCCGATGCGTTCTTGGACCGCCATGTGGTGTTGGAACTTGCCGGGCAGTATGGGGCCGATCTTGCCCTGACCGGGCACGGAGGGGACATTTGCCGCGCGGCGACGGCGATGGTCAATGCGGAAAAGCAGGAGAAAGAGCCGGCACCCGCCGAGGCGCTCGGCGTGTATCTGGCGGCTGTCAGCGTGTGCAATACAAAGCTCGCAAGGTATATGGCGTCCGTTATCGAACGTGCGGGCGATCAGGCGGCGCGCGAGCTCGACCCCGCTACCTGGAAAATAGCACAGGCGCTCACTATCGCCTTTTACGGCGACAATGACCTGGGGCTTCCCGCCAACCCTGTTGTGCAAGAACAGACATCCTGCGAGGTGCTCGACATGCTGTCCGCGCATATCGAGGTCAAGCGCCACCTAACCGAGCGAGCGAAAGACGGCAATGTTCTCGCGAAGCTCAAGGCGCGCAAAGCCTATGATTGCGAGCTCGACATCGCGGGGATTCTCATACAGGCCGACCATATGCTGGTGGAGCTGTTCGACGGCTCGTTTGCTAAACCCGACGAGCGCGATGACAAGATGGCGCAGATACTCGAGGCGCTCGATATCCGCGGGCTTAAGGCGCCATCCATTTGGCTGCGTATGGTGCTGGCGGCGCGGCGCCTGCTCGCGGGCTTGCCCGTGACCGACGATGTGGCGTTTGGCGAGCTCGACCGCTTTGCGGTGCGTGTTCGCGACAATCAAATTCAGCTGTTTGGGCTATTGCTGGAGGGCTGGCAATCGCTGGCGGAGGGGCGGCCAGTCAACGCAAAGTTCCGTGCGGTCCAGGTGCTCAAGCTCGCCGACGAATCGATTACGTACATGCGCGAAAACGCTTTGCTGCTGGAGCGCGTGGCGTATCTGCGCAATACGTCGCTGGTATCGGTTCGCGAAGAGGCGGAGCTGCTCGATATTAGCAAGACGCAGGTCGGTGGCTCAGAAGCCTGGGTCGTGGCGCTGCATTTGGCCTGTGCGGGCCGAGACAGCGACCTTGCAGCCTGGATGTCCATGAATCGTGCGGGGATTCTAGAGCCATCGTATCGGCTCTTTGCGCGCCTTGCCATGCATTGTCTGGGCGAGCCGGCGGGCAGGATACGCAAGAAGCTTCCCGTGCGCGAGCTGTCGCGGTACTCGCTGCGCGACGATTTGGAAGGGGAGGGCGAGCGCCTGTTCCAGGCCGGCGAGGTTGAAGCCGTTGATACCATCGACCATATCGAGATTCGCATGTTTGGTGCGTTTCGCGCCGAGCGCGACGGGTTTCCCATCACGGATAAAATGTGGCGCCGCAAGAAGGCGGCGACGCTTGCCGAACGGCTTGCGCTGGGCATGGATGCGCTCGTCGATCGTGAGACGCTGGCCATGGAGCTGTGGCCCCATGCCGAGTTCAATAGCGCCCGCAACAACCTGTACTCGACGATATCGCGCTTGCGGTCGGCTTTGGGACCGACGCCGGATGGCAAGTCGTGTGTGCTCATCCAAAATGAATGCATTGGACTCAACGGTGACTACGTCAAGACCGATGTACGGCTGTTTGACCAGATAAGCCGCGAGGTTTTGGGAAATCGCACGGGTGCGCGCGGACCCCATTTAGTTGAGCTGTGCCTTAAGATTGAGCAGCTTTATGCCGGACCGCTGTATGTTCCCAATGGCTGTAATCCCACCTACTTTTTGCGTATGCGACGCATTATGCAGTCAAAGTACATCGATTGCATGATTAAGGGAGCAAATGCCGCTCTAGAAGAAAACGATCTGCAGTCGGCGATTTGGCTGGCGGAGTCGGGGCTTCGGCAGGAAACGGCGCGCGAGGATATGGTGCGCTGCGCCATGCGCGTCTACAGTGCGGCGGGGCGGCGGCGCGATATCGTCGAGCTATACAGCGGGCATATGCACCATCTGAGGGAGCAGGTCAATGGCGTGCCCGAGCCCGAGACACGGCGTCTATACGAGCGCTTGGTGGAGGGGCGGCTCAATCGCGTGCTGGTCGAGCGATAAAAAACGGGCGCCCGAAGTACTTGGGCACCCGTAAGCTTGCTATGTGTTGGCTCGCCGGATCATTGGCTCTTAGACGAGCTTGATCTTCTCGATGTCCTTGCGTGAGGACTCGCGATACAGCGAGAACTTGCGGCCGATGACCTGGACGACCTCGGCGTGGCAGCGCTCAGCGAGCTCTTCGGCGGCCTCGCGGGCGGAAAGGCTGGAGCCGTCCAGCACAGAGCACTTAACGAGCTCGTGCTTCTCCAGGTAGGCGACCGTCTGCTCGACGGTGCCCTCGTTGACATCGGACTTGCCGATGATGATGGCGGGGTTGAGGTGATGGGCCATGCTGCGAAGCTGCTTGACCTGGGCTCCTGTCAGTGCCATGGGTTCTCGCTTTCTATGTATGGGGCGCCCCGCGACGGGGCCTTAATCTACGTGAGCTGTCCCACGATAGCGCAGGAACGGCGCGGTGTGGAGCGCGTTTGCCCAGTTCAAAAAGAATGCGGATGCCGAGTGAGTGGGCAGTGCGGGCTGCGAGCAAGCTATGAGCTGGGCGCAGAGACCGGCTCCCATGCAATAAACGCCCAACGAACCTTGCGGACATGATCGAGCATGTAGCGCCCCTGCGGCACGCCCTTGGAGCCCGGCTCACCGGCATGGGGGTTCTCGATCATGTGCTTGGCGATATAGTCGCGCAGGCGGTCGATCTTATCCTCGTTGCCATGCTCGAGCATGCGGGAAAAGTCCGCTACGCCCGCCTCAAGGCTATCGAAGGTATCGCGACGGGGCGATTCAAAGTACGTGACCTGCGGCAGGGCACCCATCTGAATAAGGATGTTAAAGGCATACACAAAGCCATTGCTGCAGGTAACGGAGGCGCCGATAGCGTTCATCAAGTGCAGATCATAGCGCGGGCTGGAGTTGGCGACCATCGTGACAGCACAACGCCGACGAGCCGTACGGTCAAGCTTGGCAAGCGCACCTTTTAGATTGGTCGTCGTAACCGACCGACTGGCAAAGGCAACATCCACCGCTTTCGCGACCGGTCCAACCAAATCCCAATCATCATCCCAAGCAAGCTCAAGCGGCGTAATAAGATCCTCGAGCCCGTAATACTCAATGCCAGCATCAAGCGTGCCCAGCATGGCGGGGGAGAAATCAGCCGCAATCACAGGATGCCCGTCTTGCGCAAGCGGAATAGCGATCGACCCAGCCCCACATCCCATATCAAGCACCGACTCGCCGGGCTCAAGAGCCAGCAATTTCATAAAATCCCGGGCATACGGAGCAGTCTCAAGAGGTCGAAAATGTCGAGCCCGCTTATCCCATTCAAAAGAATCATCAGCCCGATGCCGAGCGGCCTGCAGACGCATCCACTCCTGATTCCAATCAGCAGAAAGAAGCTCAGAGCGAGCATCCCCATCAACCACGGGCTAACCTCCTAGCAACAAAAAAGCGACTCCCCCCCAAAAGAAGAGCCGCAACCAGCATATATCAGAAAGAACCGATCCAACGCCAAACCGTCGCACCAGCCTAGTGGTGCAGGAGCGAAGCAACTGCAACCGGGATAGAGCCCAACCGAGGTCCCGTTGTGCGGGAGCCCCGGGGAGGGCAAATATATAAGGTCGATCGCGAGTTCCGCACGAGCCGGAGAGC
>CABVCJ010000093.1 GCA_902496845.1 uncultured Collinsella sp.
CGCCCGCCTCGCCGGCAACAGCCTTGGCGAGCAGGGTTTTACCGGTACCCGGAGGGCCAACAAGGAGAGCACCGCGCGGCAGCTTGGCGCCAATTTCCTCGTAGCGCTGCGGCTTCTCCAGAAAGTCGACGACCTCCTTGAGGGATTCCTTGGCCTCTTCCTGGCCAGCGACATCCTTAAAGGTCACGCCCACATCCTTGGAGGCGATAACGCGAGCGCCGGACTTACCCAGTCCACCGCCGCCAAAGCCACCGCCGCCAAAGTTCATCGACGGGCCGTCATCGCCCATAGCCTTCTTCATACGGCGGTTGAGCCACCAACCGATCAGGAAGAAGATGGCCATGGGAAGAATAAGCGTAAGCAGGTAGTAGGTCATCAGACCCGAGTTTTTATCGGGAACGACCGACTCCAGGGAGGCACCGGATTCAAGCACACGATCGGTAAAGCCCGCGTCATTCGGCACACCAGTCGTCTTGTAGGCGATGTTCTCGTCCTCGCCCTTCTTGGTGTAATAAATGGTGTAATCGTCGGTATTGTACTCGACCTTGTCGACACTCTTCTTATCGAGCGCTTTGACAAACGTCGAGTAATCGGTCTTCGTAATCTGCTGCGTGTGACCGATGTTGGGGAACAGAACGGTCGAGAGCACGAGGTAGACGACGAAGGCGATGAGCACGTAGAGGATCATATTCCGTCTACGTTTGTTGTCATCCATCTCCATCTGCTTGAACTCCATCTACTGGGGTTGATAATGCTATCTAGAATACCCAACCCGGACGGCGATAAACCGACGCCGGGCACGAAAGGACAGAGATGGCATCACTGGAAGTCGGCAAGGTTCAGATCTACACGGGCGACGGCAAGGGCAAAACCACGGCTGCGCTGGGACTGGCGATGCGCGCCACGGGTTATGGGCTCGACGTGCTCATGCTGCAGTTTGCCAAGAAGCTGCACTGCGCCGAACACGATGCCGCGCCGCGCCTGGGACTGCGCATTATACAGGCCGATCGCGACACACCCGAGGCTTGCGCCGAGCAGATCATGGAACTTGCACGCGAACAGATCTCGCAGGTCGACGTGCTCATTTTGGACGAACTCGGCGAGGCCATGCGCCGCGGCTTTGTGACGCACGAGGATGTCGAAGCGCTGATCGCGATAAAGCCCGCCACTACGGAGCTCGTGCTCACCGGCCGGGGCCTGCTGCCCCTCGCAGACCTCGCGGACTTGGTCACCGAAATGCGCCCCGTCAAACACTACTTCGACGAAGGCCTCCTAGCCCGCCAAGGCATCGAATACTAATTGATCCAAAGGGGACGGAGGAAAACGGATCATTTCGCCTTATCGCCGGGCCAATGATCCGTTTTCCTCTGTCCCCTACGGGTCATTAGGCAGTGGCGCGGCCGAGCCAGTTGCCACTGTGGTGGTAGATGGTAAACATCGTGGCCGTGATGAGCCAGGTTACAGGGTAAACCAGCAGCAGGTGCTCAAGCGACGGATCGAACGGCATAATCGCAAACACCCAGATCACCCTGAGCACGACGGTGCCAAAAATCGTGAGCAGCATGGGCTGAAGGCTCACGCCGGCGCCGCGGATAGAGCCCGACGCGTTCTCGATAATCGAGAAGATTGCGTAGAACGGCGCGATGAAATGAAGAATCGTCGTGGTGTACGCCGAAATCGAAGCATCGTCGACAAACAGACGCGACAGAGGACCCGAGAACACCAGCAGCACGGCAGACAGGCCACCAATGAGCATAAACGACAGCACGAGCGACGTATGGTAGCCCTTGCGCATGCGCTCGTAGTTGCGCGCGCCAAAGTTCTGTGCCGAGAACGTGGTGATCGACACGCCAAGCGCCTCGGTAACCATCCAGACAATGCCATCCAAACGGCCCGAAAGACCCCACGCCGTGGTGACATCGGCGCCAAACGAGTTGACCGACACCTGAATCAAAACGTTGGAAATCGAATACGCAGCAGACTGAAAGCCAAGCGGCAGACCACACGAGATCATGCTCTTACAAATACCCGGATCAATGCCGAGTTTGGACAGTGAAAGCCGCCACGCACCCGGTGCGTGCATCATACGAATCACGATCATCGTGGCGTTGGAGCAAATGGTCAGCGCCACCGCGATGCCGCAGCCCAAAGCCTCCATATGAAGCACGGCAACGAAGATGACATCCAGCACCGCATTAACAAGGCAGCCGGAAGCGATGATCACAGCAGGCCCGCGCGTGTCGCCCACGGCGCGCAGCAATGCCGTTCCCATATTGAGCAGCAGCGCCGCAACCATGGCGGCAAAATAGCAACGAGCATAGGCAACGCCCTCGGCCAATAGTTCATGCGGTGTGTTCATAAGTACCAGCATGGGCTCAACGAACACTATGCCAAGAATCGAGAAAACGATACCGCCCACCAGCGCGAGCGTCATGGCCGTATGGACCGATCGGCTCAGGCGCTCGTCATCGTGCTGACCAAAAAACTGACCGGTAATAACGGCACATCCAGCACCCACACCGACGCAAAAACCAATGCAGAGCTCCGTAAGCACCATCGTGGCCTGAATGCCACCCAGCGCGAGCTTGCCGCCAAACTGACCGACGATATAGGTACCGATAAGCGTGTATGCCTGCTGAAAGAACGAACTAAAGAAGATGGGGACGCACAGCGACAGCAGCTGCTGCCAAATAACGCCCTGCGTTACATCGATAGCCGTAGATTTCTTAGCCACACGCCCTCCCCACTAGCGTACGTCATACAACAAAACATCAATTGAACGGCAAAACCATTATCAGCTTAACACCAACCGAAGACAGCAGAAACGCCCTTGGCGGCAAAGCTCGAGAGCACCCCGCTAGTGATACAGCCCCGGCTGGTAGTGGTACTCGTTGCTCACATGCGGGCACAGCTGCCAAAAGGCGACAGCACTTGCCGCGGCCACGTTGAGCGAATCGACCCCATGCGCCATCGGAATGCGCACGGCCCGGTCGCAGCCCGCGATGGTCTTGGCGCCCAGGCCAGCACCCTCGGTACCCATAAAGATTGCCAGGCGGTCAATCTCCTGCAGCGCGGGATCGTCCAACGACACCGAATCGTCCGTCAACGCCATGGCGGCACAGGAAAAACCGGCATCGTGCAGCGCCGCCAGGCCGTCATGCGGCCACACGCGCGCCTCACTGCCAATGCGCGTCCACGGCACTTGAAACACCGTGCCCATGCTAACGCGGGCCGAGCGACGGTACAGCGGGTCACAGCACGTAGGGCTCACCAGAATGCCGTCGACATTGAGCGCGGCGGCCGAGCGGAAAATCGCGCCGACGTTGGTGTGGTCGACAATGCCCTCGAGCACGCACACGCGCACCGGGCGCTCCCCCGCCGCCTCGACGACGCCACCCAAGAACTCATCAACCGGAATCTGGCGCGGGCGACGGAACGCCGCGAGCGCACCGCGCGTCACGTTAAAGCCCGTCAGCTGCTCCATGAGCCCCATGGAGGCCACGAACACAGGAACCGGGCCGGCGCCCTCGCGCACGACCAGGCGCTCAAACAGCGGCATCATCTGGTCGAGCCAGCGCTCACCCAAAAGAAAGCTCACCGGCTCGTATCCGGCACGCACCGCGCGCTCAATAACCTTGGCACTTTCCGCAATGAAGATGCCCTTTTGCGGCTCCAGCACGCAGCGCAGCTCGCGCTCGGTCAGTCGCACGTAAGCATCAAGCCGCTCATCCTCGAGCGAGTCGATTCGCAGCACCTCAACGGCATCAGTCATAGCAGCCTGCCCGCACCCTTCTTTACAGCACATCTATACCAAACGAGGCGACGCTAAGCGCCGCCCCATACATTCAATCAACCCGATAATACCGTTCACGCCAGGCGATTTACGCCTCAACGCGACGATACGTCACGAACTCATAATCGACACCCTCGTCGCCCTCGCCCGAGGCAATCGTGGCAACACCGCCACGCCACGCAATCTCCCACGCGGGATCGGCGTCCAAATCGGGAAAGTACGTGTCCACGGCATGAGTGCAATGGTTGTGCGTGACCTCGGCCTCGGCGCAATACGGCAAAAACTGCCGATACACCTCGCCGCCACCGATCACCCAGGCAACGGGCTCATCGGCAACCGCGGCGAGCGCCTCGTCGATACTATGCACCACGTCGACGCCCTCGGGGGCAAAGCTCTCGTCGCGGGTAAGCACGATATTGCGGCGGTTCTTGAGCGGACGCCCGCCGGGAAAACTCAGCAGGGTCTTGCGCCCCATAATGACCGGGCAACCTTTGGTGCACGCCACAAAATGGCGCATGTCAGCACGATTGGACACCACCATGTCGCCCTCGCACCCAATGCCCCAATCGTCACACACAGCAACGATGGCAGAAAGCTTACACGTCATGAGCGCCACCTACACCGCAATGGGAATGTTCTTGACCTGCGGGCCGTGCTCGTAGCCCTCCACAATCAGGTCGTCGGTCGTAAACGCATAGAAATCGTGCACGTCGGGGTTAAGCGTTACCTTAGGCGCCGCAAACTGCGGACGCTCGATAAGCTCGCGGACGATATCGACATGACGGTCGTAGATATGGGCGTCGGCGATCACATGCAGCAGCTCGCCGGGAATCATATCGACCGACTGCGCGACCATCATCAGCAAAATGGCGTACTGGCACACATTCCAGTTGTTCGCGGCCAAAATGTCCTGGCTGCGCTGGTTGAGAATCATGTTGAGTGTAGGCTTATCGTCCTGCGGGCGCTGCGTGACGTTATAGGTCACGCTGTACGCGCACGGGTACAGGTGCATCTCGGACAGGTCGCTAAACACATAGGTGTTCGTCATAATGCGGCGGCTGTACGGCGTGTGCTTAAGGTCGTACAGTACACGGTCCATCTGGTCGAAATCGCCCTCGGGATAATGGCTCTTCTGGCCAATCTGGTACCCGTAGGCCTTGCCGATGGAACCAGTCTCGTCGGCCCACTCATCCCAAATATGGCTGTTGAGGTCGTGGACGTTATTTGACTTCTTTTGATAGATCCACAGAATCTCGTCCATGGCAGACTTAAGCGCCGTGCGACGCAGTGTGAGCGCGGGAAACTCCTCACGCAGGTCGTAGCGAGCCGTAACGCCAAAGTTTTTAATGGTATAGGCAGGGGTGCCGTCCTCCCACACCGGTCGGACCTTTTGGCCCTCGGTGGTGGTGCCATGGTCCAAGATATCGCGGCACATGGTTACAAACTGTTGATCAGCCTTGCTCATTGACCCTCCTGTCAGTCGCCTATAAGCGAAATTCATTGTAGCCCAGGCGCACGCGACCCCACAGCCCAAACATAAGCCCTCATTTTCGGACATATGCCAAAAATGCCTTGCACGGTTCCGCTCGCGCGCTATCTTATTGTTGACATATGTCAGATTTGGAGGGTGTATGGCAGGAAGACGCGAGAAACTACGCCGCGTAGGGATCATCCCCGAATATCGCGGTTTTACCCCCGACGGCCTTGCCAGCGGAGATGCCATCGACATGACGGTCGACGAGCTCGAGGTCCTGCGCCTATGCGACCTGGAAGGCCTCAATCAGGAGGAAGTCGCCCAGTGCATGGGCATTGCCCGCGCCACGGTGGCGGCAATCTGCAGCCGCGCACATCGCAAGGTGGCAAACGCGCTGGTCAATGGACGGTCGATCGTCATCGAAGGCGGCAATATCGCATACTCCCCCATCACCACGACGACGGCCGCATGGCCAGCAAAGGAGGTCGGCACCATGAGGGTGGCAACGACGTACGACAACGGCAACATCTTTATGCACTTTGGCCGCAGCGAGCAGTTCAAGATCTATGACATCCAGGACGGCAAGGTGCTCAACGAGCAGGTCGTAGGCACCGGCGGCACCGGTCACGGTGCATTGGCAGGTCTGCTTGCCAACGGTGGCGTCGACACGCTCATCTGCGGCGGTATCGGCGGCGGGGCCATCAACGCGCTCGCCCAGGCCGGCATCACGGTCTATGCGGGCGCCCAGGGCAGCTGCG
>CABVCJ010000094.1 GCA_902496845.1 uncultured Collinsella sp.
CGGCTCGTGCGGAACTCGCGACAAACTTAAACAGTGGGCGGCCCGGCCCGGGAATCCGACGTGCTCGTCGGGGCAACGCCACCTGCCAAAAAGGGACAGGTTTATTTTGGCCGGTTTTATCTGGGGAAACGTCGCACTCCGGCGGTGATTTGCTCTCATCTGTCATAGGGAAATCGGCGGCGTTTTCGGAAGTATGCGGCAAATTTTGGACCTACCGAGCACACAGGGGTTTTGCGATAACAAACCAGCAGGTAGGACGCTTGAGCATATGCGGCGTGGTCGGCCCATCAAGATTTTGCCGCATACTTCCGAAAATCGGACGAATGTCGCTCGCTTTAACCGCCCATTTACCGCAAAATAGGCCGCTTCCCCTAGTAGGAAGCGGCCCCAAATCTTACGAATAGACGATGGTAAAGGGTTCCGACGTTTCGGCGCCCCCTGTTGAAGTGCAGCGTGTGCCCTCAAGCGTTACTGAGACCACTTGGTCGACATCGATCAACTTCGTTGGCACCCAGATGTTCTCTCCGCTATTGCGCGCATAAGAAAAATATAAGTTGAACACCCCTGCGTCGTCATCTTCGATAATCTGCTCCGATCCATCCTTGTAGCTGACGGTCAGCTTATTATCAACTGCTTCATAGCCCAAATCATCGATGTGCGTCTGGATGGAAAACGGGCTAATCTCAAGAGGCGAGTCACCGGAGCGGAGTTCCTTTGTATCGACGTACGCTCCAACGCTAAACTCGGGCGTCGATGCCTCGAACGGCTTCGCATCCTCGCCTTCGCCCTCGGTCCACGAGATATTCCAGGTGACCGCATGTTGAAAACCTCGCTCGCGATCCATAGAAGCAAAGTACATCGTGCCATTAATGACAGTATCGCTTGATGTGTCCTTATCAATGGTGCAGCGTGTGTCAGCCCATTCCTCGCCAAAGTTCATGGCGGGCGTGCCGATGCCTTGTTCTTCTTCACCATAGAGAACAAGTTCGCCAGTCTCTGCTGCTGGCTTGTAGTAGTTAACTCCATTTGGATTGGACAACGTAAACGTCACGGCACCGCAACCGTTTTTATCGATAGCCATATCATGAATGTCGAGTGTATAGCCGTTGCCCTCGACGGACAGATTGACCTTCTGTACTGAACCCTCCAAGCTTTGGGGTGCGATTCCATCACCAAACTCTCTGGTGTAGGTATATTTAGTCCCCGACGAGCCACCTTGAGTCCAGGTAATGGAATCCCCGTTGCCATGGTTTCCCCAGGCAGAGGCAAAATAACTGGAATTGACGACGGCGTAGGCGACCCCTCCGGTCGCCAACACTCCGGCAAGACATCCGATTACGGCAACATACAGAGGCTTCGCGTGGCCCTTTCGATGAAGCGGCTCACCCGCAGCGGTATTAAGGACGCGATCTGCAAGATTGCTATCGGCTTGGACGGACTCGAAGGCCTGCTTGATTTGATTGGATTTCACGGTCGCCCTCCTCTAGGATGAATTTGAGCTTCGATCGACCACGAGCTAAACGCGTTCGAACGGTCGCGGCTGGCACATGCAGTAACTCGGCAATCTCTGAGGTCGAAAAGCCCAGATAGTAATAGAGCACGATGGGAACACGGAATCGCTCCGGAAGTCGCATAACGTCTGACAGGACCGCCTTGGTCTCATCCTGCGCCACCGAAAGCGAATCGGCCAGGTTCTCAATATCCTCCACACGCCTCCATGGCTTTCGAAAGAGCGATTTACATTCATTGATCGTGACCCGGATAAGCCAGCGGCGAAGATGCTCCCAACTCTCAAAATGTCCATCGCTTTTAAGCAGCTTAAGAAAGACATCCTGGGCAACATCGTCGGCGTCGGCACAATCGCGCAGGTACGTCAATGCGATCCGAAACACGACATCCCGGTGATCTTCGACCGCCTGTCTAAATGCCTGTTCTTCCATAATCACCTCCCGGTGACGTTAATGATTCTTGATGAGGCCCTCACCATAGATACGCTTTGACCGAACGGAATGTTTCAAATTCAAGCATGAATAACCTACCAAAATAAACCTGTCCCTTATTGGCATAAAGGAATCCCCTCCTGTGCGTGAGGGCGGATTCCCGGTCCGGGCGGCGCAGGGGTTAAGTTTGCTGCTCTACAGTCCTGGCTCGCACGGAGGCCACATTAAGTGGCCTCCGGCTCGTGCGGAACTCGCGACAAACTTAACCCCTGCGCCGCCCGGACCGGGAATCCGACATACTCGTCGGGGCAACGTTCCTCATCAAAAAAAGGCCCGCTCCCCTGTTGGGAAGCGAGCCTTTATAAGGGCGGTTAACGTACTAGGAAATTACTCCTCGTCGTTGTCCTTGGCCTCTTCGGCGTCGTCAGTGTCCACGAGCTGGTTGAGCAGCTCGTCGAGGGAAGCCATGTCCTCGTTGATCGCGCCGTTGGCGGGAGCCTTCTTGTCGTCGATCGGGGCGCCCAGGAGCTCCTCGTCGGCGTCGGCGTGATGCGTCGGAGCGGAGGTACCCAGCAGGATATCGTCCGGACCGTCGGGGCTAAAGACCATCTGCAGCAGCTGCGAGAGGTCTTCCTCGTCGGCAACGTCGTCGTTGTTCTCGAGGATGTAGAGCAGGTCGTGGGCCTCCAGGCCGTCACGGAGCTCCTCGATCGCCTTGGCACCGATACCATCGATGCGCAGCAGATCCTCCTCGGACTTGCCGACCAGGTCGCCGACCGTCTCGATGCCGACCTCGCTGAACTTGTTGGTCCAGCGCTGCGACACGCCCAGGTCGTCGAACAGGTACAGGCGAGCCTTCTCGGCGGAGATGGTATGGCCGTTGCGGGTGAACGAACCGTCAGCACCACCGAACTCGTCGTAGCCGGCCCAGTCGAGCTGCTGCGGGAGCTGCTCGTCCAGGTCCTTGAGCTCAACCGGAGCCCACTCGGGCAGCGACTTGGCGTTGGGCGAAGCCGGACCGTCGATGTCAACATAGCCGTCGGCCGTGCGATACGTCAGCTTGGCGTTAGCGTACGGCTTAAGGCCGGTACCAGCAGGGATCTTCTTACCGACGATGACGTTGGACTTAAGGTCGAGCAGGTGGTCGACCTTGCCCTCGATGGCAGCCTCGGTAAGGACGCCGGCGGTGCGGATGAACGAAGCGCTCGACAGCCAGGAGTCGATGTTGGACGCGACCTTGAGCGTACCCAGGATGACGGGCTCGGCCACGGGAGCCTGACCGCCCAGACGGGCAACGCGCTCGACCTCGTCAGCGAACTCGTAGCGGTCGACGTACTGACCAAGCAGGTACTTGGAGTCACCGGGGTTGGTGATCTGAACGCGACGCAGCATCTGACGTGCGAGTACCTCGATGTGCTTGTCGTTCAGGTCGACGCCCTGGCTGGTGTAGACGTCCTTGACGCTCTCGACGAAGGTGTGCATCGTCGACTCGATGTCGGTCAGCTTGCGCAGGTTGCGGAAGTTGACGAAGCCCTTGGTGATCTGGTCGCCTGCGCGAACCTCGCAGCCGTCCTCGATCTCGGGCATAAAGCGCACCGATGCGGGGACGCGACGCTCGTCGAGAACACGGGTGTGGTCCTCGGAGTCGGTGAGCGTCAGCACGTACTCGGACTTCTCGGGCTTAATCGAGAGGTGACCGGAGTACGGAGCCAGCTCGGCCTCGCGACCCAGGATCTTCTCGTTGACGTTGCCGACGATATCGAACATACGGCTGACCGTAGGCAGACCCTGCGTAATATCGTCGACGCCAGCGACGCCGCCGGAGTGAATGGTACGCATCGTAAGCTGCGTACCGGGCTCGCCGATGGACTGGGCGGCAATAATGCCGACCGCGGTACCGATGGCGACCGGACGACGGGTGGAAAGATCCCAGCCGTAGCACTTCTGGCACACGCCGTACTTGGAGCGGCAGGTGAGCAGCGCGCGAAGCTTGACCTTCTTGAGGCCCGCATCGACCATCTTCTGGATGTCGGCGACCTTCTCGATGTAGCCGTCCTGCTCAAAGAGCACGGTGCCATCGGGAGCCACGACGTCCTCAATGAAGCAACGGCCGACGAGGTCGGTGTTGAGGTCGGTGGTGCCGGGGATGATGAGGTTGTAGGTGACGCCCTCGTGCGTACCGCAGTCCTCCTCGCGGACGATGACGTCCTGGGCCACGTCGACCAGACGACGGGTCAGGTAACCAGAGTCCGAGGTGTGGGATGCGGTATCGACCAGGCCCTTACGGGCGCCGTAGGTCGAAATGAAGTACTCGAGCGGCAACAGGCCCTCGCGGAAGTTCGCCTTAATGGGAAGGTCGATCGTCTCGCCGGACATGTCTGCCATCAGGCCACGCATGCCGCCGAGCTGACGCAGCTGGGTCTTAGAACCACGGGCGCCGGAGTCGGCCATCATGTAGAGCGGGTTCTCCTCGTCGAACAAGTCGAGCATGAGCGCTGCAACCTTGTCGGTACAAGCGGTCCACTCGTTAACGACTTCGATGTGGCGCTCCGTCTCGTTGATGAAGCCCTCCTCGAAGTACTCGTTGATCTGGTCGACGTTGGCCTGGGCGCGATCGAGCAGCTCCTGCTTCTCGGCAGGGATGAGAGCGTCCCATACCGAGATGGTGAGGCCGGCGCGGGTAGCGTAGTGGAAGCCGGAGTACTTGATGGCGTCGAGGATCGGGCCGACCTTGGCCTCGGGGTAACGATCGCAGCAGTCGGCAACCAGCTTGGCCACATCGCCCTTGACCATCTTGTAGTTCATGAACTCATAGTCTTCGGGCAGGCACTGGCGGTTGAAGATGATGCGGCCGATAGAGGTCTCGAAGCGCGCGGTCTTGTTGCCGGTGACGTCGTAGTCGACGAACTCGTTCTTGCCGTTCTTGACGCGGAAGATACGGGTGCCGTCCTCGTTGATGACGTTGGCATCGGCAGCGGACACGCGAACCTGGATCTTGGCCTGCATGTCGACCTCGGAACGGCAGTCATAGGCGTGCAGCGCGTCGTCGAAGCTGGCGAACACGTGGTTCTCGCCCGGCAGACCCTCGCGGACCTGGGTGAGGTAGTACACACCAATGATCATGTCCTGCGAAGGGATGTTAACCGGCTTGCCGGATGCCGGCGAGCGCAGGTTGTTCGCAGAGAGCATGAGCACGCGAGCCTCGGCCTGAGCCTGGCTGGACAGCGGCACGTGGACAGACATCTGGTCGCCGTCGAAGTCGGCGTTGAAGGGCGAGCAGACCAGCGGATGCAGGTGGATAGCCTTGCCCTCGACCAGCACCGGCTCAAAGGCCTGGATGGACAGACGGTGCAGGGTCGGTGCACGGTTGAGCAGCACGACGCGGCCGTCGATGACCTCTTCGAGGATATCCCACACAAAGGTGGCACCGCGGTCGATAGCGCGCTTGGCGCCCTTGATGTTCTCGACCTTGCCAAGCTCGACCAGGCGCTTCATGACGAAGGGCTTGAAGAGCTCCAGCGCCATGGTCTTGGGCAGACCGCACTGGTGCAGCAGCAGCTTGGGGTCGGTAACGATTACCGAACGGCCGGAGTAGTCGACACGCTTGCCCAGCAGGTTCTGACGGAAACGACCCTGCTTACCCTTGAGGGCCTCAGCGAGCGACTTGAGCGGGCGACCGCCACGGCCAGAGACCGGGCGACCACGACGGCCGTTGTCGAACAGGGCGTCCACGGACTCCTGGAGCATGCGCTTCTCGTTGTTCACGATGATCGCAGGGGCGTCCAGGTCGAGCAGGCGCTTGAGTCGGTTGTTACGGTTGATCACGCGACGGTACAGGTCGTTGAGGTCGGACGCGGCGAAGCGGCCGCCATCGAGCTGGACCATCGGGCGCAGATCGGGCGGAATGACCGGAATGACATCCAGGATCATGTTCGCGGGGCTGTTGCCGCCCTTCAGGAAGGCGTCAACGACCTCGAGGCGCTTAACGGCCTTCTCGCGCTTCTGCTTCTGGGAGTCCTCGTCGGCGATGATAGCCTTGAGCTTCTCGGCCTCGGAGGGGAGG
>CABVCJ010000095.1 GCA_902496845.1 uncultured Collinsella sp.
CGCGCATCGTGGCCATGTTGGCCTGCGTCGCCGGCGCCTTCCACATGCCGTTGTTCATGGCGGGTGCGATCACGATGGGTCGCGGCGTGGCAAGCAGCGTGGTGGAGATGAGGTCATCGGCGATACCGTTTGCCATCTTGGCAATGATGTTGGCCGTCGCGGGCGCCACGACCACCAGATCGGGCTCCTGTGCCAGCGAAATGTGGTGGATGGGGTCGGAGGGGTCGTCGAACAGGCCTACGGCGACCGGTTCGTTGGTGAGCGCGCGGAAGGTGAGCGGCCCCACAAACTCGGTGGCATGCTCGCTCATAACGACCTTGACGCGCGCGCCGCGCTTTTGCAGCAGGCGCACGATATTGCACGACTTATAGGCGGCGATCCCGCCGGTAATGCCCAGCAGGATCGTTTTTCCCTCAAGTTGCATTGAATTGTTGGATGCCGCCGTCATCATTTAGGCTTCCTTGTTGGAAAGCACCAGCAGGCGGTGGCAATACGGGCAATGCGTAATCTCACTACCGTCGTGGTTGAGGTCGCTCATGGACGACGCCTGCAGCGCGGTGTGGCAGACCGTGGGGATGTTGCCCTTGATGGTCTCGACAGCCAGGCCACGGAACTGTTTGAGCAGGCGCTCGTAGTCGGTGAGCACGTTAGTCGGCAGCGTGGCGGCAAGGGCGGTGCGCTCTTTGGTGGCGGCGTCAATCTGAGCCTGGAGGTCGGCGGCCTTGGCGCGGGCGGCCTTGGTGTCGGCCTTCACACCCTCCTCGAACTTGGCGATGATGGCCTGTGCGCGAGCCTCGCGGTCGAGCGCCTCCTTGTGGGCGATGACGACATCCTTGCGGGTGTGCTCGATCTTGTCCAGACGCTTGGCCAGGGTGGCGAGCTCGTTCTCCAGGTCCTGAACCTCGCGGTAGTCAGAGCCGTCAACGTGGCGCTTCTTGGCGGCCTCGATGGCGTTATTGGTCTGAATCTCGGTGGTGTTGAGGTCGTCGAGCTCAATGTCCAGGTCCTTGCGCTGGGCGTAGAGCTTGGTCATCTCGGCCTTGAGCTTAACGTAGGTCTTGCGCTTGGAAGCGAGCTCCTTGAGCTCCGGCATATTGGCAAGTTCGCTCTTGTTGCGGGCGAGCTCCAAATCGATCTGTTGCAGCTTGAGTAGCGTAGCGCCGGCGCTCATAAGTTCTCTCCTTTTGTCACAGTCCACCATTGGCAAGGGTTCAGTATTTTAATCGCATGACGGGGGTCGACCCCGGCGTCAACCGCAGAGTTCATCAAGATATCAACGAACGGCTCCTCGGAGCGGTCGTGGCCGAGCAAAATTACCGGCAGACCGCGCAAGGCAAGGTCTTGCGCCACGTGGTAGCCCGCCTCGCCCGTCACGATGACATCCGCACCGGCGGCGTTGGCAAGCTCACCAAAGTCGCCGAGGGACCCGCCCAGAATGGCGACGGTGCGGCACGGGTGATCGGCCTCGCCCCACACGCGTGGGTCGCTGCCAAATGCCGTGGCGGCGCGTGCGGCAAGGTCGCGCAGGCTGCAAGGGTCGTTGAGCGTCGCGAGTGCGCCCAGGCCGCAGGCCTCGGGGTCGTACACGTGCTCCAGCGAGCTCATGGGCTCAGCGCCCAGCAACTCACTCAGGCGAACGCGCGCCTCGTGCGAACGGTCCAGGTTTGTGTGGAGCGAGATGATGCTCACCCCGCAGCGGGCCGCCTCGTAGAGCGCCGCACTGCACTGGGGACGTGTCGCGCTGGGCGGGCAAAATGCCTCGGGCGCCTTGATGTAGACGGGATGATGCGTGAGCAACACGTTGGCTCCGGCTGCCAAGGCGCGGTGCACGTTGGCCCTGGTGGCGTCAAGCGCGCAGGCAACGCCGCGGATCTCGTCGTCGGGGTTGCCAACGGATAAGCCTACGTGGTCCCAGGGTTCGGCGTCCGTCTTGGGATAGCGTGCCAGCAGTGCACGCTCGAGCTCGGAGACGATCATGCGGCACCTACGATCGAGAGCAACGTCTGGGCAAAGTCGTCCAGATCGCCCGGATTCACACGGTCATCGAAGGAGATACGCAGTGCGCCCAATGCCTGCTCGCGGCCAATGCCCATCGCGCTCAAAACGTGGCTGGGGTCCATGCTGCCGCTCGAGCATGCCGAGCCTGCCGATACCTCAAAGCCGGCGGCATCGAGCTTGATGATGAGCTCCTCGGAGTCCATGCCGTCAATGTAGATCGATACCATGCCGGGCAGACGGTCGGCATGTGCGTAGTCACCCATGGTGGCGTGAATGCGCGGATGGGCCGTAAGCGTGGCGTAGAGCTTGTTGGAAAGGGCTTGCAGCGTCGCACGCTCCTGGGCCACATGGGGCGCCAGCGTGCGGGCGGCAGCGGCAAAGGCGAGCTGCGTGCGCAGGTCCTGCGTGCCGGCGCGACGTCCGGCTTCCTGTCCGCCGCCAAAGATGCGGGGGCGCAGTGGCGTGCGGGTTTTAACGTAGAGCGCGCCGGAGGCAACGGGACCGCCAATCTTGTGTGCGGCGACGGTCATGGCATCGACGCCCAGCTCGGCGGCATCGAGCGGAATGTGCAGATAGCCCTGGATGGCGTCGGTGTGGAACAGGGCACCTGCGGTGTGCGCAGCCGCGGCAAGCTCGCGGATGGGCTGTACTACGCCGGTCTCGTTGTTGGCTACCATGATGCTCACGAGCGCGACGTCGTCGCCGAGCAGATCAACAAGCGTGGCAGGCTCAATGTAGCCCGCGCGGCAGGGCTGCACCAGGTCGACGGTAAAGCCGGTGGCACGCAGCAGCGGCAGGTTGTCCAGGATCGAATCGTGCTCGATGGCAGATACGATCACGCGGTTACGCTTGCGGTCGCGCTGACGAGCGCCCTCGGCAAGACCGAGGAGCGCCAGCTGGTTGGCCTCGGTGCCGCCGTTGGTAAGGATGATCTCGGACGGGCGGACGCGTGCGCCAAAGCTACGGGCGATCTCGCGACGCGCCACTTCCAGGCGCGCAGCGGCCTTGCGGCCGAGCGAATGCAGCGAGTTGGGGTTGACGCCGGCAAGCTCGCTGTCGTCGTACTCGCGCTGCGCAAGGAGCGCCTCAGCGCGCATGGGCGTCGAGGCGGCATAGTCAAGATTCACGGGTATGCGGTTTTGACCTGCGGTCATAAGGGTTTATTCCTCCTGTGCAGCCTCGTTGCCCAGCTTCTGCAGCAGCGCAACCTCGGCGGCGGGATCTTTGGACTTAAATACGGCGGAACCGGCCACGAGCACGTTGGCACCGGCCTTGACGACCTCGGCGATGTTTTTGGAAGAAATGCCGCCGTCGACCTCGATCATGGGCGACACGCCGTGGCGCTCGCACATGGCCTTAAGCTCGTGGAGTTTAGCAATGGTACCGGGGATAAAGCTCTGGCCGCCAAAGCCGGGGTTCACGCTCATGAGCAGCACCATGTCGACAACGTCGATGATGCTCTCGAGCACGCAGACGGGGGTGGCGGGGTTGAGTACCACGCCGGCCTTGACGCCGCGCTGCTGCAGATGCGTGAGCGTGCGGTGCAGGTGCGTGGAGGCCTCGTAGTGCACGGTGATCATGTCGGCACCGGCGTCGGCATACCAATCGACCGTCTCGTCGGGGTTCGACACCATGAGGTGCGCGTCGACCGGCACGTCGGTGGAGCGCTTGACGGCCTTGAGGATGTCAACGCCAAAGGTGAGGTTGCCGGTAAAGTGACCGTCCATGACGTCGAAGTGCACATAGTCGGCGCCGGCGATCTTGTCGAGCTCGCCCTTGAGGTTGGCCATGTCGGCCGAAAGGATGGACGGAGCGATTTTGATGGAACCCATGGTAGTAGCCTTTCTGCGCTAGTCGGTGAGTCCGTAGAACTCTTGAGAGGGGACGCGGTCGGTAAGAATCTCGAGCGCCCTGTCCAAAGTAACACCGTTGTAGAGCGTTTGCTCCACGGCAAAGGTGAGCGGAATGTCTACGCCCAGTGAACGGGCGAGCTCGCTGACGCTGCGGGCCGCGACGGCGCCCTCGACCACCATATGTGTGCGTGCCTGGTACTCGTCGAGCGACACGCCGTGGGCAAACTCGTAGCCAAAGGTGCGGTTGCGCGAATGTTCCGACGTGCAGGTGGCGATGAGGTCGCCCATGCCGGCGAGGCCCATGCAAGTCATGGCCTGTCCGCCGCGGGCGTGCACCAGGCGGCTGATCTCGGCCAGGCCGCGCGTCATGATAAGGGCGAGCGTGTTATCGCCCGCGCCGGAGCCGGCGGAAATGCCGCACACGATAGCGATGACGTTTTTCATGGCGCCGCATACCTCGACGCCGGTCATGTCCTGCGACAGGTAGATGCGGAAGGCCGTAGATAGGAGCAGGTCCTTAAAGGTCTCCCCTACCTGCGGATCTTTGCTAGCGATGACGGCGGCAGAAAGTCCGCCGCGGCAAATCTCCTCGGCATGGTTGGGGCCCGAGAGCGCCGCCACGCGTGCCTCGTTGCCGATCTCGCTGGCAATGACCTCGCTCATGAGCAGGCCGGTCTCGGGCTCGATGCCCTTGGTGAGGCAGAGCACCGGGGTGTCGGTGGCGATGAAGGGTGCTGCCTGATGACATACGCTGCGCAGGTGCGTGGAGGGCACGGCAAAGATGATCGCATCGGCGCCGTCGAGCGCCTGCGATAGGTCCGTGGTGGCGACGACGTTGCTGGGCAGGTCGTAGCCCACCAGATACCGGGGGTTACGGTGCTCGCCATTGATGCCGGCGGCCGTCTGCTCACTATGGGCCCACATGGTCACGCGCTCGGCTCGCGCGGCGGCAAGGCCGGCGACGGCGGTTCCCCAGGAGCCGGAGCCAATCAGCGCAACATTCATGACTCTCTCCTACTTATCGTCGGGCTCGGTGACGCGCTTGGTAAACGATAGCTTGGACTCCTTACCCGTCATGAGCTTTTTGATGTTCGCGCGATGCGCCCACACCACGGTGATGCCGATCATCGCCATGCAAAACTTGAGACCCAGGCTGCCGTACGGAAAGACCGCGCAGACGGCGATGGGAAGGCCGATGGCAGCGGCAAGCGAGCCCACCGACACAAACTTGGTGATGGCGACGGCCACGATAAACATGCCCAGCAGCGAAAGTCCGATGGGCCAGTACCAGGCGAGGATGACGCCCAAGCCCACGGCGATACCCTTGCCGCCATGGAAGTTGAGGTAGGGCGAGAAGATGTGCCCCCACACCGCTGCCAGGCAAATGACGCCGAGCATCCAGTCGCCGGGGGCTCCGGGCGCCATGATGCTTACAGGGAAGCCATAGCCCACGCCCGCGATAAGCGGGCGCGCGAATATGACACAGATGGCGCCCTTAAGGCAGTCGAGCAGCAGCGTGAGCGCAGCCACCTTGGGTCCGGCTACGCGCAGGGCGTTGGTGGTGCCGATATTGCCGGAACCCGCCTTGCGAATGTCGGTGTGGTTAAACACGCGGCCCAAGATCAAGCCAAACGGAATCGCTCCGATAAAGAACGAGACCACGGCGCAGATGGCGGTCAGCAGAATCGGATTATGCATCCTTTTGCTCCTTCTTCCTAAAGAAGAGTCGAATGGGCGTGCCGGAAAAATCGAAGGTCGAGCGCATACGGTTCTCCACGTAGCGCTGGTAGGTGTCGTTGACCAGGTCGCTGTGGTTGACGAAGAACGTAAACGTCGGCGGGTTGACTCCCGTCTGGGTCACGTAGTGCATGCGCAGGCGACGCTTGCCGTCC
>CABVCJ010000096.1 GCA_902496845.1 uncultured Collinsella sp.
CGAGCCACTGCTCCTGCAGGTGCGCGCCCGAGGCGAGCTCGTGCTCGACGACCTCGACAAAGCTCGAGGCCGGGCAGCCATACACATCGACACCAGCATCCAAGTCCTGAATGGCGCGCGTGTAGGCACCCGAGCGAATGGTGAGGTTGGTGGCGAGCACGCCCACGCGACGCGTACGCGTGCTGTTGATGGCAGCACGTGCGCCCGGAGCGATCACGCCGATCACGGGAACGTCAAGCACTTGCTGAGCCAGACGCAAGGCCGCGGCGGTCGCCGTGTTACAGGCGATGACCATGATCTTAACGTCGTGCCTCGATAGCCAGCGGCCCGCCTGCAGCGCAAACGAGCGAACCTCGTCCTCGGTGCGGGTGCCATAAGGGCAGCGCTTAGTGTCACCGAAATAGTAGACGGACTCGTGCGGAAGCGCCGTTGCAATCGCGCGCGCGACCGTTAAGCCGCCCAGGCCCGAGTCGAACACGCCGATCGGACGCGTGTCCCCGGCCAGATTATCGATATCGGACATTACCTCACCAGATTCTCTCTCGAAAAATGCGACCATGCGTGATGCGTCGCGCTACGAACGGGCCGCGACCAACAGCTCGGCCGTTGCCACCCAACCGTCGACAATCTTGCCGCGCGTAATATAGGCATTGTCGCAGGCATCCAAGAACTCCGGGGCACCGGCGCTCGTCAGACCGTTCTCGACCAGGCAGAACATGCCAACATGGTCGGCCATGTAGAAGTCGGACTCGGAGTCGCCGAGTGCGAGCGTCTCCTCGCGCTCGATCCCCAGGTGCTCGCAGAAGCGCGCAATGGCAACGCCTTTGTTGAGACCCGCCGGATTGATGTTGAAGGCGCGGCCGTCCTCGACGCGATTAAGCTCGAGCGTCGTCGGCTTGGACAGGTGAGTCAGATGGCCGTTGCAAGCCCAGACCAGACCGCAGCCGGCCTCGTCCAGGATGGCCTGGACCTCATCGTCGGGCACATCGCCGCGCATGCCGACGGTGACCTCACGGTACTTGTAGCCGGTCGACATGTCGTTGTGGTATTCGATCTTGTGCGGCCAGCGGGCAAGGATCTTCTCGCACACGCCGGTCTGCTCGATCACCTGGTGCGGCGTGAGACCGCAGGCGGGGTCGTAGGGCATGTCGCCCGTCAGGTACTCCCAGTCGTTGGCCTTGAGGTCGTACATGACCAGGCCGCCCATCTCGCCGATGTAGGAGTTGAGGCCGAGCACGCGGGCGTCCTCATGGATCATGGTGCGATTGCGACCCGAGGTGGGGACCACCTGGATGCCGGCACGAGCGAGCGCGACAACCGCCTCGACGAGCTTGGTCGAGGGATTGCCGTCGTTATCGCGCAGTACACACGAGCCGGGGGCGAGCATCGTGGCGTCCAGATCGGTAAAGACATACTTGACCTTGGCAAGACGCTCGCGCACCTCGCCCGAAAGCTCGGCAACGGTCGGCAGGATGTTGTGGGACATGGTCACTCCGTTTACATAGAAGGGGCTGGTCTAGGCGTCGTACGCCGCAAGGGTGCGCTTGAGAATCGAACCGTCGCGCTCACAAGGCTCGGGTCCGTTCTTGCGCAGCATACACTCTTCCTCGCCCTTACCGGTCACGATGACCACGGCAGGTCGGACAGTTTCGCGCACGGCAGTCTCGATAGCGGCAACGCGATCAGTCACGATTTGCCAGTTATCATTTCCCTGCGCTTGAACGTTGCGCGCGATCTCGGCGCAGATGTCCTCGACATCCTCGGGGCCGGGGTCATCCTCGGTAATCACGATTCGGTCGGCATACTTGCCAGCGGCGATGCCCATCGTGGTGCGTCGATCGACACCCTTACCGCCCGTAGCGCCAAACACAACCGCCAGCTCGCGCTCGGGATAGTTCTCGCGCAAGTCGCGCAGGAGTGTCTCGAGGCTCATGCCGTTATGTGCAAAATCGACGATGCCCAGGATTTTTCCCGATACGGACGGATAGAGCTCCATACGACCGGGAACGAAGACACCCTCAAAGCCATGGACGATACCCTCTTCGGAAATGCCCAGGGCCTCGGCGCAGGCAATAGCGGCAAGCGCGTTGGACACATTGAACTTAACCGGCGTGGGAATCACAATGTCACGCGTAAAACGGGGCGTGCGCACCGTTGCCACCACGCCGCAGTCGCCATTGCGAATCGCCAGCGCAAGCACGTCGGCACGCTCGTCGGTCAGGGAGAACGTCACCGTACGTTCGCAACGAGATGCCGCCTCGAGCACGCGATCGACCTTATCCATATCGAGATTGACCACGGCAAAACGGCTCTGCGAGAAGATTTTGAGCTTGCTGGCAAAGTAATCCTCGAGCGTCGGATGCTCAATCGGCGAAATGTGATCCTCGCCGATATTGGTAAAGGCGCCGACTTCAAAGTCAATCTTGCCCGTACGCTCGTATTTGAGGCCCTGACTCGATGCCTCCATAACCAGCCACGGGGCACCCGCCTCCGCAGCATGCGCGATGCGAGACTGCAGCAGGAAGGATTCGGGGGTCGTCAGCTTGGAAGGGCCCGTCTCGATGCCGTCGTCGAACTCAATGCCCGTATTAAGAGCGGGTCGATGACAGCCCGTAAGCTTGGCCTCGTTGGCGAGGATGCCGCGCAGATAAAAGCTGCAGGTCGACTTGCCCTTGGTGCCTGTAAAGGCGCAGACCTTCACCTTACCCGACGGGTGCCCATAAAAGGCATCTGCCACCACGGCGAGCGTGCGACGAATATCGCTCACAATCACCGCGGGAAGATCAACATCGTAATCGACCTCGGAAACGTAGGCCACGGCGCCATCGGCGATTGCCGAAAGCAGGTACTCGCGCTTAAACGCACGGCCCTTGCAGACAAACAACGTGCCCGGACGCACCTGACGCGAGTCATCAGTCGCAAACTCAATGCGCTGGTCGCACGAAGCGCTCGGTCTGGAAACAACAAGGTCATCTTCCTCGAGCAACTCTATATAGCGCATCAGAGTTAGCTTCTCTTGTGTCGGACTCGACATACAAAGACCTCTCTCGCTAAATTCAGCCTTAAAGGGCAGAAGACGTCCCGCGGCAGAAACGATGAAACATTCTGTATTATCAACCATCCTAATATGCCACCTGACCTTGCGCGCATCACAGCCTTCTAAAAAATTGCATGGACTGTGCCGTGGTCTAATAAATGGCAACAGTGTTCACCCCGTGTAAAAACAAGGAAATCTGGGTGCTGTTCTTTAACATAGCGTTCGCAACCACGTCCTGCCGCTTCGTCTGAAGATCGGGACGTGGTTTTTTCGGTTCGCTCGGCGCTTATGCCCTATCACGAAACAAAAGATTGGCATGATAGTAAAGATTATTTGACATCAGCTGCCGCAATCCTTGCGGCAGTACACCTGAGCCGTCAGCAGAAAGGATCTTGCATGTGCGGTTTTGTCGGTTTTACCGGTACAGATGAACAGAGTGAGCTGGTTCTCACGGCCATGATGAATCGCATCATCCACCGTGGTCCCGATATGGGCGGCCAGCATATCGTCGACAACGTTGCCCTTGGTTTTCGTCGTCTTTCGATTCTCGATCTTTCCGAAGCTGGAGCCCAGCCCATGTCGAGCGACGACGGCAAGGTCACGATTGTCTTCAACGGAGAGATCTACAACTTCCAGGAGCTTCGCGCCGAGCTGGAGGCGGCCGGCTACGCCTTCCACTGCAACGCTGATACCGAAGTCCTGGTACACGGTTACGAGGAGTGGGGCGAAGACCTGGTCAACCGTCTGCGCGGCATGTACGCGTTCGTAATTCACGACCAGAACAAGAACAAACTCTTTGGTGCTCGTGACATCTTTGGTATCAAGCCGTTCTATTACTACCAGGCATCCGATGGCTCGCTGCTGTTTGGCTCCGAGATCAAGAGCTTCCTGGACCATCCCAAGTTTGAGAAGGCTGTCAACCACGACGCGCTGCGCCCCTACCTGACGCTGCAATTCCCCGCCACGGAGGAGACCTTCTTTAAGGGCGTGTTCAAGCTTGCCCCGGCGCATTGCTTTACGTATGACCTGACGACCAACACCATGGACATCAAGCGTTACTGGAGCTGTGACTTCACCGACGACAACTCCAAGACCTTCGAGGAGTACGTGGACGAGTGCGACAAGGTCGTGCACGAAAGCGTCGCTGCGCACCGAATCGCCGATGTTAAGGTGGGCTCGTTCCTTTCTGGCGGTGTGGACTCCAGCTACATTGCCGCCTGTCTCATGCCCGACACCACGTATTCTGTCGGCTTCGATTACAAGAACTTCAACGAGACCAACTACGCCGCCGAGCTTTCCGACAAGCTGGGCATCAAGAACGTGCGCAAGATGATTACCGCCGACGAGTTCTTTGATGCACTGCCCGATATCCAGTACCACATGGACGAGCCGCAATCGAACCTGTCCAGCGTGCCGCTGTACTATCTGGCGCAGATGGCCTCCAAGGAGGTCACCGTCGTCCTTTCGGGCGAGGGCGCCGACGAGCTGTTTGCCGGCTATGAGTGGTACGAGGACACCCCCGAGATGCGCACTTTTAAGAAGCGCGTGCCGCTCGGCGTACGTCGCGCCCTGGGCTCACTCGTTCAGCATCTCCCCTACTTTAAGGGACACAACTTCCTGACGAAATGCGCCGAGGTTCCCGAGCGCTGGTATGTGGGTCAGGCAAAGGTGTTCGATCCCTCCGAAGTCGACGAGGTGCTCAAGCCCGCTTATGACACCGGCAAGAACGCCGCCGAGATGTGCGCCGAGTACTACAAGCAGGTTCCCGACTGCTGTGAGCTTTCCAAGAAACAGTATCTGGATATGAACATGTGGCTACCGGGCGACATTCTGCTCAAGGCCGACAAGATGTGCATGGCGCATTCTCTGGAGCTTCGCGTCCCGTTCCTGGACAAGAAGGTCATGGAGTTTGCCGAGCACATTCCCGCCAACTACCGTGTTAACGAAGAAGGCTGCAAGCTCGTTCTGCGTCACGCTGCCAACCGCACGCTGCCCGACGAGTGGGCAACGCGCAAGAAGGTGGGCTTCCCCGTACCGGTCAAGTTCTGGCTGCGCGAGCAAAAGTACTACGACTACGTAAAGGAATACTTCACCGCGCCGTGGGCTGCTGATTTCTTTGACACCGATGCGCTCATGAAACTGCTCGACGATCACTTTAAGGGTCGCGCGCTCAACCAGCGCAAGATCTATACCACGCTGACGTTCCTCATCTGGTACAAGCGCTTCTTTATCGACGAGAACAAGAGCACCGAAGTCGCCGCTTAGTTTTCGTTATGAATTAGCGGTGAACCACGCAGGGTTTCCGCTATACTCAGTCCCTGCGGGCGATTGGCGCAACGGTTAGCGCAGGTGCTTTACACGCACAAGGCTGGGGGTTCGAATCCCTCATCGCCCACCATTGAATTGTTAGGCCTCCAGTAATGGAGGCCTTTCTTTTTTGTGCCCAGCGCATGGGATTCGAACCCGCAAGGGTGCGGAGCTGAGGAAACGCGAAGCGTTTTCCAGCGCAGCACGCAAGGAGCG
>CABVCJ010000097.1 GCA_902496845.1 uncultured Collinsella sp.
AAACTCGACTGCACCACATCGACCTCGCGACCAAGGCTGCGCATGACGGATTCGCGCTCGTCATAGAGGTCGCTCACTGGCACGATTTCAAAACGCAGCGACGGTTCCAGATCGTGGATGCCCGACCACATCGACAGCGTTTGACGCCCCGGGCACATCATCGACACGCCCAGGCGCACGGCACCGCCGTCACCCGCCGCACGTCGGGCACGGCGCAGGGCGTCCTCGGACTGGCGCATGATCGAGCGAGCGTCGTCCACCAGCAGAGCACCCGCCGGCGTCACCTTGACGCCCGAGTGCGAGCGCTCGAACAACGTGATGCCAAACTCGGCCTCGAAGCCCGACACCTGCTTGACGAGCGCCGGGGTCGACACGCGCAATTTTGCCGCCGCACGCGAGAAGCTTCCCAGCTCCGCGGCGGCCGATATGGCCTCAAGTCGTCGATCGTACACGTCAATCTCCCGTTTTCGCGCCCGTGACCGCATGGTGCCACAGGGGGTTGTTTTCGCAGGTCACGCGCTCAATTGAGCATAGACTGCATCGCACAGTGTAAACCTACGGTTAACGTCATTCTAACAATTATGCAATTCACCTGCGCAAATGCAAAGCATACGATAACCTGCGAAAACCACGTGGGTCGATTAATAGGAGCGACCCACAGGGAGGCACAAGAAGGGAAGTTCCTATGAGCAACTGGCTTAAGCTCGAGGGCGATGTCTGCGCCGTGACCGGCGCACTCGGCGGCATGGGCGTCGAGATTTGCCGCGAGTTCGCCCGCAACGGCGCCAACGTCGTCCTGCTCGATCTGGACGAGGAGAAGGTCAAGGCCGCAGCCGCCGACCTCGCCGCCGAGTTTGGCATCCACGCCGAGGGCTACAAGATGAACGCCACCGACGAGACCGAGGTTCAGGCCGCCGTCGATGCCACCATCGCCGACTTCGGCCGCGTCGACGTCCTTGTCAACACCGCCGGCATCCTGCGCTTCGCCGCCATGGAGGACCTGCCGCTGAGCGACTGGGAGCAGGTGCTCAACGTCAACCTCACCGGCTACTTCATCACCTCGCAGCGCTTTGGTCGCGAGATGATCAAGGCCGGCCAGGGCCGCCTGGTGCACATCTCGACCGTCGCCAGCCACTCCCCCGAGACGTTCTCGGGCGTGTACAGCTCCACCAAGGCCGGCGTCAACATGATGTCCAAGATGCTCGCCGCCGAGTGGGGCCCCTACGGCGTCCGCTCCAACTGCGTCGAGCCCTGCTTCGTTAAGACCCCGATGTCGGCCAACTTCTACGCCGATCCCGAGGTCGAAAAGAGCCGCAGCCGCCTGATCGCCACGCGCCGCATCGGCGAAGTCAGCGATATCGCCAACGCCGTCATGTTCCTGGCATCCAAGCGCTCGGACTTTACCACCGGCGACGCCATCAAGGTCGACGGCGGCTTCTCCAACATGATGGGCGACCTCACCGCCAAGCCCGGCGGCCGTCGCGCCTATGCCGACAACTACCTTAAGAACAAGGGTGTCGAGCTCTGGTCCGATGAGTCCGGCGTCGCCAAGCCGACTGACCAGTAAACCAACCTGACAGGGAGGCCCCACGGACACGCCCGCTCCTCCCCCGTATCGATTAGAAAGAGTCCAATGGCTTCCACCAACTCCAACAAGGGTCGCGCCGTCGTGCTTTCCGCCGCGTGCGTCACCATGTTCTTCATCAGCTCCATCGCGCTGTATTCCGTCGTGAGCAAGAACCTGCTCGCCGTCTACCCCGAGTGGTCCAGCGCTCTTACATGGGCCTTCCCGGTCTTTCAGACCATCATGGCCGTGACGGGCATCTTCGCCGGCCGCATCTCCGACAAGATCGGCCCGCGCAACGTCGTGATCGCCGCCGCCGTGTGCTACGGCGTGGGCTGGTTCATGTCCGGCACCGTCACCGAGCCGTGGCAGTTCTACCTGTGGTTCTCGCTCGTCGCCGCCGTTGGCAACGGCCTGGGCTACAACCCGGCGCTCACCACCGGCCAAAAGTGGTTCATCGACAAGAAGGGTCTCGCCTCCGGCATCACTCTGGCCGCTTCGACCGCCGGTCCCGCTGTGCTGTCCCCGGTACTCGCCTCGCTGCTCATCCCGAGCCTGGGCATCTTTGGCGCCCTCAAGGCACTCGGCGTCATCTTCTTTGTGACGATCGCCGCCTCTGCCCTGTTCCTGAAGGCCCCCGAGGCCGGTTGGTTGCCCGAGGGCTTCGAGGCCCCCAAGGGCGGCGCGCACGCCGGCACCTTCGGCGACCTCACCCCGGGCGAGATGGTCAAGACCCCGCGCTTCTGGGTCCTCATCATCACCTTCGCCTTTGCCGCCACCGCCGGCACCCTGCTCGTGGGCAAAGTTGCTTCCATCGCCGCCGTCCAGCTCTTCGCCGACCCCACGAGCGCCGCGGCCGTCGCCCTCGGCGGTGTGGTGGTCTCCGTCAACACCTGCGCCAACCTGGTTGGCCGCCTGTCCTTTGGTCAGATCATCGACAAGCTCGGCGCCTATAAGTCGCTGCTCATCAGCCTTGTCGTCACCATCGTCGCGCTCGTCATCATGTCGATGAGCTTTACGCAGAGCATGTTCTTTGTGGCGCTCGCCCTGCTCGGCTTTAGCTTTGGCGCCCTGCTCGTCATCTACCCGCCGCTCACCGGCGGCGCCTTTGGCACCAGCAACATCGGCGTCAACTACGGCATCATGTTTTTGGGTTACGCCGCCTCCACCTGGATCAGCCAGCCCATCACCGCCGTGCTGTATCACGCCGAGGCCGGCAGCGCCGCCTACCAGCAGTCCTTCTACGGCGCCATCGTAATCGCCGCCATCGCCGTCGTGCTCACCGTCTACATGATGGTCTCCGACAGCAAGAAGAAGTCCGCCTAGTTCTACCGATGCGACAAAGGGACTGCCCCTTTGTCGCATTCCACCGCCACCAGTATTAAGGAGTCGAAATGTCTGAGCTCAACCCCGTCCGCATTGCCGTTATCGGCGCCGGCGCCATGGGCCGCAACCACATCCGCTTTGTCACCGAGGAGCCCGAGGCCGAGCTCGTCGCCATCGCCGACGCCTTTGAGGGCGCCCGCGCCACGGCCGAGGCCGCCGGCGTGCCGTTTTATACCGATCCCGCCCAGATGATGGACGAGGTCAAGCCCGAGGCCGTCATCATCGCCACGCCCAACGACCTACACCTGGGCGTTGCCCGCGAGGCTGTGAAGCGCAACATCGTGCCGCTGGTCGAAAAGCCGATCTCCAACGACCTGGAGGATGCCCAGGCCTTCGCCGCCGAGGCCGAGACCGCCGGCGTGCCCGTGCTCGTAGGCCAGCACCGTCGCCACAACCCCTTCGTCAACAAGGCCAAGGAGATCATCGAGTCCGGCGAGCTGGGCAAGCTCACCGTGTCGAGCTTCCACTACATGATCTATAAGAACGACGAGTACTTCGATGTCGAGTGGCGTCGCAAGAAGGGTGCCGGCCCGATCCTGGTCAACCTGGTGCACGACGTCGACCTGCTCCGCTACCTGCTGGGCGAGCCCGTTGCCGTCCAGGGCATGCAGTCCAGCGCCGCCCGCGGTTTTGAGACCGAGGACTCCGCCGTGGTCAACGTCCGTTTTGCCGATGGCGCACTCGCGAGCATGACTATCTCCGACGCCACCGCCAGCCCCTGGAACTGGGAGGCAACCGCCCGCGAGGACCCGCAGTACCGCCCCTTCGACGCCGACGCCTACTTTATCGGTGGCACCAAGGGCGCCCTTTCGCTGCCCCGCCTGCACCAGTTCTCCTACGACGGCGCCTCCAACTGGCACAAGCCGCTGCAGATGGAGATTCCGGCCGTCGACCCGGCACTGCCGCACAAGATGCAGCTCAAGCACTTTGTGAAGGTTGTCCGCCGCGAGGTCGAGCCCGTCGTGACCCCCGCCGATAACGTCAAGACGCTCACGCTTCTCAACGCCATCAAGGAGGCCGCCGAGACCGGCCAGCTCGTCGAGCTGTAATGCCTTAAGAGCGACCGCGGCAGAAGCCCCATGCCGAGCCCCTCGGTCCGTCACCAATAAGCCCCTCTTCTTTGCCCCGCGAGCAGCCTCCTGCCCGCGGGGCATTTTGCTACCTTGCCGACGATTTTTCTAGGACGGGGGCCATTTTGCACCTCGGCTTGATTCGTTCGCCACGAAATGGGCCTATCTACTACGCTTAACCGATCGCCCTCAACCATGCCGAATTTCGCGAAATAAAACCCGCAGGTAAACGGCTTGCCGATTTTCGGTAAAACCAGGCATGGTCGACCCATACGGGTAAAACGTAGTAGATAGGCCGTTTTCGTGGTGCGGCCCCAAAACAGTCTTTTGGGACGGGTGGTATCCTTGGTAGCTCTGTGCTGCAAACGCACCTCAAACGCAAGGAGTCCCATGGATCTTATCGCCCAGCTCGCCCACGAGCTCAACCTTAAGGCTGACAACATCGAGGCAGCCGTCAAGCTCATCGACGAGGGCAACACCATCCCCTTTATCTCGCGCTACCGCAAGGAAGCCACAGGCGGCATGGACGACGTCGCCCTGCGCGCACTCGACGAGCGCCTGTCTTACCTGCGCAATCTTGAGCAGCGCAAGGAGGACGTCATCCTGCTCATCGACGCCCAGGGCAAACTCACGCCCGAACTCGAGCAGCAGATTCGCGAGGCCACGCAGCTCCAGCGTGTCGAGGACCTCTACAAGCCCTACCGCAAAAAGCGCATGACCCGCGCGCAGAAGGCCCGCGAGGCCGGCCTGGAGCCGCTCGCCAACATGATCATCATGCAAGCCTCGGCCAAGGGCAGCGCGCTCGACGCCGCAGCGGTATACGTCAATGATGAGGCCGGCTTCGACACGCCCGAAAAGGCGCTCGCCGGTGCCGCCGACATCGTGGCCGAAACGGTAGCCGAGGACCCCGAGAACGTCGCCGACCTGCGCGCCTTTACGCAAAACACCGCCGATATCGTCGTCGAAGCCACCGACCCCGCCGAGAAGACCCCCTACGAGCCGTACTACAGCTATGACGAGCCGCTGCGCCGTATACCCAACCACCGCGTGTTGGCTATCGATCGCGGTGAGCGCGAGGGCAAGCTCCGCGTGCGCGTGAACGTCGACGGCACTGCCGCCACGGCACGCCTCGGTAGCCGTTGGCCCCGACGCCAGGGCGTCTTCGCGCCCGTCTTTGACGCCGCCATCGCCGACGGCTACAAGCGCCTCATGGCCCCCTCGCTAGAGCGCGAGGCCCGCGCCAAACTCACCGTTCGCGCCCAGACCGAGGCCATCAACGTCTTTGCCAAGAATCTCGAGGGCCTGCTCTCGGCACGCCCCGTGCGCGGCGCCCGCGTGCTCGCACTCGATCCGGGCTACCGCACCGGCTGCAAGGTCGCCGTCATGGACGAGACCGGCAAGCTGCTCGACC
>CABVCJ010000098.1 GCA_902496845.1 uncultured Collinsella sp.
CGGCAGGGCTTCCTTGAGCGCCGCCAGGTGCTCACCAGCGACGTGGGCGTAGGGAGCAACTTCGACCAAGCCGCCGTCGTTGCGCAATCGCAGCGCCAGCTGCAGGTAGAGGCACTCCTCATAGGCAAGCCGTGCACGCGCAATATCGCGCTCGGCCATGCTCGATGGAAAGTGAATTGAGCGCAGCGCGCGGGCATTGCTCATCAGGCGGCGCTTGGCGCGCACGCGTGCGGGAATCGGGTCGAAGGGATTGCCGACGACCTCGAGCGCGCCGCTAACGATGCGGCGCATCCACGCCTGGCTCACGCCATCGCTCACGTAATGGAACGGCAGGATGGTGCCCGCGGCACGCCCGTCCTCGAGCTTTTCGAAATGCGGCGAGGCCATCTGCTTAAAGCCGTAGGCAAACTCGACCTTACCCATCACGGCCAGGCGGTCTCCCTGCTTAAACTGCTGGGCAATCCATGGCTGACGGAAAAAGGCGACTTGCAGCACGCCCGTCTCGTCCACCAGCGAGACCTCGGTCACCTGCATACGCGGGCGAGGCTGCTTTTGAACAATGCGATCGACCGTGGCGACAATCGTGCACACGGTCCCGATGGGAGCCATCTCGATGGACCAGGAGCGCGTAAAGTCGAGATAGCGGTGAGGGATATGGAGAAGGAGGTCCCCCACCGTCCGAATTCCCAGACGGCGAAGGGCCTCCTCACGTTTACCCGAAACATATTTGAGTCGCGCGATATCCTCGTCGAGCGCATTGCTCTGGGCAAAGCGCTCCGAGACGCGCGGCACGGAGCACAGCTCGGACATGGGCAGATGCCTACTCGATCGAGAAAATCACGGGATAGAGCGGCTGCTCGCCACGATGGGCATCGATCTCCAGGTCGGGCTGAGCCTCCTCGATGGCGTCGACGATCTCCTGAAAGGCCTCATCGGACAGCTCCTCGCCGGCCAGAATCGTCAGCGCGTCGCCCTCCTCTTCCTCCTGCATACGGTTGATGCAGTCGAGCGTGACCTGCTTCACATCGGAGCCGACCACGTCGATGGAGCCGGCAATGATACCCATGACGTCACCGGAGTGAATCGGAGAACCGTCAGAGGCGCTGGAATCGCGCACGGCACGGGTGACCTCGCCATCGCGAACCTCGCTGATGGCGTCGACCATGGCGGCAACGGCGTCCTCGAGCTCGGAATCGGGCAGGACGGCGAACAGCGCGGAGAACGCCTGCGGGACGGTCTTGGTGGGAACGACGGCGACCTTCTTGTCGGTGCAGGCAGAGGCTGCGGCCTCGGCAGCCATGCGGATGTTGCCGTTATTGGGCAGGATAATGACCGAGGTCGCGTTGACCTGGTCCACCGCGCCCAGCAGGTCGGCGGTCGAGGGGTTCATGGTCTGGCCACCCGAGACGATCACGTCAACGCCGAGGGACTTGAGGATGTCGGCCTCGCCCGAACCGGCGGCAACGGCGACAAAGCCCAACGCCTTGGCGGGCTCGGCGGCCTTTTCCTGGTCCTCATGAATCTTGGCGGTACGGTCGTGGGCCTCCATCTCCATGTTGTGGATAAAGACCTCGTAGATCTGACCAAGCTGCAGCATGTGCTCGAGCACCAGGTTAGGCGTGTTGGAGTGCACATGGATCTTGTAATCGGGGTAGGCACCCACGAGCAGCTCGCAGTCGCCCATGGAGCCCAGGAACTTAAGGCACTCGTCCTCGTCAAACGGGGCGTCGGCCTTAAAGAGGAACTCGTTGCAGTAGCGGAACTCCGAGCCCTCCCAATCGTCGTTGGCCTCAATCTCAACGCGACCGAGGGCCGCGTCGCGGGCAGAGCCAGCGGAATCAAACGTGGCGGAGAAATCCTCGACAACGGTGCTGCGGCCAAGCGCAGCGGCGACAAAGTTCTCCAGGAAGATGGCAAAGCCAAAGGCGCCGGAGTCGACCACGCCGTTCTCCTTCAGAACGGGCAGCAGGTCGGGCGTGCGGGCGACGGACTGGTAGGCCTCGACGACGATGGCATCGAGCGCGTCCTCGGCCGAGAAATTCTTCTTTTCGCACTCATCGGCCTTGGTCGAGACATCGCGAAGCACCGTGAGGATCGTGCCCTCGATGGGCTTGCGAACGGCCTGGAAGGCAACCTTGACGGCGCGACGGAAAGCGAAGGCGATGTTGGCGGACGTAATGGGCTCGTCGACAGAGACGAGACCCTCGGCCACGCCGCGCAGGATCTGCGAGGTGATGACGCCGGAGTTGCCGCGGGCACCCATCAGGGAGCCGTGGGTGATGGCGCCGGCGATGGCCTCCATATCGGCATCGGCGGGAAGGGCGGAGAGCTCCTTGGTCACCGAGGCGAGCGTGAGCGACATGTTGGTGCCGGTGTCGCCGTCGGGTACGGGGAAGACGTTGAGCTTGTTGATCTCCTCGGCCTTGTCGGAAACGGCAACCGCAGCGATCGGAAAACAGGTGCGAATGGTCTTTGCAATCATGGGTATTTGAATCTCCGTTTTCGGATGCTAGTTCAGACGGCTCTTGAGCGCGTCGATGTGGATGCCGATCTTAAGGCTGGCGGGATCGATCTGGGCGATCTCCTGCAGGGTGAAGGCAACAGAGCTCGAAAGATTGTGGCAGACGGACTTCATGTTGACGCCGTTCTCGAGCACGACGTGAAGATCGACCGTAAGGCCGTTCTCGTCGGCGGAGACAAGCACGCCCTTGCGGAGGCGCTGACCGGCAAGCAGGCGCACGCTCTCGGCGCCCTGGAGCTGTTCGGCCATACCGACGACGCCATAGCACGTCATCGCGGCATAACCGGCAATATCGGCAATAACGTCGTTCGAGACGCTCAGGCTGCCGTTAATGGTCTCAGACACAAAAATCTCCTTATCTGGTGCTCACGGCACCATCTCGTGGGAGCAATCATTCCAATAGTTTACAACGAGTGCGCCATGTTGAGGTGGCGGGGTTCGCGATTACATCCTCGACACGAAATGTTGATACGGTAACGTTCGCCACAGGCGATCGCGGCATGAAAAAACCCGCCGCATAAGCGACGGGTTTTACAACCTGGCTCCCCGGGTAGGACTCGAACCTACAACAGCGCGGTTAACAGCCGCGTGCTCTACCATTGAGCTACCGAGGAATTTAAAAGCCCAGCGGAATGGGCTGAGAAATTCTGGCTCCCCGGGTAGGACTCGAACCTACAACAGCGCGGTTAACAGCCGCGTGCTCTACCATTGAGCTACCGAGGAATAGGTGTGTGCTCTCAAGCAACGAAGTTTATTATACGGACGAATCAGCTTAGGGCAAGAACTTTTTTGAGAATTTTTCCGACTAGTCATTGCGGACGTCCCCAATGACTGCATGAAAGCGCCCCCAAACGGATGTGCTTGAGGGCGCTTCTTGCTTGACTAGCTTTCGATGTAGTCCTTGAGCTTGCTGGAACGGCTCGGGTGGCGGAGCTTGGCCAGGGTCTTGGACTCGATCTGGCGGATACGCTCGCGCGTGACGCCAAACTCGCGACCGACTTCCTCGAGCGTGCGGGGATGTCCGTCGACAAGGCCAAAGCGCAGCTCGATAACCTTGCGCTCGCGATCGGCAAGCGAATCGAGCACCTGGGTGAGCTGCTCCTGCAGCATGGAGAAGCTGGCGGCATCGGGCGGAACGATAGCCTGGGAGTCCTCGATGAAGTCGCCCAGCTGGGAATCCTCTTCCTCGCCGATCGGGGTCTCGAGCGACACGGGCTCCTGCGAAATCTTCTGGATCTCGCGGACGCGGTCGGCGCTCATGTCCATCTCGGCACCGATCTCCTCGGGGGTCGGGTCGCGGCCCAGGTCCTGGAGGAGCTGGCGCTGCACGCGGACGAGCTTGTTGATGGTCTCGACCATGTGCACGGGAATACGGATGGTACGGGCCTGATCGGCGATGGCACGCGTAATGGCCTGACGGATCCACCACGTGGCGTACGTGGAGAACTTAAAGCCCTTCTGGTAGTCGAACTTCTCGACGGCGCGGATCAGACCGAGGTTGCCCTCCTGGATCAGGTCCAGGAACAGCATGCCGCGACCGACATAGCGCTTGGCGATGGAGACGACCAGACGCAGGTTGGCGCTGATGAGCGCCTGCTTGGCCTCGAGGCCGACGTTCTCGATACGGGTCAGGCGACGCATCTCGGCGCGGTTGAGCTCAATCTCGCCCGCCTCGGCGGCCTCGAGCTTCTCGGTGGCATCGAGACCGGCCTCGATCTTCATGGCCAGATCGACCTCTTCGGAGGCGGTCAGCAGGTCGACCTTACCGATCTCCTTAAGGTACATACGAACCGGGTCGCCGGTCAGCATCACCGTGGAGGCATCGATGCCGCGCACGCGCGAACGCGAACGGGACGTGCGCACGGTGCGCTTCTTCTTGCTCTTGGAAGAACCCATCTCGGCGTCGGCCTGACGGGCCATCTTAAGCTCGTGATCGTCGAGCGAGCCGGAATCGTGCTCGTCGTCATCGAAATCGTCGGTATCGCTATCATTATCGTCATCGTCGACGTCCATGGGGGCGTCGTCGTTTCCGCTCGCGGAGATAATCTGGATGCCGCTGTTGCGCAGCGCGGAATACACCGCGTTGAGCTGCTCGTCAGACACATCGATATCCTTCAGGGCGACCTGAATCTCGTCCTCGGTTACCGAAGTCCTGTTTGAGCCGTTGCCCATGAGCTTTGCAACGTAGGATTCCAGCCCAGTACCCGTGCTCTCACTCTTTTTTGGCACAGATTCTCCCTTCATAGTCCACAGGACTCATTACTTTAGCACACACATTGACGTCTATACCCAAAATTCAGACTGGATATAGGCGCGAATACGCTGGTTGACCACAACATCTAGACCTGGTCGGCGCCCGCCGTCTCCAAACCGATCAAACGGAACGGATCGGCCACGCCACCGATCGACTTTTGGAGCTCGCGCTGGCGCTGAGAATCTTGCATCGCTTGCATCGTCAGCACACGGCGCGCCTCATCGTCGAGCGACCGGTCCTGACGTAGCTTGGCCTGCGCGGCGCGCATGCGGCGCTTGATGGTGTAGAGCTCAAGGGTATCGAGCATAAACACGATGTTCGTCTCGGTGGGGTGCTTGCTCGTCGACGAAATGCGCCCGGCGCTGACAAGCGACGCTGCCTCGGGACACACCGCGCGCGCCGCATCCATGCACGCCGTGGGGTCGGTGCCCGGCGGCGTCGCGAGCACGGCCCACGCGATGGACTCGTGGCGCGGATCCACCCACTCGATCGAACAGATGCGGTCGGCATACGTGCGGAACAGGTCGGGGTAGCTCGTGAGCATCGTCAACAGCTCGCGCTCCCCCGCCAAAGACTTTCGCTCCAGGTCGGTCAGCACGATCGGCATCGTCGGCGCCGTGGGCGCGCCCGTAGCGTCGGCAACC
>CABVCJ010000099.1 GCA_902496845.1 uncultured Collinsella sp.
GCAGGCACAGGTGCTCGGCCGGCGTCACGTAGCACAGGAAGTCGGCACCGGAGCTGGCGGAGATGGCGCCGCCGATGGCAGCGGTGATGTGGTCGTAGCCCACGCCGATATCGGTCACCAGCGGCCCGAGCACATAGAACGGGGCGTTGTGGCACAGGCGCTTCTGCAGTTTCATGTTGGCGGCGATCTCGTCGAGCGCCATATGGCCCGGTCCCTCGACCATGACCTGGACGCCGGCTGCCCAGGCGCGCTTGCACAGCTTGCCCAGCTCAATCATCTCGGCGGTCTCGGTGGCGTCGTTGGAATCGTAGAGGCAGCCCGGGCGGCAGGAATCGCCGAGCGAAATCGTCACGTCGTACTCGTGGCAGATTTCCAGCAGCTCGTCAAAGTACTCGTAGAAGGGGTTTTCGTTGCCGGTGACCTCCATCCAGCCAAACAGCAGCGAGCCGCCGCGGCTCACGATGTTCATCAGGCGGCCGGTCTCCTTAAAGGTCTTGATGACCGACTTGTTGATGCCGCAGTGGATGGTCATAAAGTCCACGCCGTCCTCGGCGTGCGCGCGCACGACCTCGAACAGGTCGTCCTTAGTAAGCTTGACCAGCGGCTTTTCCATGTAACCGATGGCGTCGTACATGGGGACGGTGCCTACCATGAGCGGCGTCTCGTCGATGAGCTGCTGGCGGAACTGGCGCGTCTTGCCCGAGTTGGAGAGGTCCATGATGGCGTCGGCGCCAAAGTCCTCGGCAATCTTGACCTTCTTCCACTCCTCGGCGGCATCGGCCTTATCGCCCGAGATGCCCAGGTTGACGTTGACCTTGGTGGACAGGCCCTCGCCGACACCAAAGGCGCGCATGCCTTTTTTGATATGCACGATGTTGGCGGGGATGGCGATGCGGCCGTCGGCCACGCGCTCGCGGATGTACTCGGGGTCGCGATGCTCGCGCTCGGCAACCTCCTTCATCTGCGGCGTGATCTGCCCGGCGCGGGCGAAGTCGATTTGCGTGACGAGCTTGGGCTCGGTCTGTGTGCTCATTGGCACGGCTCCCTTCGTTGGCATTACCCATATCAGGTTTGCGGGTCAGGGCGGGCGCGCCCAATCTCAGCCTGCCGTCTTGTCCTGCAAGCCCCCCGTTTATGTAATGGGCTCAAGTATAGCTCGAATGGGTACGATTGGCCTAACGAGCGTGCCCGTGAGGAGGCGAACATGGAAGACAAGCATCTATATCGAGAGACACAATGGGACGTATCGGCCGAGGAGGGCCGTGCGCACCATGGGTTGGTCGCGATTGGCTTTGCGGTGCTTGCCGTGCTGGTGATTGCCTTTTGTATCTGGACGTTTGGCGGTCGCGGCGGCGCCGCCTGGGAGTTTGAGGCCGACGAGGGCCTGCCGATTATGACGGTGAAGGTCTCTGGCGGGAACTCGGTGGCCGCGCCGGGCGACTATTGGTATCCGCGCGACGAGTTTGTGCAATTGCAGCTGAGTGGCGGGTCTATTCCTGGTGAGGAAATCGAACGCGTGACGTTTGATGCGACGCTCAAAACGCTGACGGTGAAGCTCAAAGATCAAGGCGACGTGCCCACGACGATGGATATCGCGCTGACGGAATGGCACCTGGAGCCTCCGACGGGTGTTGCGGTGTCCGAGGTGGAGCATGTCAAGGTTACCTACCAAGATGGCTCGACAAGCGAGATTGCCAAAGCAGACGGCTTGGCGGAATAGCGGGGTGTTTGGAAACGGCGGACCTATTGTGCCTGCGCGTTCATGAATACCAGGGTGTTTTTGTCTGAAAGCTCGGGGATGTGCCGATAGCCGATGTTGAATGCGGTAAGTTCGCTTGCATCCTCGAGCTTGTTTTCTGCCATCCACCGCACCATGGAGCCGCGCGCCTTTTTGCTGGCGGTCGACCGTTGGATGGGCTTCCCGTTTCGGATACCCTCGCCAAAGAGGCACGTGACGGCTGTGGCGTCGCCCGCGAGGTGGGGCAGAACGGCTTTGGCATACTCTACGCTGGCGAGGTTGACGATCGTGGTGTTTGAGCCTGCCGGGGCGATAACCCGCGCGAGCTTGTCGCTCCAAAACGCGTAGAGGTCTCGGGCATCGTCAACGGCGAGCTTCGCACCCATCTCCAGCCGATACGGTTCGACGGCATGAAAGGGGCGTACGCATCCGTAAAGGCCCGAGAGGATCCACAGATGGTCTTGCAGCCATGCGAGCTGCGCGGCATCCATCACCTCGGGTGCCATGCTCTGGTATTGAATGCCGTGATAGGACATGACGGCGGGGGAGGTATTGCGGGCGATATCGGGATTGTCGAGGTCGCCGTTTTCCAAGATGGGCTCGAACTCATGCAGGGTGTTGAGGCAAGGCCCCAGCAGTTTGTCACTCACGTTCCATAGCGCCTGCAGGCCGCCGCTGCCTTCATTTCGCTCAATATCTAGCAACGCGCGATGCAGTCGAGCCGTCTCGCGCGCAAAGGGCGGAATGCCCAGGACTTCAAAAGCATCTTGGGCCGAGCGCATCTGCTTGGCGGGCGAAATGATGACCTGCAGCATGGATTCTCCTCTGCCAAAAAGAAGTTGCGGTGGAATAGTTCTTGTTCGACCTGTCTAAAGGGCTATTTAGGAACTATTTCACCGCAACTGATGAAGGGCTGGTTAGGCTCGCTCGATGAAGGCCTTGTAACCGCGATATGCCTCGTAGATGTCGGCCTTGTTGGCGACCTCCCACAGGGCGTGCATGGACAGGACGGCAACGCCGGAGTCGATGACGTTCATGCCGTACTTGGCCATGATGTAGGCAATGGTGCCGCCGCCGCCCGCGTTGACGCGGCCGAGCTCGCAGGTCTGGAAGTCCACGCCGGCCTCGTCCATGATGTCGCGGACGAGGGCCACGTACTCGGCGTCGGCGTCGTTGGAGCCGCCCTTGCCACGGCTGCCCGTGTACTTGTTAAAGCACAGGCCACGACCCATAAAGGCGGCGTTCTTGGTCTCGAACTTGCCGGCATAGCCCGGGTCGAAGCCGGCGGACACGTCGGAGGAAAGCATGCGGCTGCGGGCGAGCGCGCGGCGCAGGGCCAGCGGGCTATCCTCGCCGGCGAGCGTCATGATCTCGGCGACGGTGTTCTCGAAGAAGCGGCTCGTCATGCCGGTGGCGCCCACGGAGCCGATCTCCTCCTTGTCGACGATGAGTGTGATGCTCGTACGCTCCACGTTGGCGACGTTGATCTGGGCGAGCATAGAGGGATAGGCGCAGACACGGTCGTCGTGGCCATAGCCCAGAATCATGGAGCGGTCGAGGCCCATGTCGCGGGCGGGACCGGCGGGCACGACCTCGATCTCGGCGGAGAGGAAGTCCTCCTCCTCGACGTCATACTGCTCTTTGAGGATGTCCAGGAACATCTGCTTGACGGGCTCCTTGGGGGCGTCCTTGTCGTCCTCATCGAACTTGACGGGGCGACCGCCCACGATCACGTCGAGGATCTCGGCGTCGACGGCGTCCTTGGCGGGCTTGGACATCTGCTCGCTCGAGAGGTGGATCAGCAGGTCGGAGATGGTAAAGACCGGATCGTCTGCCTTGTCGCCGATGTTGATGTCGACGGTGGTGCCGTCCTTTTTGCAGATGACACCCACGAGTGCAAGCGGGGAGGCCACCCAGTGGTAGCTCTTGACGCCGCCGTAGTAGTGCGTGTCGAGGTAGGCCATGTCGCCGGCCTCGAAGGCGGGGTTTTGCTTGAGGTCCAGGCGCGGCGAGTCCACGTGGGCGCCCAGGATGTTAAAGCCCTGATCGAGCGGGGCGGTGCCCAGGTTGACGAGCATAAGGTCCTTGCCGTGGTTGGAGGCGTACACCTTGTCGCCTGCCTTGAGTTCGCGGCCCTCGGCGATCACGGTCTCCAGATTGACGTAGCCCGCCTCCTCGGCCATCTTGATACCGGTCTTGACGCACAGGCGCTCGGTCTTGTTCTCGCTCAAAAACTGCTTATAGCCGCGGCAAAGCTCCTCGAGCTCCTCGATCTGCTGTGGCGTGTACTTTTTCCATGCGCAGGGACGCTCCATAACGCAGGCTCCTTTCGGATCGATCGTGCTGGTTGATGTACCGTGAGCCATCGTATCACGCGCGGGCCCGCGGCGGCAGGGAAGCCTGATGTGCAGTGGCCGTGGGGCGGGGAGCGTGTAAACTGGAGTGAACAAACCGTGCCCAGCCCAAATCGAGGTATTCAATATGTCTGACAAGCGCCGTACCTTTGCCGTCATCGACGGCAACTCGCTCATGCACCGCGCCTTCCACGCCGTGCCGCCCACCATGAACGCGCCGGACGGTCGCCCCACCAACGCGATCTTCGGCTTCCTGAACATGTTTCTTAAGATGATCGATGCCTTTAACCCCGACGGTGTGGTCGTGGCGTTTGATAAGGGCAAGCCACGCGTGCGCATGGAGATGCTGCCGCAGTATAAGGCGCAGCGCCCGCCCATGGACCCCGATCTGCACGCGCAGTTTCCGATGATCAAGGAGCTGCTTACCGCGCTCAACGTGCCGATTCTGCAGTCCGAGGGCTGGGAAGGCGACGATATCCTGGGTACCATGGCGCGCCTGGGTGAGGAGGCCGGCTGCGACATGCTGCTGGTGACCGGCGACCGCGACATGTATCAGCTCGTGACCGAGCACGTCAACGTGGTCTCGACCCGCAAGGGCCTGTCCGACGTGGCGATTATGACGCCCGAGAGCGTGGATGACCTGTATCACGGCATTACGCCGGCGCTCGTGCCCGATTTCTACGGTCTGAAGGGCGATACGTCGGACAACATTCCCGGCGTACCGGGCATCGGCCCCAAAAAGGCGAGCGCGCTTATTGCGCAGTATGGCAGCCTGGACGAGGTCATCGCGCACGCCGATGAGGTCAAGGGCAAGATGGGCGAGAATCTGCGCGCGCACATCGACGACGCGCTGCTGAGCCGAAAAGTCGCGACCATCCGCACCGATGCGCCCGTTGAGCTCGATTTTGAGGCGACGTCCTTCCCGGCTTTTTCTGCCGATGAGGTTTCCGCGGCGCTGGGCACGCTTGGTATCACCGCTATGCAGAACCGCTTCCTGGCGCTGATTGGTGGTGAGGGCGGGGTTGTGCCCGCTGCCAGTGCGTTCGAAATGCCCGCAGTTTCGCGTGCCGCCGCTGGCGATGCCGAGGCGCTCGCTGCCGCTGCCGCCGAGATCTCTCGCGCGATTGATGCGGGCGAGTGGATTGCCGCCGTGGTGGACGATGACAAGGAGGAGGGTGCGCTCTTTGGCCTGACGCGTACGCTGTGGCTGGCGACGTCCAAGGGGCTCTTTGCGCTCGAGGAAGCCGATGGTGGCACG
>CABVCJ010000100.1 GCA_902496845.1 uncultured Collinsella sp.
CCGAGGCCGCGGCCAATGCCAAGGAGGTTCCCGCCCCCATGGTGTTTGCGCAGGGCCTGCTCGCGGCCATCTGCGTCGTGCTGGGCATTGGCGCTCCCGTGATCGCGCCCGTGCTGGTCGATGTCGCCGCGTCCGTGCTGCATCCGTACGGCGGCGTGTTTGCCGCCGAGGGCATGGAGCTCATGAACCAGTACTCCGGCGCTGCCACCTCCACGCCCGCAATCGCCATTGCGCTCGTGGTGCTCGTCGGCCTTGCCTGCGGCTATCGCAAGCTCAAGACCGTCGGTAAGGTGCAGAAGTCCCAGCCGTGGGCATGTGGCTATGCTCCCAACGAGCATATGCCCGTCGTGGCCACGACCTTTGCCTCCGAGGTGTCCTGGTTTATGCAGCCGCTCTACACGCTGCGCGACCGCTGCACGGCCGTCTGCTGGTCCATCGCGCACTTCTTCCAGAAGCTCACCGGTGTGGCCGAGGCTGTGGAGCCCGTACCCGATAAGGTTCTCGTCGATGCCCCGCATAAGGGTGTCGAAAAGCTCGCCGACCTCGCGACTAAGCTCGAGGGCGGCAACTACAGCATCTATATCTGCTACATCGTCGCGGCACTCGTGGTGTTCCTCGTGCTCGCCGTGCAAATGGGTTAAGGAGGGGAGAGCATGAACAACATCGTACTTGCCGTTCTGCAGGGCGTGGTCGTCATGGCCGTCGCGCCGTTCTTCTCCGGTCTCGGTCGCGTGATCCGCGCCAAGATGCACAACCGTCGCGGCCCCAGCATCATGCAGGACTACCGCGACCTGGCCAAGCTCTTTGCGCGCCCCGAGTCCCAGAGCGAGGACGCGAGCTTTGCGCTGCGCATTATGCCGCCGCTGTTCTTCGCCGTCGCCTTTATGCTCGCGATGGGTCTGCCGCTTTTTACGGCACAAAGCCCCATCCCGGTCTTTGGTGACGCCATCACCATCATGTACAGCCTGGCGCTCGCCCGCTTCTTCTTCGCCCTCTGCGGTGTGGATTCGTCTAACGCCTACGCCGGTATCGGTGGCGTCCGCGAGCTGCTCATGAGCGTGCTCATCGAGCCGTCCATGCTGCTTGCGCTGTTTGCCGCCGCCCTGGTGTGCGGCTCCACCGACATCGCCACCATGGGTCAGCACATCATGACGGGCGCCATTGACGCGCCGGTCGCCGTGATCCTCGCCGGCATCGCCTTTGCGATTGCCTGCTACATGGAACTCGGCAAGCTGCCGTTTGACCAGGCCGAGGCCGAGCAGGAACTTCAGGAAGGCCCGCTTGCCGAGCTTTCCGGCCCGTCGCTCGCCATGGCCAAACTTGCCATGTCCATGAAGCAGGTCCTGGTCCTCGCTTGGTTCTGCGCGATCTTCGTCCCCTGGGGCGAGCCCGCGACCGTGGGCGCCGCCGCCGTTCTGGGTGCAGTCATCTTCCTGGTGAAGTGCCTGATCGACTTTGTCGTGTGCGGCGTGATCGAGAACTCTTGCTCGCGCTCGCGTTTTAAGGTGCTTGGCAATCAGACCTGGGCCGTCGTGGGCATCGCCGTTCTGGCGTTTGTCTTCGTGGTCGTCGGCGTGTAGGAGAAGGGAGAAACAATGTCATTTGCAGTCAGTCTGTCCCTTCTCGGCTTGGTCGCTATCGCGGCCCCGATGGTGGCCTCGGTGCTCGTCGCCCTGTTCCCCCGTTCGTACGCCAAGTGGTTCAGCGTTTTGGGTGCCGCCGTCTCGACGGTCTGCACCATCGCCCTCGCCGCGAATTTCGCCGGCGCCGGCATGCCCGACACGCAGGTCCCCCTGATCTCGTTTGGGCAGACCCTCGTCATGGGATTCACCTTCGATCGCATGAGCACGCTGCTCGCACCCGCCTTTGTGGGCATCGGCCTGCTTGTCGTGATCTATTCGATTCCCTATATGAGCGAGAATAACCGTGAGCATCCCGACGCGCCGCGTCGTCGCTTCTACGCGTACCTCGCGACCTTCATCGGTGCCATGGCCGGCCTCGTGTACAGCTCGACCCTTTTGGGCCAGCTCGTGTTCTTTGAGATCACGGGTGCGTGCTCTTGGGGCCTCATTAGCTACTACATGACGCCTACGGCCAAGAAGGCCGGCATGAAGGCCCTGATTATCACGCATATCGGTGCGCTCGGCCTGTATCTGGGCGCCGCTATCGTGTTTGCCCACACCGGCACCTTCGCCATTACCGCGATTGCCGGCCTCGACGCCAAGCTCAAGGCCATCGTCCTTTTGCTCGTGCTGTTTGCGGCCTGGGCCAAGTCCGCACAGGTTCCCATGTACATGTGGCTGCCTTCGGCCATGGAGGCGCCGACGCCTGTTTCGGCCTACCTGCATGGTGCCTCGATGGTCAAGGTCGGCGTGTGCGTGTTCGCGCGCGCACTCGTCTCTGCCGGCGAGATTCCCGAGATCGTGGGCTGGGTCGCCATTATCGACGCCATGGTCACCATGCTCTTTGGTTTCCTGATGTACCTGCCGCAAAAGGACATGAAGCGCCTGCTGGCCTTCTCCACGATCGCCCAGCTCTCCTATGTGTTCTTTGGTCTGGGCCTTTCGGTCTTTGGCAGCCAGCTGGCCTTTGACGGTGCCGTGTGCCACATCTTTAACCACGCTTTCGCCAAGACGCTGTTCTTCCTGATCGCCGGTTCGTTCTCCTTTACGCTCGGCACGCGTATGCTGCCCAAGCTTCGCGGCATCGTAAAGAAGTACCCGATCTCGGGCGTGGGCTTTGGTGTCGCGGCACTCGCCATTGCCGGCGTGCCGCCCATGAACACGTTCTTCTCGAAGTTCCAGATCATCGCCGGTGGCTTTTCTGTGGGTGCCGGCAACGTCGCGATCCTGGTGCTCGTGTGCATCATGGTCGCCGAGACCGTCGCCACCTTTGCCTGGTTCCTTAAGTGGATGGGCTATTGCCTGCCCGGCGAGCCGAGCGAAGAGGTCGCTGCGGGAGCCCCGCTTCCCCGCGCGATGGCGTTCGTGTTCATCGTGCTCATCACCATGGTCATCGTCAGCGGCCCGCTTTCGGCCAGCTGGATCGGTTAGGAGGTAGAACGACATGGGTTATTCGATCGTCAACATCCTTGGCGGCCTTCTGATCGTCACGTCCACCATGGTGGTTGTCTCCAAGAACATCAAACATTCCATCCACTGGTATGCGGTGCAGTCGCTGGTGCTCGTGGGGCTGCTCGCCACGCTCGGTGTCACCACTGGTGCGCAGGAGCTGCTTATGTGGGCTGGATCTGCCTTTATCACTAAGGTCGTCCTGGTCCCTTACATCCTCAACCGCGCATACAAGAAGATGGGCGAGCCGAGCGACGCATCGCTCAAGGCCGGCCTTAAGCCCGCATGGGCTATTTGCATCATCGCCGTCGAGGTCGCGATTTGCTTTGCCGTCGTGACGCAGATCAGCCTGCCCACGGCCGAGGTCGCAACGCCTGCGCTCGCTATTAGCTTCGCTCACTTCTTTGTGGGCCTCACCTGCATCATCTCGCAGCGCAACATCATGAAGCAGATCTTTGGATACTGCCTTATGGAAAACGGCAGCCATGTGACGCTCGCGCTTTTGGCCCCCACCGCTCCCGAGATCATCGAGATCGGTATCGCCACGGACGCCATCTTTGCCGTCATCATCATGTCCATCGTCGTGCGTCGCATTTGGGACGACTCCCACTCGCTCGATGCGCGCGACCTGTCCGAGCTGAGGGGGTAGTCCATGGAAACGTTGATTCTCGCCCTGCTCGCGACTCCTTTGGTGTTCTCGCTGGTCATGGCGTTTTTGCCCAAGAACACGTCCTATAACGTGTTTGCCGGTCTCAACCTGGTCTCCGTCGCAGCCGTCCTGGTGCTGTCGATTATGACGGCCGGTGACGTCCTTATGAGCGGCGACACCGCGAGCGCTTTTGGCCTGTGGTTCCACCTCGATTCGCTGGGCGCCATCTTTGTGCTGCTCATCGGCTTTATCGGTTTTCTTACGGGGCTGTTCTCGCTGCCCTATGTAAAGGCCGATATCGAGGAGGGCTCCATGCCCGCCGAGCGCGCCAAGCAGTATTTTGCGCTGTTTAGCCTGTTCGTGTTCACCATGCTGCTCGCGTGCCTGTCCAACAACATGATCCTCACGTGGGCCGCCGTGGAGGCAACCACGCTTTCCACCGTGTTCCTCGTGGGTATCTACAAGAACAAGACGGCCCTCGAGGCTTCTTGGAAGTATGCGATGGTCTGCACCGCCGGCGTGGCCTTTGGCCTGTTCGGTACGCTGCTGATCTACGCCAACGCCGCCGACGTGATTCCCAACGCCCACGAGGCCGCATTCCTGTCGTGCGTGCTGCCGTATGCCGACCAGTTCGACCCGACGCTCATGCGCCTCGCCTTTGCGTTTATCGTAATCGGCTTTGGCACCAAGGCCGGCCTGTTCCCCATGCACACTTGGCTGCCCGATGCCCACTCCCAGGCCCCGAGCCCTGTCTCGGCCCTGCTCTCGGGCGTGCTGCTTAAGTGCGCCATGCTTGTGATCATGCGCTTCTACGGCTTTACTATCCAAGCCGTGGGCGCCGAGTATCCGCAACTTTTGCTGCTGATCGTCGGCACGCTGTCCATTTTGGTGGCGGCACTTTCGATGTTCCGCCAGGACGACCTCAAGCGCCGCTTTGCGTACTCGTCTGTGGAGAACGTGGGCGTTATCGCCCTGTGTCTGGGTATCGGTGGCCCGCTGGGTATCGCCGCAGCCCTGCTGCACTGCGTGTTCCACGGCTTTACCAAGACGCTTGCCTTCTGCGTGTCCGGCAACATCCAGCACGCCTTTGGCACGCGTAGCCTGGCCAAGATCCAGGGCGTCGTCGAGGTTGCCCCCGCAACCGCCGCGCTCGCCGTCCTGGCGCTGCTCGGTCTTGGTGCCTTCCCGCCCTTTGGCATGTTTATCTCCGAGTTCCTGACTTTTGTCGCCGGTGTTACCGCCGGTCCCATGTGGCTGGTCGTCGTGGTCGCCCTCGGTCTTACCGTGGCCATCTCCGCGCTCACCCGCATCGCACTCAAGTCGGTATTCGGCCATGCGCCCCAGGGCATGGGCAAGCATGAGGCCCCGGCGCTCATGCTTATTCCCGAAATCATCCTGGCTGTCATGATCTTGTGGTTTGGCATCGCCACCCCGCTGCCTCTCGTGCACGGTGTGGAGACCGCGACCGGCATCGTGCTCGAGCAGAGCACCGAGGAGCTTCACGCGACGCCGATGTACCGCGCTGTGTTCGGTACCGAGACCGCTCAGAGCGAGGTGGAGTAACGAATGATTGAAACTGAGAACAAGG
>CABVCJ010000101.1 GCA_902496845.1 uncultured Collinsella sp.
AGCGAATCTCAATCTGCTCGGCGAGGGCATCGATGGCAGGCTCGTCGTCCAGATCGATGCCGCGATCGAGCGCGGCGAAGGTGACGGCGCGATACATGGCACCCGTGTCGAGCTTGTTAAAGCCCAGCTGGCGGGCGATCTCCTTGGCGATGGTGGACTTGCCGGAACCGGCGGGGCCGTCGATGGCGACGATCATGTAATGCTTCCTTTCGGTGGTTGACGTGCTGGTATGGGACGCGGGCGCTGGGGCTTGGCGGGGAGCCGTGGCTGCCGTGGTGACGCGTGCGACTCGCGGTGTTAGTCGCCGGCGCGGCGCCGCGTTTGGAGCTGGCCTGCTTGGGCGGGATACCGCCGGCCTTGAGGATCTGCACCTCGTGGTCGGTGAGCTCGCGCCACGAGCCCTTGGCCACGTCTTTAAGCTCCAGGCCGGCAAAGTTGCAGCGGTGCAGACGAATTACCGGGTGGTGGATCTTGCTCAGCATACGCTTGACCTGGTTCTTGCGGCCCTCGCGGATGATGACCTCCACGGCAGTGGTGCCGGGCTTAACGCCTTGCGGAGCCACCGCCTCGGCCTCGCGCGCGTTGATGATGCGGCAGATTGCCGGCTGACACAGGCCGTCGTCGAGCTCGATGCCGCGACGCAGCGGCGCAAGATCGCGGTCGGAAAGTTCGCCGTCCACGAGTGCCTGGTAGGTCTTGTAGACGTGCTTACTGGGGTGCAGCAGGTCCTGCGACAGATCGCCGTCGGTGGTAAAGAGCAAAAGGCCCGTGGTGTCGCGGTCCAGGCGGCCCACCGGGAAGAGCCCCGGAAAGCGGTCGCGGGGGACCAGGTCCGCCACGCAGGGACGCTCCTGTGGGTCACTCATGGTGGTGAGGTAGCCGGTCGGCTTGTAGAGCATCAGGTACACGGCGCCCTGGTTGAGCTTGACCGGCATGCCGTCGACCTCGATGTGATCGCGGTTGACATCGACCTTGGTGCCCAGCTCGGTCGTGATTTGGCCGTTGACGGTCACGCGGCCGGCGGTCATCAGGTCCTCCGAGCAGCGGCGGCTCGCCACGCCCGCGCGCGCCAAAAAGCGCTGCAGGCGCATGGTGTGCGGGTAGACGGGCTGGATGTCGCCCGTGGGCATTGTGGCGCCCGTGGTGCTTGCGAAGCGCGTCTCCCCTGCTTCGTTAGTCCTCGTCATGCATATCCTCCGAGGGATCACCGGTGGGCAGAAGCTCCTCGCCATCGGCGTCCTCAACATCGGTATCGATCAGTTCGCGCTCTTCGTCCAGATCCTCGGCCTGCTCCTCGAGCGTGGACTGAATGCTGCGGCCGCTCAGGCGCTCGCGGATAAACTGGCGCGACTGCTCGTCGGGGGCAAACTGCTCCAGATCGGGCAGGTCGCGAGTGGAGCGCAGGCCGAACTTTTCCAAGAAGGCGTTGGTCGTGCCGTAGATGATGGCCTGACCGCGCTCGGGGTCGCGGCCGAGCTCGCGCACCAGGCCCTTGTCCACGAGCGACGCGATGACACCGTCGGAGTTGACGCCGCGGATGCCCTTGACCACCTCGCGCGTGACGGGTTGGTGGTAGGCGATGACGGCCAGGGTCTCGAGCGCCGCCTGCGACAGCTTTTGCGTGTCCCAGCTCAGCACGTAGGCCTCGACTACATCGTGGTAGGCGGGGTGTGTAAATAGGCGCCAGCCGCCGGCGACCTCGCGCAGTTGAAAGCCGCGGTTGGCCTCCTCATACTCAACCTTGAGCTCGGCCAAAAGCGACGCGCACTCGCCCGGGGCGATATCCAGCGCACCTGCCAACGCGGGCGCGCTCACGGGGTCGCTCGATACCAGCAACAGCGCCTCGAGGGCGCCTTTGAGGCTGTTTGCCTCCAGCGTGGAAAGGGTTGACATGGTTGGTCGCTCCTATTCGGTGAGCTCGGGGCCCTCGCCGGGCACGTATGCCTCGGCGCCCTCGACGCGGTTGATTTGAATGGTTCCGAAGATTTCGTCCTGGCTCAGCGTAAGCGAGCCGCGCTTGGCGAGCTCGAGCATAGCCAGGAAGGTAACGACGAGCTGCTCGGTGGTGGCGTCGCCGTCCAACAGGTCGCGGAAGGTGCAGGTTTGGTGCGACATGGTAAAGCGGTCGACCGAGGCCACCGTCAGGTCGAGCGGCACGCGATGCGGTGCCACGTGCTCGGCCTCCAGCAGGAAGGTCTGGCGCTTGCCGTCCAGGTCGGCGCAGATGACAGCGAGGCCGCGCAGAGTAATGCCGGCCAGGTAGTCGGGCATAAGGCCCAAGAACTCGGGGTCGGGGCCGGCCACGCGCGGATGCATGCGGCTCTCGGCCTGCATACGCGCGCCAAGGGCTGCCGCCGCGCCCTTAAACTGCTTGTAGGCGATCAGACGCTGGATCAGGACCTCGCGCAGGGCGTCGCCGTCGAGCGCACTGAGTTCCTCGAGGTCTTCGTCGTCCTCGTCATCGTCGACTGTCTTGCGCGGGGCCTCCTGGGGCACCAACGAGGCGGCCTTGATGTCCAAAAGAGTTGCCGCGACCAGCAAAAAGTCGCTCGCCACGTCCAGGTCCAGCGCCTCGATGCGCTCGGCCTCGGCAAGGTATTGCTCGGCTACCTCGCTGATCGAGATGGCACCGATATCAACTTTTTGGCGGGTTACCAGCTGCAGCAGCAGGTCGAACGGTCCGCTGTAGACCTGCGTTGACACGCGATACGACATCTTCGACCTCCTTTGACGGCGCCTTCGCGGCGCGGTTTGGGTGCATGTTGCGACCGTTTTGCACGGTCGACCTGTAAGTTTACCTTAGATGCCGGCGATTGCGAAGTTGAGCAGCCACTCGGCCAGCGGATACACGGTAACGTCGAAATAACGCCCGATCACGTCGATGCCGGTCCACATGGGCAACAGATACAGCACGATGATAAGGATCGGCATGGCGTATTGCTGCAGACGGTAGTAGTTGGCGAGCGTCTTGCCTTTGAGGAACGGCACGATGATCGATGAGCCGTCGAGCGGCGGGATCGGGATGAGGTTAAAGAACGCGAGCGACAGGTTGACCACGATAAACGTGGCGCCGAAGTTCATGATTTGGGAAGCCACGGCAAAGGACATGCTGGTGTAGAGGTTGCCGTATGTCGCGTGCATAAGGGCTGCGGCAAGGCATGCCAGCGCGATGTTCGATGCGGGGCCGGCCGCGCTCACCAGGACCTCGTCGCGTTTGGGGTGCTTGAGGTTGTTGAGGTAAACGGGCACGGGCTTGGCAAAGGCGAACACCGGACCGCCGGCGGCAAGCATCAGCAGCGGCAGGAGAATGGTGCCAAACGGGTCGATGTGGTTGAGCGGGTTGAGTGAGACGCGGCCACGGGAGCGGGCCGTCTTGTCGCCGAGCGCCCAGGCCGCGGCGGCGTGCGCGCTCTCGTGGATCACGATGCCAACGATGACGGCGACGGCGCTGGCGAGTAGGTTCATGAGGTAGCTGCTGGACATGGCGCTCCCCTAGCGGATACGGCGCGAGGCGCGCGTGAGCAGGTAATCGGCCACAAACAGGATGACAGCCACGATGGCGTAATCCAGGCGGAACACACCGCCGAAGGGCGATGTGATGACGCCATAGCCGGCGATGGCACTCGGTAGCGCGCGAGAAAGCTCAACGACAAAGCCCACAATCTGCAGCTTGGCGGTGAGGCCGTTAAAGCACAGCAGCACGGTCATCGCACTCATAAAGATGCCGCAGATGCGACAGGCGATGGCGATGATGCTCATCGCCACGGCAGTGGCCTTACGAGAGTTCACGCGCGGTCTCCTCTTCGATCTGGGTGGAAAGCTCCAGCCATTCGTCCTCGAGCTTGGGCAGCTCTTGCTTAAGGCCGTTATATTCCCCCAGCGCAGCGTTGAACTTGTCCTGATCGGCATAAAGCTCTTCGCTTGCCATCAATTCCATAAGCTCGTCATAGCGAGCGCGCTTTTTGTCCAGCTCTGCCTCGATCTTCTTAAGCTGGTTGCGCACGCCCTTGAGCTTTTTATTGAGGGCGGCACGGGCCTGGGCCTCGGCGCGCTTTTGCTCCTTGGTCTTTTTGCCCTCTATCGGCTTGGGGGCCGCGGCGGGGCTGCTGTCCTGGGCGGCGTTGGCTTTGGTGGACTTGGCCGCGGCAGGCGCGCTCTCCCCTGCTGCCTCGGCAGCGGCGCGGGCAGCGAGGTCCTCGCGTTTGTAGAGGTAGTAGTCGTAGTCGCCGTCGTAGACCGTGACCTTGCCGTCGCGGATGTCGATGACGCGGTTGGCAACGGCGCGTACCAGGTGCTCGTCGTGGCTGATCAGCACGATGGTGCCGGGGAAGTTTTGCAGGGCGTTCTCGAGCATGTCCACCGAGTCGATGTCGAGGTGGTTGGTGGGCTCGTCCAGGCACAGGAGTGCCTCGGGGGCCACGAGCATCTTGGCCAGGGCCAGTCGCGCCTTTTCGCCGCCGGAGAGGACGCGGACCTGCTTTTCGATGGAATCGTTGTCGCTAAACAGGAAGGCGCCCAGCAGGCTGCGCTGCTGCGGTACGGTCCACTTGGGCGTGACGGTGTCGATCTCTTGCAGGACGGTGTTCGATTCGGTCATGCCCTCGAGCGCGTGCTGGGCATAATAGGCGATGCCGACGTTGGTGCCAAGGTCGCGGGTGCCGGTGGTGGGCGGCTCCAGGCCGGCGAGGATCTTCATGAGGGTGGACTTGCCGGCGCCGTTGGGGCCGACGAGCGCCACGTGCTCGCCGCGGTAGAGCTTGAGGTCGATGTCACTGTAGATGTGCTTGTCGCCGTAGGACTTGGATACGCCCTCGAGGCTCACGACCATGTCGCCAGAGCGCGGCGGGTCGGGGAACTTAAAGTCGATGTGCTTGTGACCCTCGGGCAGGATGACGAGCTCCTTTTTGATCTGCTCGATCTTGCGGATGCGCTCCTGTGCCTGGGCGGCCTTGGTGGGCTTGTAGCGGAACTTGTCGACGAAGACCTGCATGTGGGCGATGTCGCGCTCCTGGGCAGCGCGCTTGGCGCGCATCTGCTCCAGATTGTCCTCGCGCTGCTTGAGGTAGCTGCCGTAGTTGCCGGTGTAGGTGGTTACGCGGCGGTTCTCGAGTGCGGCGACGTGGTCGACGCAGGCGTCCATGAAGGCGCGGTCGTGGCTGACGATGAGTACGGCGCCGTCGTAGTTGGCGATAAAGCCGCGCAGCCACTGGACGCTCTCGAGGTCCAGGTGGTTGGTGGGCTCGTCGAGCAGCAGCAGGTCGGGG
>CABVCJ010000102.1 GCA_902496845.1 uncultured Collinsella sp.
CGGCTCCCGTGGCGGCCGCGCCGGCGGTCGCGATAACCGTGGCAGCTATGGCAACAGCCGTGGCGGCAAGCGCGGCGGCAGTTCCCGTCGTCCCGGTGACGGCGGCGGCAAGCGCAAGTAACACACGCGTCGTGTGGTAGGGCGAGACGAGTTTGGGCCTCGAGCAGACTATGCTCGGGGCCCTTTTTGGTGCAAAGAGGTCAGGTTAATCTGCGCCAACGTCTTGAAGTTGCGGTGGAATACGGACTGTTTTGGCCTTTTGAGCAACCTCTTCGACGGCATCGACCACTACGAGAAGACGGGCGAGATCGACGAGAGCACGTTCTATGCGGGCAGCCACGGCGACTGGATTGCCGACCTGGCTATCGCTCTGAAGAACGACACCAAGCAGCGCTTCCTGGTCATTTGCGAGAACAAGGGCGCTATCCCCAACATGCCCTACGACGCTATGGTCGAGCTGCCTGCCTACATTGGCAAGAACGGCCCCGAGGTCATCAGCCGCGACAACATTCCGCTGTTCCAGCAGGGCCTCATGATGCAGCAGCTGAACTCCGAGAAGCTCGTGGTCGAGGCCACGATCGAGGGCTCGTACGAGAAGGCACTCAAGGCCTTTACGCTCAACAAGACCGTGCCTTCGATGAAGGTTGCCAAGGAGGTTCTTGACGACATGATCGAGGCCAACAAGGGTTACTGGCCCGAGCTTAGCTAAAGGCGGAAGACGCTGGCGCAAAAGAGTCGCTGACCGCAAAACTTGATTAATGCCTCGTTTGCGTGCTTGCGCGGACGGGGCATTTCCGTTTTGCGCAAAGGATTGATAGGGGGAATGGGCTCTCTGACATCAACGCAGGGCATGAGGTTTTCTGCTGACGCGCGGCGGCTGCGGTGCCCGGGCGGACACGCCGGGGATTCCGCCCGCTGCCTGGCGCCCTTGCCGCCACCCGGCTTCCGCGCTCGCATTCTTCTGGATGTGGGCGTGTTTTTTCACGGCACGCACGGGTCCCCCGGGGCGCGCCGTGCATTTTCGGGAGTTTTCAGCAAGCCGGGGTGGCTGCATACGCGCCGGAAGCGTCTATTTGATCTCGCGAGATCCCTCGACGGGCGATTTGGGTTGGCAGACGGCGTACGGCGTGGCGATAGCGCGCGTTTCGCGCCGTGCCGTGCCCCAAAGCGACGCCGGCCGCGCGATGCTCCCGGTTCGCGGCGTCGCCGGCGGGGGCCGCGATGCTGAATACTCCGGTTTTTGCACGGTCTAAGCGGGGGTACGTTGGGACGGGAAGGGGCGCCCTCGTCTATTTATGCATGGCACAAGCGAAAATATGCAAGACAATAGGGCGCCATGCGCCAGATGCCCAGATTGGGCGCGCCATACGCCGACGTTCGCCGCGTCCCTTCCGCGCCGTGCGCGAATCAAAAGGCGAGGGCGGTTATGGGCGTGCGGGCGGCCCTGCTGGCGGCGGGGTTGCAGCGGAGCTTGCGCTTGCCGTGGGCGATCGCGCGCCCTGGGCGCCGGCGCTCGACGGCCGCATGCTCCTGCTTGCCACGCACGATGTCGCAGACGCTCAGGCCCTCGATATCTCGGACATCATCACGCTCTAAATTCTAGCTCAGCAACAAATTGATTCGTTTTCCTCCGTTCCCATGGGATCTGGTATGGTATTCTATCTGCGGGGTAATACTTAGGAATACCAAGTAATACCAACGCCGTAGAAACAAACTCCAGATGCGGGCCAATCGGGTTGCCTTCACAGCCCTTCGCCCAGCCGCGTGGCCCGCATCTATCCGCACTACCGTCGTTTCAAAAAGGAAGCGCCATGGCAGAACACATGACCCCGGTTGTCGCGAAGGTCTTGCCCGAGGAAAAGGCGGCCTTCGCGGCGGCAACCCAGCTCGTGGGCACCACGCCGTCCAACGCCATCCGCATGTTTATCGCCGCGTTCAACCGCTGCGGCACCTTTCCGTTCGACATTTCGCCCAGCGGGGCCTTTGGCACTGCGCCCGATTCCCATCAATAAGTGATCCGTTTTCCTCCGTCCCCATGGGATCAGCTCTCTGCCGAGTTGTGGTAGAACTAGGGAACGGTTTTGAGGAGGTTGGCATGCTTAATGCGCTGGTTTGGGCACTTGCCTGTTTGGGCGTTGTTGCTGCCGATATTGCCCTGAGCATTGTTTTGCTCTCCGCGCTGGACATCGTGTCGACGCTGACGGGTTTCCCGATCGACAACCTCGATATCCAATGGTTCCAGGCTGCTGCTCAGACGGCGTCGTTTTTGATGGCGCTGCTGTGGTGGCGTTATCTGTGGCCGCGCTCGTTTATGGCGCGCTGGCAGGGCGAGCGCCCGCTTGGCGGGGGAGCGCGCGGCGCATGGAGGCGCATCGCCTGCGTTATCGTGATTGGCCTGGCCCTGCAGGTGGCCGTCGGCTACGTGACCGACGCCGTGCTGTCGCTGTTACCCGAGGCGGCGGCCGATTACAGCGAGCTCGTCGAGGAGACGGGCATGGGCGACACGAGCTATCTGGCCGTTCTGACCACGGTGCTCGGTGCCCCATTTTGTGAAGAGCTGCTGGTGCGCGGCATTATTTTTGAGTTTTCGCTCCGAGCGTTTAATCTGCAGTGCCGTCCGCTCTGGAAACGCCGGCGTCGTGCGTGGGCGCAAGATGCCGCCTTGGTGCCCTGGGCGGCGCCGAGTACCTGGGGCGTCGCCGCGGCAATCGTACTGCAGGCGGCGGTCTTCGGCTTTATGCACATGAACTGGGTGCAGGGCTGCTACGCCGGTGCCGCCGGTCTGGTCTTTGGCTGGGTGCTCGTGACGACCGGAAAGCTCCGCTACACGATCCTGCTGCACTTTGCCTTTAACGCCGGGTCGTATCTCATGACGTTGCTCTGGTTTGTGAACACGCCGCTTGACGTGGCGGTCACGGTTGCCATCGCCGGCTTTGTGCTGGTAGGGGCGATGCGGTCGCTCAGGCAGGCGTGCCAGCTGGCTCGCTCCCGTCAGTAAATGTGATTCCCTTAAGGAAAACACGACTAGGCGTGTCTGAACGTGTTCTCCCTAGGGAAATCACGACTGGAGACAGCCCAAGCGTGTTTCCCCTAGGGAAAACACGTTTGGGCGATGAGGAGACGCCGGCTGGCCAAGAGACGCCGGCCGGCCCTCGCCACGCTAGTTGCGCCTGCCGCCGCCGTTGGCGCCCTGACGTCCCTGGGCCGCACGGTTGCGGCCCGCGGTGTTCTGTGCGCGCGACATGCCGCCGTGGCCCTTGCTGCCCTTGGGTCCCTTGCCGGCGGCGCCAGCGCCACCGTGCGGCTTGCCGCCCTTCTTGCCGGTGCCATGCCCACCGCCAGCAGATGTCTCGCCCGGGCGTGGCGGCACGGGGCGAATCAGGCAATGCTTGGTGTAGCCGATCAGGTCGCGACGGCCGGCCTTTTCCAGCGCCTCGCGTACGAGCTTGTAGTTCTCGGGCTTGCGATACTGGATGAGCGCGCGCTGCATGGCCTTCTCGTGCGGGTCGCGCGCCACATAGATCGGCTGCATGGTGCGCGGATCTACGCCGGTGTAGTACATGCAGGTCGACATGGTGGACGGGGTGGGGTAGAAGTCCTGCACTTGCTCGGGCATATAGCCCATGTCGCGCACGGCCTCGGCAAGGTCTACGGCTTCCTTCATGGTTGAGCCGGGGTGGCTCGAGATTAGGTACGGCACCACGTACTGCTTGAGTCCGTATTCGCGGTTCAAGCGTTCAAATTTACGGCAGAACGCGTCGTAGACGGCGCGGCTCGGTTTGCCCATCACGGACAACACCGCGTCGCTCACGTGCTCGGGCGCTACGCGCAGCTGGCCCGAGACGTGGTGTTCCAGCAGCTCGCGCAAAAACTCGTCCGAGGCATCGGCCATGGTGTAGTCAAAGCGGATGCCGCTGCGCACGAAGACCTTTTTGACGCCCGGCAGCTGGCGCAGGTCACGCAACAGCTGCGTGTAGCCGCTCTCGTCGACCACCATATTCTTGCACACGCTCGGCCAGAGGCAGCGCTTGTTCTTGCATACGCCGTGCTTGAGCTGCTTGTCGCAGGCAGGGCGGCTAAAGTTGGCCGTCGGTCCACCCACGTCGTTGATGTAGCCCTTAAACTCGGGGTCGTGCGTGAGTAGCTCGGCCTCGCGCATGATCGAGTCGTGGCTGCGCATCTGCAGCACGCGGCCCTGGTGGAAGGTGAGGGCGCAAAACGAGCACTCGCCAAAGCACCCGCGGTTGGAGCTAATGGAAAACTTGATCTCGGCAAAGGCCGGCACGCCGCCCGCCGCATCGTAATCGGGATGCCAATCGCGTGCGTAGGGGAGCTCGGCAACCTCGTCCATCTCGTCAGTGGTGAGCGTCGCCGACGGCGGGTTCTGCACCACATAGACGCTGTTGGGGTAGGGCTCTACCAGGCGATGCCCGGTGATGGGGTCCATGTTCTGCTGCTGCACGTTAAAGCTGCGCGCGTAGTTGAGCTTGTCGGCGGCAAGGTCGTCCCAGCTGGGCAGCAGGTCGTAGTCGTAGACCTCGTCGAGCGAGCTGGTGCGGTAGACGGTGCCATTGATATAGGTAATCTGATCGACGGGCAGTCCGGCGTCGAGTGCGTCGGCGATCTCGACGATCGCGTGCTCGCCCATGCCGTAGATGAGGATGTCGGCGCCCGAGTCGAGCAGTACCGAGCGCTTGAGTTTGTCCTGCCAATAGTCGTAGTGGGCCAGGCGACGCAGGCTTGCCTCGATGCCGCCGATGATGATGGGGGCGTCTTTGAACGTCTGGCGGATGAGGTTACCGTAGACCGTGACGGCTCGGTTGGGACGGTGCCCCTCCTCGCCACCGGGGGTATAGGCGTCGGTGTGGCGGCGGTGCTTGGTCACCGAATAGTGGTTGACCATGGAATCCATGTTGCCGGCACTGACGAGAAAGCCCAGACGCGGCTCGCCGAGCACCGTGATGCTGGCGGGGTCAGTCCAGTCGGGTTGGCAGATAATGCCCACTTTGTAGCCGTGCGCGTCGAGCACGCGGCTGACGATGGCCATACCAAAGCTAGGGTGGTCCACGTAGGCGTCGCCGCAGATGTAGACAAAGTCGCACTGGTCCCAACCGCGCGCATCCATGTCGGCGCGGCTGACAGGAAGGAACTTATCGCGGCCCGGGCGCCAGGGGCGGGCGGGCGCAGCCGGAGTATGAGTGG
>CABVCJ010000103.1 GCA_902496845.1 uncultured Collinsella sp.
TGAGGCTTTTGCTCGTATGGTCTTTGCCTGGGAGCTGATGGATTTGGATCCGCGCGATGAGTGGGATCTGTCCGATGCGACGGTGGTGCTCGACGAAGTGTGCCGCGCAGGCAACGCCGAGCGGACTCGAGCGCTTATGCAACGTGCCGGGCGTATTGTTTGCCGCAACCTGGGGCAGGTGGCGATGGCCCGCGAGCTGGGCACGACGTTTGACGTGGCGGCGCCGGTGTTCTGCGCCAATCGGGCCACGCTTGCCTGGCTGCGCGGGCTTGGCGCGGGGTGGGTATACTTGCCTGCCGAGTTGCTCAGCAATGATAGGGAGTGTATTGCCGAGCTGGCTGCTGAACCCGGCGTCTTGGGTCCGGTCGACACCGACCGTCCCGAGCTCATGGTGTGCGAGCACTGCCTGCTGACCGCCGAGGGCGTCTGCGCCACCGATGCGACGGGGCAGGCCCGTTGCCGCGACTGCTTGCGTCGTCGGCAGGTGCGCTATCTGGTCGAGCGTGACGGCACACGTCTGCCAGTTGCCATCGACGCGTGCGGCAGGACGAGGATTTTCCTGTCGTAGGTGCCGCGTCGCGTCAGTTTGTTATCATAAGTGAGTTTATGGACTTCCAGCACCGCCGTTTTCGGCGAGGGTGCTATAGCAAAAGGAGGATACCCAATGCTGTCTGTTGACGAGCAAATGCGTATCATCACCTCGGGCGCCGCGCAGATCGTTCCCGAGGCCGACCTTCGCAAGAAGCTTGAGAAGGGCGAGCCCCTCAACATCAAGCTCGGCGTCGATCCCACCAGCCCCGACCTGCACCTGGGCCACGCCGTGCCGCTGCGCAAGATGCGTCAGTTCCAGGACCTGGGCCACAACGTCACCCTCATCATCGGCAACGGTACTGCGCTGATTGGCGACCCCTCGGGCAAGAATTCCACCCGTCCGCAGCTTTCGCAGGAGCAGATCGAGGCCAATGCCGAGACCTACGTGAGCCAGGCCATGAAGATCCTTGATCCCGAGAAGACCACCATCGTGCACAACGGCGACTGGATCTTGTCGATGGATCTGGCCGGCCTGCTGCAGGTGTGCTCCAAGTTCACCGTCGCCCGTATTCTCGAGCGCGACGACTTTACCAAGCGCTACCAGTCCCAGACGCCGATCGCCCTGCATGAGTTCCTGTATCCCGTGATGCAGGCTTACGACTCCGTGCAGATCAAGGCCGACGTGGAAATGGGCGGCACCGATCAGCTCTTCAACCTGCTCGCCGGCCGTGAGCTCATGGAGAAGATGGGCATGGAGCCCCAGATCGCGCTCACCATGCCGTTGCTCGAGGGCACCGATGGCGTCCGTAAGATGTCCAAGTCCTACGGTAACTACATCGGCCTGACCGACGCGCCCAAGGATATGTTCGGCAAGACCATGTCCATCCCCGACGAGATGATCGGCAAGTACTACCGCCTGGCGAGCTCGCTCACCCCGGCCGAGGTCGACAAGATCGACGCTGCTCTGGCCGACGGCTCCGCCGATCCCTATGAGCTCAAGCGCGCTCTGGGCCGCGACCTGTGCGACACCTACCACGGCGCCGGTGCCGGCGACGAGGCTCAGGCCGAGTTCGACCGTGTGTTCAAGGAGGGCCAACTCGCCGACTTCCCCGAGAAGCATGTTGAGCTGACTGTTAACGACGAGGGCCAGATCTACCTCGCCGGCCTGCTCAAAGACCTGGGCCTTTCGGCCAGCGCCGGCCAGGCCCGTCGCGACATCGACGGCGGCGGCGTCAAGATCAACGGCAAGGCCGTGGCTCCCAAGAGCTACAACATCGACCCCAGCGCCCTCAAGCTGGGCGACACCCTCTCCGTAGGCAAGCGCAAGGGCTTTAAGTTGGTCTAACGAGCAAGTTGACCTCACAAGTGCAACAAGGCCGCAGCTGGGAATCCCGACTGCGGCCTTTTTAGATGATCCCTTGGGGACGGAGGAAAACGGATCACCGGGCCAAACCGACCCCCTCGGTGATCCGTTTTCCTCCGTCCCCAAGGGATCATTTGGCAGTGCCGTTAAGCGGGGAGGCGTATCGCTGACCCATCGTTTGGGCATACAATGGCTATTGGTTTGCTGCGGTGAAGGCCTGTCCGCTCCGCAGCTTTTTTCTACGGTTAAAGGAGTATGTATGTCCGTTGAGGTCATGAGATCTGTGATCGAGGCCGCCGAGGGTCGTGTACCCGTTGACACGCTGTTTGCCAACGCACAGATTGTCGATGTGTACGGCCAGCGCGTGGCGCCCGGTAGCGTTGCCGTCAAGGATGGCGTGATCGTCGGTGTGCTCTACGACGGTCGCGACGATGCCGCCGGTACGTATGAGGCTGCCGAGGTCATCGATTGCCAGGGCCGCTATCTTGCCCCCGGTTTTATTGACGGACACTTGCATATCGAGTCTTCGAACATCCGCCCTGCCGAGTATGCGCGCATGGCGGCGACGCGCGGTACCACCACCGCTATTGCCGACAGCCACGAGATCGCTAATGTTTCCGGCTTGGACGGCCTACGCTTTATGATCGAGGACGGTCGCCGCGCACCCATCTCCATCAAGTACATGATGCCCTCGTGCGTGCCCGCGCTGCCCGACGAGCAGGCCGGTGCCGTCATCACCGCTGCTGATATGCAGGCGTTTTTTGCCGAGCATCCGGCCGATGTCTTTGGCCTGGGCGAGATGATGAACCTGCCGGGCGTCTTTATGGCCGATCCCGAGACCTGCGCTCGCATTGACGCTGCCAACCAGACGCCGTCCAAACAGGTGGACGGTCACGCCCCGCTCGTTGCCGGCAAGGATCTCAACGCCTATGCCGCGGCTGGCATTATCGCTGACCATGAGTCGACGATTCCCGAGGAGGCACTCGACAAGCTGTCCCGCGGCATGTACGTGATGCTGCGCGAAGGTACGTGCAGCCATGACCTGGCCAACATGTCGCCGATGCTGCTGGAGAATCCTGCCCGTGCCCGCCGTTGCTGCTTTGCGACCGACGATCGCGCTCCTTCCGATGCGCTTGCGTCCGGCATGATCGACAACGCCTGCCGCGTGGCTATCGAGGCGGGCATCGACCCCGTGGTTGCCATTTCTATGGCGTCCCTGTCCACGGCTGAGGCGTTTGGCCTGGACCACGGTTGCCGCGACCCGCACGAGCTGCGTGGCGCCATCGCCCCGGGCAAGCGTGCCGACCTGCTGGTACTCAACGACCTGACGTTTGCCACGGCTCCGCATCGCGTGTATGCCGCCGGTGCCCTGGTGGCGCAGGACGGTACCTTTGTGGGCGAGATTGCACCCGAGATGGCCGAGGTCGCAGCCCTTGCCGATGAGCTGCGCGCCTCCGTTAAGCTGCCGAAGCTTTCGCTCGACGTATTCGACTATGCCTTTAAGCCGGGCGAGGCCGTGATTGACGTGGTGCCGGGCAAGGCCATCACGGGCATGGTTCGTCCCGAGACTGACGAGGACTTGCGTCGCATTATGCTGATTGAGCGCCATGGCCGCGGCGTGTCGCTGCAGGCCGAGGGCGCCGACGGCGACGGCCCCGCTGGCCTGGGCCTGGTCGGTAAGCATATCGGTCGCGGCTGGGTGCGCGGTTTCACCATCACGGGTGGCGCCATTGCCTCCACGATCGGCCACGACTCGCACAACGTGTGCGTCGTGGGTGATAACGCTGCCGATATGATGGCTGCTGTTGAGGCTGTGGGCCAGGGTGGTCACGTGCTGGTGCGCAACGGCGAGGTCGTGGCGCGCATTCCGCTGGCGCTCGGCGGTCTGATGAGCGAAGGCACGGCCGAGGATGTCGCCGCGCAGCACGACGACTTTATGGTCAAGGCGCGCGCCATGGGCATCGAGCCGCCGCTCGACCCCATCATGGGCATCATCTTCCTGCCCCTGCCGGTCATCCCGACGCTCCGCATCCGCCCCGAGGGCATGTTCGACGTCACAACCTTCACCTACGCCGACTAGTCATCGGGGACGTTCTTAAACGGCTAGTCGCCTGCGACACTCTTTGACGTGTTGCCTGGCGCTGCGAATGTGGGACCCCTGGCGCGCGTGAGCTATTTGCCAGGTCCTTGTAACGTTTGCGTCCGCGGAGTCTTACCTGAGCTCCCTTTGGGTACGTTGGAATTGGATACACGTTCGATTCCAACAAGCCCGAAGGGAGCTTTTCTATGTTTAAACTGATTGCATCCGATATGGACGGCACGTTGCTTGACGAAAACAGCCAGGTGCCTCCCGAGACCTACGAACTGATTCTGGCGCTACACGAGCATGGTGTGCATTTCGCCGCATCGTCAGGTCGTCGCTACGATCGCCTGTGCGAGTTCTTTGCGCCCGTTCGCGACAAGATGGACTTTGTCGCCGCTAACGGTGCCCAGGTCTACGCCGACGGCAAAATGGTAGACCGTGAGGTGTATTCGCACCTGGCGATTCGAAGGCTCGCCCAGGCTGTCGCGACGTTTCCCAATCTGCATCTTGCGCTTTTTGACCGAACCAAGTCCTTCCTGCTCGATGACGAGTGCAAGTTCGTGCGTGAGGTCGATAAGGACCTTCCCAATGCCGAGCGTATTTGGGAGCTGCCCGATCCCAGCGTAAATATCATCAAGGCGAGTATCTTTTGCGATGACGGTGTCGTTATGGACAGCGCCTACGTGCTACAGCGTGAACTTGGCCAGCTCTTTACTTTTGCGCCTTCGGGCAACGCGTGGATCGATGCCATGCAGCCCGGTGTGTCGAAGGCCTCGGGCATTGCACAGCTCGCGGAGCATTACGGCATTGGACGCGACGAGATCATGGCGTTTGGCGACTCGATGAACGACTACGAGATCATTCGCTTTGTCGGCACGGGCTGCGCAATGGAAAACGCGCGCCCCGCGCTCAAAGCGGTTGCCGATCGCGTCGTAGGCTGTAACCGCGACCACGCTGTCCAGCAGGAACTCCGCCGTGTTCTGGAGAGCCTCGCCTAATCCGGCAGATGGGGACGTTCCCTTTCTGCCGGGTTGCTGCTGCTAGGAGAGGGCGGCCATGATGGTGCGGGCGACGCCGTCGTGGTCGTTGTCGTATTCGGTGATGGCGTCGGCGGCCTCGCGGTCCTCGGGTTCGCCGTTGATCATGGCCATGCCGTGGCCCGCTGTCTGCAGCATGGGGATGTCGTTGATGTTGTCGCCGAACGCCCAGGCGTCGGCG
>CABVCJ010000104.1 GCA_902496845.1 uncultured Collinsella sp.
GAGCGCCTGCAGCTCGAGGAGATGGACGCCGACTACGAGCAGTCCGTCTTTGAGGAGCTTGGCCAGAACTTCCTGTCCAACCTCGCTGCCCGCGGCATGACGCTGGACACCTGGCTGCCCGCTTCCGGCCTGACCATGGAGCAGTTCATCGGCGACCTGCACAAGCAGGCCAACGACGTCGCCCGTGAGTCCCTGGCTCTCGACGCCCTCGCCCGTGAGCTCAAGATCGAGGTCACCGAGGACGACATCAACGCCGAGTTCGAGAAGGCCGGCGTCAAGGACGTCGAGGCTTCCAAGGCTGAGTTCATCGCCGACGGCCGCATGCCTGCCGTCCGTGAGTCCATCCGTCGCTCCAAGGCCGTCGACCACCTGGTCGAGAACGCCAAGGTGACCGAGGTCGACGAGACCGCCAAGGACGCCGAGTAATTCTCGCCACCTTGCCCGCGAGCGCATGCGTGTGCCCGTGATGGGGTAAAGTTATACACCGGTTATCCGGTTGCTTCGTACGGTGCCAGCCAATGCATAGCATGCGGGCACCGTACGTTTATCTAGAACCAATTTGGTCCGCAAGAGAGAAATGGAGATGCGTATGATCGCTAAGTTCGATTCCGCCCTCGTGCCATACGTTATCGAGCAGACGCCGCGCGGCGAGCGCAGCTACGATATCTATTCGCGCCTGCTCAACGACCGCATCATCTTCTTGGGCGAGGAGATTAACTCCGTCAGCGCCAACCTGGTCGTTGCCCAGCTGCTGCATCTTGAGAGCCAAGATGCCGAGAAGGATATCTCGCTCTACATCAATTCGCCCGGTGGCGAGGTCTACTCCGGTCTGGCGATTCTTGACACTATGAACTTTATCAAGCCGCAGGTTTCCACCATTTGTGTGGGTATGGCCGCGTCTATGGCTGCCGTGCTGCTTTCGGCCGGCGCCAAGGGCAAGCGCTTCTGCCTGCCGCACTCCAAGGTCATGATTCACCAGCCCAGCGGCGGTGCCCAGGGCCAGCAGACCGAGATCGAGATCGTGGCCGAGGAGATCAAGAAGACCCGCCGCGAGCTCAACCAGATCTTGTCCGATGCCTCGGGCCAGCCCATCGAGAAGGTCCAGGCCGATACCGAGCGCGACAACTACCTGACCGCTGCCGAGGCCCTCGACTACGGCCTGATCGACCGTATCGTTACCTCGCGCGATCTCGCCGCGAAGGACGCCTAGGATGGCCGGTAACATGCAGGGCAATTTCGACGAGAACGGCAACCCCATCCGCTGCTCCTTCTGCGGAAAAGAGCAGGGGCAGGTTCGCCGTCTTGTAAAGGGCCCTACCAACATCTTTATCTGCGACGAGTGTGTCGCCGCCTGCTCCGAGATCTTGGAGGAGTCGCTGGCTTCGGACTTTATGGACGCTGCCCGCAACGGCAAGCTGCCGGGCTTCCTCAACGATCACGGCCAGGCTGCGTCCCAGCCTGCTATGGATCCCGAGGCCGAGGGCTTTGAGCTCGAGGACGACGCCCGTCAGGTCATTACGCATGTGCCGACGCCGCACGAGATCTATGACGAGCTTTCGGCCTATGTCATGGGCCAGGAGGACGCCAAGCGCGCCATGTCGGTTGCCGTGTACAACCACTATCGCCGCGTGATCGAGGGCGGCGCCGCGCTTTCGGCCTTTGACGACGGTTTGGACTCGCAGCTTGACGATGATATGGACGAGGTGGAGCTCGCCAAGTCCAACATCTTGCTGCTCGGTCCCACCGGCACCGGTAAGACCTTGCTCGCCCAGACGCTTGCGCGCATCCTCGAGGTGCCGTTTGCCATAGCCGACGCCACTGCGCTCACCGAGGCTGGCTACGTTGGCGAGGACGTGGAGAACATCCTGCTCAAGCTCATCAATGCCGCCGATGGCGATATCGAGCGCGCGCAGGTTGGCATTATCTACGTGGACGAGATCGACAAGATCGCCCGCAAGGCCGAGAACCTCTCCATTACCCGCGATGTTTCGGGCGAGGGCGTTCAGCAGGCGCTGCTTAAGATTCTTGAGGGCACGGTGGCAAGCGTTCCGCCCACCGGCGGTCGCAAGCATCCCCAGCAGGAGCTGCTGCAGATCGACACGACCAACATCCTGTTCATCTGCGGCGGTGCCTTTGTGGGTCTGGACAAGATCATCGCCGATCGCGTGGGCAACAAGGGCGTGGGCTTTAACTCCGAGATCGCCGGCCCCACCTCGGTCGACGAGAACGACCTGCTGCGTCAGGTGCTCCCTCAGGACCTCAACGCCTTTGGTATGATCCCCGAGTTTGTGGGGCGTACGCCTGTCGTCACCCAGACGCAGGCGCTCGATGAGGACGACCTGGTGTCGATCCTGACCGAGCCCAAGAACGCCGTGGTGCGTCAGTACCGCAAGATGTTCCAGCTCGAGGACGTTGAGCTTGAGTTTGAGGACGCCGCCCTGCACGAGATCGCCCGCATGGCGCTTGCCCGTAAGACCGGCGCCCGCGGCCTGCGTTCCATCTGTGAGGACGTGCTGCAACAGACGATGTTCGACCTCCCCAGCGAGGAGGGCGTCGCCAAGGTCATCGTGACCGAAGCCTCCGTAAAGGGCGAAGAACAACCCCAGCGCATCTACGGGTAAACCAGCCAAAAACGTGTTTGCTAATAGCCTCCGACCATCCGTGGTCGGAGGCTATTTTATATATGCGCAATAACCCCAACTACCTGTGCTATTCTGTGTGTTTGTTTAAGCCTCGGCGAAGTCATATCAGACTGAAGTAATCGATACCTAAGGGGAGGAATGTAGGCCCGATTTTCGTAGATTCCGCACGAGCCGAAGACCACTTAATGTGGTCTTCGAGCGAGCCCAGGACCTGACCGAGCGAAAATCGGGCCTACATTCCTCCCCGGCGGGACAGGGAGAGATATATGGAAGAAATGCCCAAGAACTACGATCCGTCGACCAACGAGCCGGCGATCCTGCAGAAGTGGCTCGACGGCGGCTACTACAAGCGCCGTGAGGGCGTGGGCGACTGCACCGTCACCATTCCGCCTCCCAACGTGACCGGCAAGCTCCACATGGGTCACGCCACCGACGACTCCATCCAGGACGCCATCATCCGCATGGCCCGCATGCGCGGCAAGTCCACGCGCTGGGTGCTGGGTACCGACCACGCCGGTATCGCTACGCAGACCAAGGTCGACAAGAAACTCAAGAGCGAGGGCATCAGCCGCCTGGAGATCGGTCGCGATAAGTTTGTCGACGCCTGCTGGGATTGGACCCACGAGTACGGCGGCATCATCGTCGAGCAGATCAAGCGCATGGGCTGCTCCGTCGACTTCGACAACGAGCGCTTCACCATGGACGAGGACTACGCCCAGGCCGTGCGCAAGGTGTTCTGCGACTGGTACCACGACGGCCTGATCTATCGCGGCAAGCGCATCGTAAACTGGTGCCCCAACTGCACCACCGCCATCTCGGACGACGAGGCCGAGTACAAGGATGAGAAGGGCCACCTGTGGCACCTGCGCTACCCGCTGACCGAGCCGGTCAACGGCCAGGATTACATCGTCGTCGCCACCACGCGCCCCGAGACCATGCTCGGCGACACGGGCGTCGCCGTCTCCCCGAAGGACCCCGAGAAGGCCGCCTTCGTGGGTAAGACCGTCAAGCTCCCCATCGTCGACCGCGAGATCCCAATTTTTGAGGATTGGCACGTCGACGCCAACTTTGGCTCCGGCTTTGTCAAGGTCACCCCGGCCCACGACCCCAACGATTACGCCATGGGTCAGGCCCACGACCTGCCGCAGATCAATATCTTCGATGAGCACGCGGTGGTCGTCGAGGGCTACGGCGAGTTCACCGGCATGACTCGCGAGGAGTGCCGCGAGGCCGTCATCAAGTGGTTCGAGGAGCATGACCTGCTCGATCACGTCGAGGACCACGACCACTCCGTCATGCACTGCTACCGTTGCGACGCCGCGCTGGAGCCGTGGCTGTCCGAGCAGTGGTTCGTGGCCGTCGACAAGCTCAAGGGGCCGGCGCTCGACGCCGTCAACTCCGGCAAGGTCACCTTCCACCCCGCGCGCTGGACGCAGACCTACACCACCTGGATGGAGAACCTCAAGGACTGGTGCATCAGCCGCCAGCTGTGGTGGGGCCACCGCATCCCCGTGTTCTACTGCGAGGACTGCGGCTGGGAGGACGCCCTTACCGAGGACACCGACGTGTGCCCCAAGTGCGGCGGCCATCACGTGCATCAGGACGAGAACGTGCTGGACACCTGGTTCAGCTCGCAGCTGTGGACCTTTGCCACGCAGGGCTGGCCGCAAAAGCCGGAGCTGCTCGAGGGCCATCACCCCACGACGGCGCTCGTCACCGCGCGCGACATTATCGCGCTGTGGGTCGCCCGCATGGTCATGAGCTCGCTGTACTTCCTGGACGAGGTGCCGTTTAAGGACGTCGTCATCTACCCGACGATCCTGGCCAAGGACGGCAGCCGCATGTCCAAGTCCAAGGGCAACGGTGTTGACCCCATGGACCTCATTGGCATGTACGGCGCCGACGCCATGCGCTTCAACCTGCTCACGCTGTGCACCAACAACCAGGACGTCAAGTTCGACGCGAACATCGACAAAAAGACCAAGAAGCTCATCGACAGCCCGCGCACCGAGCAGGCCAAGTCGTTTGTGACTAAGATCTGGAACGCCAGCCGCTTCCTGCTTATGAACATGGAGGGCTATACGCCCGGCGAGCCCGTCGTGGAGACGCCGGCCGACGCCTGGATGTTCAGCCGCCTGGCCAAGGCCGTCCAGATGGTCACCGAGGGTATTGAGAAGTACACCTTTGGCGATATGGCCCGCGGCGTGCAGCAGTTCTTCTGGAATGAGGTCTGCGACTGGTACGTCGAGGTCACCAAGGCCCGCCTGAAGGGCGAGGGCCGTCTGCAGGCGCAGCGCAACCTGATCTTTGTGCTCGATACCT
>CABVCJ010000105.1 GCA_902496845.1 uncultured Collinsella sp.
GTGGCGATCTCGCGGTCGCGCAGGTCGCTAATGCCGACGGTCTTAAGCGTCTCGCACAAGCGCTGCTCGATCTGGTCATGCGGAACGCCAAAGTTCTCGAGACCAAAGAGCATTTCGTCCTCAACGACCGAAGCGACCATCTGGGTATCGATGTCCTGCAACACGCTGCCGACGATCTGCGATATGTCGGTGAGCGAGACCTCGCAGGTGTCGTGGCCGTCAACTAACACGGAGCCATAAAAGGCGCCGGTGTAGTGGTGAGGCACGGCGCCCGACAGGCAGGCGGCAAGTGTGGACTTACCGGCACCCGAGGGCCCGATGATGCCGATGAAATCTCCCTTGTTCACGCTAAGCGTAACGTGGCTGAGCGCCTGCTCGGTTTGCGTGCCATAGGAGAACGAGACATCGTCGACGTTGATGATCGTTTCCATGGATACCTTTCATAATCATTGGGGACGTTCTTACATGACTAGTCGTTTAAGAACGTCCCCAAAAGCTCGTTGTTTGGGACAGTCTTTGGTGGTGAAGCACGGATACGGCTTTACGAGGTGCCCCAGGTTGGCGCGAAAGAGGAGCGAAGCGTACTTGGGTATGCGAGCGACGAATGAACGCCAAGATGGGGTGGCTCGTAAAGCCGAGCGGGTTAGTTGAGCTTCAGGGCCTTCTGGATGGGCAGGTAGAGGGCGCCGACCAGAATGGCGTTAAATACGGCGGTCATGGCGACGACGGGTAGCATGGCTGCGGCGAGCTCGCCCACCACGCCGAGCATGGCCATCTTGATGACCATGAAGATGACGCCCGAGACAAAGGTGGTCACGAATGTTGCGACGATGGCGACGACGGGCTTAACCTGGCCGTCCTTGGCGGCGGCGTTGACAATGACGGCCATGAGCATGGCGGCGATACCCTCGGCGGCAAAATCGACAAACGGCGAGGTGGTAGTGATCTGGATTACGGCCGCCGAGATGAGACCAATGACGAGCGCCTGGCCAATGTTGGGACGAATGACCAGGATGGTGAGGCAGAAGGCCGAGATAATGAACTCGGGGCTGATCATACCGCCCGAGATGCCCGAGATTGCCTTGCCGACGGTGAAGTTGAGGATGAAGCCGGCGGCAAGCAGAATGGCGAGCAGGACAAGGGCGCGAATATCGAGTTTACCGCGGTCGGCGGTCTGGACGGTGCGGGGCTGGGCGGTGGCGGTGGTGTTCTGAGACATGGTGAAAGTCCTTTCAAAAAGGGGAGTGTAAGAGAAAAACGGAGGCGCGTGATGCGAATGCGATCGGGCTCGAGATAGAAAAAGGCCCCCGGTCGAAACCGGAGGCCTTCCAATCACCTAGAGCGCAAAACAGGCGTGAGGGACTCACTTTCGACCGATCGTATTCGCATCACGCCACCACCAGTTGTTGAGAGACTTCATCGTGTTCATCATCTTGGTGGCTCCTTTCGTGATGCCTTGGCGCGGTCGCACCTCGTTGCTGTTGCGCTGCACTATAGCACAGCGAAGTGTGTGCGGGGAAATCTTTTTTGAAAAGATTTCGGCGGCGTTTCCTGCCGGTCAAAAGGGCAGGCTGAGCGGGCGGGATGACTCATGCGACCCCGCCCGTCTCTTGGAACGCAAGGGCCTTAGGCCTTCTTGCGACGATAAAGCACGAAGCCGCAGACACCGATGATGACGACGGCGCCAACGGCCATGGCGGCCATGTTGTTGCCCTCGGACTTCTCCTCGGTCGCCTCTTCCTCAGCCTCGGGCTCGGCAACGTCCTTATCGGAGAGAGCCTCGTCGGCGTAGGTGATGGACTCGACCAGGCAGTCGTTGTCGGCATCGTAGTCACTCGGGACGAACTCCTCGGAGAAATCGCCCTCCTTGAGGTAGTCGCGCATCTCCTCGAGCATGGCCTTGCACTTGACGTAGGTGTTCTTGGTCGCTGCCTTGCCGGCCTTGTTGGCCAGGGCGGTGCGGGCCTCGGTGTCCTCGGCGGCCTGCATGGCCTCGTCGACGGTTAGGTTCTGCTCGATGAGCTCCTTCTGCAGGGCGTCGAGATAGGCGCGGACGCCGGTGGCGCAGCTGTCGCGGTTCTCATAGGCGAGCGTGTTGATGTCCATGAGGACGTAGTTGATGGAGTTCTTGGGCTCCTCGTTGTTCACGACGTCTTCCTCTTCACAGTGATCGAAGGAGACATCCTGATCGCTGAAGTAGGGGCTGACCTCGGTGAGCAGTGCGGAATAGAGGGGGATAGCGACGGAGAACTCGGCGTTGGAGAGCATCTCCCACTGGATGGTCGCGATTTCGGGGTCCATGCCGTGACGGATCTGGAAGGTGTGGATCTCGGTGTTGCGGTTGGAGCCGATGGCATAGGCGCCGTCGGTGTTGGCGTTGAGGCCGGCGACATTCTCGCCGCGAGCGGCGAAGGAACGAATCATCTCAAAGGTGTTCCAGTCGGACTTGCCGGGCTGGAAGAACAGCGGCTGCATCTCGTGGACCAGGGCGCCGGTCGTCGCACGAGCGTCTTCGCGCTCGTCCTTGACGATCTCATAGTCGGTGCCCTCAGCAAGCGGAGCCATGAAGTAATCGCGGCCCTGGACATAGCGCGACCACTGGTGCATACCGGCCTCGCTAATCTCCTCGCCGTAGGTCTTGGCGACGTCGAACTTGCCGTCGGTGTACTCGGCAAAGCCCTTCTCCTTAGGCATGGACTCGATGCCCTCGGAGTGGAGGCAGTTCTCGGTGTCGTCGAGGTCGACGTCATAGGTGAGGTTGCCGATGTTGGGGTTGAGTGAGGCAATATCGTCGGTGAGCCTCATAGCGATCCACTGGTGGCCGGAAAGCGCTGCAAACAACCAGGTCTCGTTGTTGTCGGCAATGATGATCTGGTCGTTGGAGCAGACGCCCTGCTCGTCAATCAGGCTGCCGAGGAGCTCGACACCCTCGCGGGCCGTGGCGCTCTCGCCCAGAATGACGCTGGCGTAGTTGTACTCGCCGATGCCGGTCTCCTCGGTGACGGGGTCGGCTTCCTCTGCCTTCTCGTTATAGGAGGTGCTCAGCGTGGCAGAGCAGGAAACGCCCTTTTCGTTGATGCCAGCCTCGGAATATGCGTCGTAACGATCTTCCCACTGAGAGGGGTTGTCGCGAACGAAGGTGTAGCGGTAGGTTGCGCCCTTGGACTTGTACTCAAAGCCGGACTCGACCGAGGTGTACTTGCTGCCGTCCTTGTGTGCGGGCTCGATGCCAAAGTGCTTGATGTAGCGCGGGCCGAAGTCCTCGGAGCGTCCGTAGTACGTGTTGCCGTCTGCCGTGAGCTGGCTGCCCATGTAGATCTGGGTGCAAGCGAGCGCCGAAGTCGGCATGGCCATAATGGCCGCTGCTCCAAATGCAAGGCCGCAGCCGAGCTTCTTGAGCGTGTTGACAGGATGAGTAAACCTCATGATCCCTCCCAACTGTTGAAACCCCGCGAAACCGTACGGAGTTTCAGCTAATAAATACATCTACTAGCCTAAAGGAAGTGTAAAGAGTATTCATTCGACAACAGCTTTTACTCGATGAGCGTGAAGAAATATACGATGAGCGGATAATAATACTCATTTTATTGCTTTAGTTAAATAAAGGCACCCTGCATTTACTGTAGCTGAACAAAGCGCCAGACAATGCTCAAAAAGAAAACTCTCCCGCTGTTTAGGATTTGCATAAACAACGGGAGAGTCGATAACTGGATGAATATCATACCAATGTGGATTTACTTCTTTCGGCGGTGGATCACATTGATGGCGTAACCAACGAGCATGGCCAAGACGATGACGATAAAGCCAATCAGGGGATTGTCGTTCATGGGGTCCTCCTATTTTCCGAGCGGTGAAAAATCGTCGACGATGAGGTCGAGACATTGCGGCAGCGCGCGAGCGCCAAAGACGCCGGAGTTGCTGGAGATGATCTCTCCATCGAACTGCATACCCAGCGATGGCGTGCAGGTGATCTTGGCTTCTTTGGTCTGGATGATCTTAAACTGCGGACGGCCGAGCACTTTGCCAGCGGGGTCGAGCGCGGCGGTAATTACCGTGGGGAGCAGCTGCATCGTGCGCACGGGCTCAATAACGACGATGTCGACCATGCCGTCGTCCATGCGGCAGTTGGGGAACAGGTTGATGTCGTTTTGGATGACCGAGGTATTGCCTGCCATGCAGCAGATGCCGTCGAGCTCCTCGACAATGCCGTCGTGCTCAATGGTAAAGTGCGCCACCGTGGGGTTGGGCGTGGCGAGCGCGGAGAGGAAGTAGGCGATCTCGCCAATGTCGTTTTTGGTGGGAGCGGCCTTCATCATGATCTCGGCGTCGAAGCCCGAGCCGGCGATGATGATAAAGCCGTGGCGCTTCTCGTTGCCGTTCTCGTCGAGCCAAAAGAGCTCACCCATGTCCACTTTGACCGTGCGGCCGTCGCGGCAAGCCTTGGCGAGTGCCGCCGCCTCGGGGGCATTGCCGATGTTGTTAAAGAACAGGCAGGCCGTGCCGGAGGGGAAGACAAGCGTGGGGACACCGCACCCGCGCATCTGGTCGAGCACGTTGGAGACGGTGCCGTCGCCGCCCGAAACGACCACGCGATCGAACTCGCGAACGTCCGCTACTGCGTCCTCGGGCTCCATGCCATCGCCGATAAAGCGCATCACGACCTCGTCGCCGCCCTGTGCAAGGGCGTGCGTGAATGCGTAGATTTCATCGGAGCTGGGACCCGATGCCGGGTTGTGGATGATAAGGCAGCGCATACTTACGTTCCCGTTCTGTGACTAACCGAGTATAGTTGTAGAGCAATGCCGATATCCTACCCGTGTTTTTCGGGCCTAACCTTATTTGATGGGTTGATATGTACATTTCCACACATCAGGCTCTGGTCGACTTTTGCCAGCGCGCCCGCGAGTTCGACGCGATCGCCGTCGATACCGAGTTTTTGCGC
>CABVCJ010000106.1 GCA_902496845.1 uncultured Collinsella sp.
ACGCCCGAGGTCTACGAGGAGATTATCGCTTTCGCCCGCGAGCACGACCTGCTCATCGTCCATGACAACGCATACTCCGACATCGTGTTCGACGGCGAGCCGGGCGGCAGCTTCTTGCAGTATCCCGGCGCGCTCGAGGTGGGCGTTGAGTTCTTCTCGCTTTCCAAGTCGTTTAACGTCACCGGTGCCCGCATCGGCTTTTTGGTCGGTCGCGAGGATGTAGTCTCGGCCTTTGCCAAGCTGCGCGGCCAGATCGACTTCGGTATGTTCTTCCCGATCCAGAAGGCCGCCATCGCCTGCCTGAACGGTCCGCGCGATGAGGTCGAGGCGCAGCGTCTGAAGTACCAGGAGCGCCGCGATGCCCTGTGCGACGGTCTTGAGGGCCTGGGCTGGGAGCGTCCCAACGCGCATGGCTCTATGTTTGTGTGGGCCAAGCTTCCCGGTGGTCGCACCGATTCCATGGCGTTTTGCGAGGAGCTCATGGAGAAGGCCGGCGTTGTGGTGACGCCGGGCGCGAGTTTTGGTCCTTCGGGCGAGGGGCACGTGCGCATGGCGCTGGTCCTGCCGCCCGATCAGATCGCTTTGGCTGTCGAGGCCATTCGCGAGGCGGGCCTGTATTAGAAACCTGTTTCGGCCCGTCAATAGCTCGAAACCGATTTCGTGCAGTTATTTTACGAATACTGCAAACAATTTCGGTAAACGGTCGATTTTCGGCTGCGAATAGGGGCATAATCAAAGTCCCGATTGGATGTATTGGGATTACGACAAGCCGCTCGGGTCGTTCCCGGGCGGCTTGTTTGTGGAGAGAGATGGGAGTTTCTAATGGTTAACGAGAAGAAGGTCGCTATTGTCGGCTGCGGTTTCGTCGGTTCGTCTTCGGCGTTCGCTCTGATGCAGAGCGGTCTGTTCTCCGAGATGGTCCTCATCGACGTGGACAAGAACCGCGCCGAGGGTGAGGCTCTGGATATCGCGCACGGCATGACGTTTGCCGAGCCGATGAAGATCTACGCCGGCGATTATTCCGATGTCGCCGACGCCGCCATGATCGTCGTCACCGCTGGCGCTGCCCAGAAGCCCGGTGAGACCCGCCTGGACCTGGTCAACAAGAACGTCAACATCTTTAAGTCCATTATCCCCGAGATTAAGAAGTCCGGCTTCGACGGCATTCTGCTAATCGTCTCCAACCCGGTCGACGTTCTGACCTATGCCGCTATCAAGATGTCCGGCCTGCCCGAGGGCCATGTCATCGGCTCCGGCACCGTGCTCGACACTGGCCGTCTGCAGCAGATGCTTGGTGCCCACGTCGAGGTTGACCCGCGCGATGTCCAGGCCTATGTCATGGGCGAGCACGGCGACTCCGAGTTTGTCGCTTGGTCCAGCGCTCAGGTTGCTGGCGTTCCGCTGAACACCTTCTGCGAGCTTCACGGTCATCTGGAGCACGAGGCTGCCGAGAAGCGTATCGCCGAGGACGTCAAGAACTCCGCCTACACCATCATCGAGAAGAAGCACGCCACCTACTACGGCGTCGCCATGGCCGTCAAGCGCATCTGCACCGCTGTCATGCGCGATGAGCAGACCGTTCTGCCCGTTTCCTCGCTCATGGTGGGCGAGTATGGCCTGTCCGATCTGGCTATCTCCATGCCGACGGTCGTTGGCCGCGACGGCGTCGTCTGCCGCGTCCCCGTGCCGCTGAACGATGACGAGCAGCATGAGCTCACCGCCTCCGCCAAGGCCCTCAAGGACATCATCGACAGCGTCGACTTCTCCTGCTAAATCAAGCTCGCTAGAGCGAAAAGCTACAATGAAGGCGTCCGGGTCCACACGGCCCGGACGCCTTTTTGGTGCAAAGTAACCTGACCCCAATGCACCATAGTTGATGGGAGGGCCATGTCGGATTCGCCTAATTTTTTGACCTATGCCCAGACAGCGTTTGATCCGTTTGAGGAACGGCCGTTCTGCGCGGTGGATAGCCTGGTCTTTGCGTGGTTGTCCTATTTGCGTTTGCCGGGTGATATGGCGGAGCTGACGAACTGGCAGGGCCTAGACGTACGCGAGCTGCTGCGCGCCGAGTGCTACCGGGATATGATTGACGACTTGTGGGACCCAGAGGGGAGCAGGGCCTTGCTGGAGGCCGTGGCAGCAAGCCCTCGCTACCGTGGCGTGCACGTTTGCGGCTATCGTGCCGTGAGCGATGTGGTGGCGACGGAGCAGTTTGCAGCCATGGCGTTCCGGTTTCCGGCGGGGTTTAGTTATCTCTCCTTCCGGGGGACCGACAGCACGATTGTGGGCTGGAAAGAGGACTTTAACATGGCGTTCCGGTGTCCTGTGCCGGCCCAGGAATCCGCGGCGCGTTATGTGGACGAGGCGGCGGATGCGATTGACGGGCCGCTTTTGTGCGGAGGTCATTCCAAGGGCGGAAACCTTGCGGTGTACGGTGCGGCGATGTGCTCCGATGTCGCCCGTGAGCGAATCGAACGGGCGTATTCCCATGATGGTCCGGGCTTCGTCGAGGAGTTTCTGAGCGGCAGCGCCTTTGCCGATCTTTCCGGCCGAATCGATAAGACGCTGCCTCGGTCGTCGATCTTTGGCATGATGTTCGAGGCGCAGGAGGACTATGCCATCGTTGAGAGCACCGAGTTCAGCCTGCTGCAGCACAATCCCTTTAGCTGGGTGGTTGATGGTCGCGACTTCGTGTACTGTGAGCGCCTGTCCGCCGGTGCTCGATACGTTGATGGCTCCATTCGCGAGATGCTGCTTGCGGTGTCGCCTAGCGAGCGCGAGCGTTTTGTAGATGCGTTGTTCTCCGTGTTTGAGGCTACGGGTGCTGAGCGGTTGGCGGATATCGCTGGGAATCTGCGCGAGAGCCTGCCCGTGATGCTCCAGGCTGCGCAAGGCTTTGACAAGGATACGCGACGCTTTGTCTCGCAGACTATCGTTGCGATTCTTAAGTGTGCGCTTCTGCCCAAACGTCCCCAGATCGACATGCCCGCTGCCGGCAAGAGCTTGGCAGAACAGCTCGAGGCTTGGCAGTCCGAGCTCCTGCGCTAGCCATTGGTGCAAAGCAACCTGTCCCCGATGCACCAATCTTGGATGCGCCTGGGGCGGGATCGACCGCTATACTGGTTCGTGCCGAAATCGATCTAGAACGGAATGCCGTATATGAAAATCAATCACGCGATTCTGCATATCCTGGACTTTGACTCTGCCGTCAACGTCATGAGCCAGCGCGAGCTCGATATCGAGAGCCGCACCGTGCGTAATTTCGTAACCACGCACTTGCGGCGCGCTCGTACCTCGGCTGATAACAAGCGTGCCACGTTTGCCGAGAACTCCGCATTCGGCGGCGAGCTCAAAGGCTATTTCTTTGGTGAGCGTGAGTTCGTGGACCTGTCTCAGCAGATTGCGGAGTTCATCTCTTCCGAACTTACTAAGACCGAGAAAGCCGAGTCCACCGACGTGCTCGTGGCCGATTTTGACGACGATGAGGATGCCCGCTGGTTTGCCGTGATGCTGCTGGGCTCCAAGCAGGCTTTTATGCACGAAGTGGGCCGCGAGGAGGGGGAGGTGCGCAATGACATCGCGCGCCACTACGCTATTCTGCCAAACCCCTCGCAAAAGGTGCCAAGCTATGCCATCGTGCGCGCGAGCACCATGGAGATCGGCTACGTGGACAAGAAACGCAAGATTGCCGGCGAGGACCGTATGCTTATCCCCGATGGCCTGCTGCAGTGCGACACGGGCGTGTCGGGCAAGGAGGTCATCGACACCGTGACGCGTGTGGTCGAGGAAGTCGCCGAGGAGCACGGTGCCAACACGGCCGTGGCACTCGCCAAGGTTAAGGCTGCCGTTGCCGAGAAGGTTGAGGATGACGAGGAGCTGCCGCCTTGGGATATCGTCGATGAGGTCTTTGAGGACGAACCGGTCATCAAGGAAAGCGTGCGCGCGGCACTGACCGAGGAGAAGGTTCCCGAGCGCGTTCCCGTGGAGCGCAAGCAGGTCGAGCGCGCTGCCGTGCGCAATCACAAGATCCGTACCGACACGGGTATCGAAATCAGCTTCCCGGCCGAGATGGGTTCGAATTCCGAGTACATCGAGTTCGTCAACGAGCCCAACGGCCTCATCTCCATCGAGCTCAAGAATATCGGTAGTATCGAGAATCGATAAGTTGCGTTACGCCTACAGCGAGAAAGCAAAGGCCGAAGCTCCTAGTGGCTTCGGCCTTCTTGTTTGGGGATGAATTGCCCCGCAGGTTGAACATAAGTCAGCGAAAACGCGGTTTGTCAAAACCGCGTAACTATTAAAGCTGGCGTAAGCCCTCTTCGAGGCCAGTCTTGCTGTCGGTCTTCTCGTCGCGCATCTTGATGACGCGGGCGGGGACACCGGCCACGACGGCACCGGCGGGGACGTCCTCGACGCACACGGCGCCGGCGGCAACGACGGCACCCTTACCCACGTGCACGCCCTCCAGGACCACAGCATTGGCGCCGATCATGACATCGTCTTCGATGATGACGGGCGTGGCGCTGGCGGGCTCCACGACGCCTGCCAGCACGGTGCCGGCGCCAATGTGGCAGTTCTTACCCACGGTGGCGCGGCCGCCCAGCACGGCGCCCATGTCGATCATGGAGCCTTCGCCAATGATGGAGCCGATGTTGATGATGGCGCCCATCATGATGACGGCACGGTCGCCGATCTCGACGCGGTCGCGGATGATCGCGCCCGGCTCGATGCGGGCGTTGATACCCTTAAGGTCGAGCATGGGCACGG
>CABVCJ010000107.1 GCA_902496845.1 uncultured Collinsella sp.
CACGGATGCCCCCGCGTTCGCGAGCCGTAAGTACACGTTCGAGGCGCAGCGCGAGAGTGCTTCGACCGCGTGGCCCAAGGTGCCCTTTACCGAGCAGATGCGCGACGAGGGCTATACCATCCTGTGCCCGCAGATGGCACCGATTCACTTTGACCTGGTCAAAGAGGTGTTCCGCGGTGCCGGCTACAACCTGGAGCTGCTGCCCTCGACCGACCACGACGCCGTCGAGGCCGGCCTGCGCTATGTGAACAACGACATCTGCTATCCATCGATTCTGGTAACGGGCCAGATTATGGAGGCCATCGAGAGCGGTCGGTACGACCTGTCCAAGACGGCCGTGGTCATCAGCCAGACCGGCGGCGGCTGCCGTGCCACTAACTACATCGCGCTCATCCGCAAGGCGCTGCGCGAGAGCGGCCACCCCGAGATCCCGGTAATCTCGCTTTCGGCTGTGGCGCTCGGCGAGGACAACCCCGGCTTTAAGATTACTCCGGCGCTGCTTAAGCAGGCAGTCTACGCGGTGCTCTTTGGCGACGTGATGATGCAGATGCTCTATCGCTGCCGCCCGTACGAGGCCACGCCCGGTGCTGCCAACGCGCTCTACGAGGAGTATATGGCGCGCGCCCGCAAGTTGGCGCCCAAGTTCAACCGCCACAACTACACCAAGCTGTGCCGCGAGGCCATCCACGCGTTCGACACCATGCCGCTCGTGGGCGAGGGCACCAAGCCGCGCGTGGGCGTGGTCGGCGAGATCCTGGTCAAGTTCCACCCTACGGCCAACAACCACGTGGTCGATGTCATCGAGCGTGAGGGCTGCGAGGCCGTAGTACCGGGCCTGCTCGACTTCTTCCTGTACTCCATGAGCAACGCTGAGTTGCAGAAGGACGAGCTGGGAAGCTCTGCTACCACGCGCGCTGGTATGCAGGCGCTCATCAAGCTCGTGGACTGGATGCGCACGCCGGTGGAGGAGATGCTCGAAAAGTCCGAGCGCTTTGAGGCGCCCGAGCGCATCGGCACCATGGCCGACAAGGCCCGCACGGTGCTTTCGGTGTGCAACAACATGGGCGAAGGCTGGCTGCTCACGGCCGAGATGCTCGACCTAATCGACCATGGCGCGCCCAACATCATCTGCACGCAGCCCTTCGCGTGCCTGCCTAACCACGTGGTGGGCAAGGCCGTGATCAAGGAGCTGCGCCGCCAACATCCCGAGAGCAACATCGTAGCGGTGGACTACGACCCCGGCGCGTCCGAGGTCAACCAGCTCAACCGTATTAAGCTCATGATTAGCGTGGCCAAGGAAAACATGCGCGCCGGCAAGGGCTTTAAGCTCGAGAAGGTGGCGCCGCTCGCGATGGACGAGGTCACCGGCCAGATGCGTGCCCATGACGGCTGCGTGAGCTGCGGACCGGCCAGCGAGGAGGCCGTGGCGTCGATCGCCAAGCGTCTGGGACGCGGCATTAAGAAGTAGACGGTCTGCTATGGGCTGGATATGAGACAAACGGGTGGTGGCCGTACCGGCTATCACCCGTTTTTGCTGGACATATGTTGCGTAAACGCCCCGACTATCACCCTTTGCGAACTTAGATTTCGGAAGTATGCGGCAAAATCTGAATAGGCCGAGCACACCGGATATGTCCAAGCTCTGTACCTGCGGTTTTATTGGCGAAAAAATGGGGTGCGCTCGAGAGTTCTAGAATTTGCCGCATACTTCCGAAAACGACGTTTCTGCGGCACTAAAAATCGCCCTCGGAGCCTTGAAATAATGAACAGGTGTAGCCGTTCGCGGCAAAATACCGTCCGTTTATAGAACCCACCCCCATCGCGCGTCATCCTTACGGTTGAATAAATACACATCTATGGAATTACGTTAGAGAGGACCGTTCCATGAGCTACAAGACCGTTTGCGTTGCCGGCGGCGGCGTGTTGGGAAGCCAGATTGCCTTTCAGGCTGCCTACTGCGGCTTTGATGTGACGATCTGGCTGCGCAGCGAGGGCAGCATCGGCCGCACCCAGCCCAAGATCGATCATGTGCGCGAGGAGTACATCGCGGCAATCGAGGGCATGGCGGATGGCACAGGCGAGTGGTGCGCCGGTATCGCCGATAGTGGCCAGCCCTTCGACAAGGAGGCGGCACTCGCCGCCGTCGAGCGTGCTTACTCCACGCTCAAGCTGGAGCTCGATCTTGCCAAGGCAGCGGCCGACGCCGACTTGGTCATCGAGTCTATGGCCGAGGACACCCAGGCAAAGATCGACTTCTACAAAAAGCTCGCCCCGGTTCTCCCGCAAAAGACCGTCGTCGTGACGAACTCCTCTACGCTGCTGCCGAGCACCTTTGCCAAGTACACTGGTCGCCCCGAGAAGTACCTGTCGCTGCACTTTGCCAACTCCATCTGGAAGAACAACATGACCGAGGTCATGGCGCAGGACCAAACCGACAAGTGCTACTTCGACGAGCTCGTCGACTTCGCCAACGACATTCGCATGCTTGCCCTGCCCGTCAACAAGGAAAAGAACGGCTACCTGCTCAATTCCATGCTGGTGCCATGGCTGCTTTCGGGCCTTGACCTGTATGTCTCGGGCGTGAGCGATCCCAAGAGCATCGACCTCGCATGGACGCGTGGCACCGGCGCCCCCAAGGGTCCGTTCCGCGTATTCGACACGGTTGGTATCCAGACGGCTTACAACATCGTTATGCAGTACCAGAAGGTGCCGGGCCTGGTGAGCCCGTTGCTCAAAAAGATGATGATGCCCTACAACTTTAAGGCCATGGCATCCGTCCTCAAGCAGATGCTCGACGATGGCAAGCTGGGCGAAAGCTCGGGCGAGGGCTTCTTTAAGTACTAAAAAATGATCCGTCGGGGATCCGTCGGGGACGGAGGAAAGCGGATCATCGCATTCCTGCGTCCCCTGTGCATCTTGCGGCTAACAGCTCCGGCTGCCTCGAACCTAAGCTAGCCTTAAGAGGCGTTTGTTAAGCTTCGAGTCATAATTGGACAGAGCTTGGCAAGTGCCCTGGAATATGAAGGAAACGGCAGCGATGGAATTCTTCGATGGTGACGACATGGGATCGAGTAGCGAAGACGGCTGCGACGAAACTGCCCCGTTTGTCAAAGTCGATTCCTTTGGCACCGATACCCTGAGCTGCTACGTGCGCTTTGCAACATCCCGCGCCGGCATCACTCCACGTCAAACTCCACGCGATCGAGTTCGGGCACATTGAGATCGATGAGCTTGCGGGCGACGTGACGGTCGTGTGCCCCAAGCGCTTCGCTTGTCGTCACATGGGCGACAATCTCGCGCTCGACGATGCCCTCCTCGTCGCCTTCGGCGGCCGAGGTCTCGACGGCGACGGTGTAATCCTTAAAGCCCGGCAGCACTGCGGCAAGCTCGCGTGTGGTTTCGGTGACGCCGTAGCCGTCCTGCACGCCGGCCTGCGCCGAACCAATAGACCCCGCGGTCATAACGATGCAGGGGATGGCAAAGATCACCGTGCCCACGATGATGTGGCGGCGCACCTTGCGCGATAGCTCGTTGACCTCGGCGTTTTCTTCGACAGTCACAATACCGTCGCCGTTCAGGTCGCGCTTGAGCGGCGTGCGCAAAAGAAGCAGCACGGCTTCGGCCGCCAGCGCGATAAAGACGACGTTGATGCCAAACTCGTAAAGGGCCGAGAGGAACAGCGACCCGTTCGCGATGGCAATGCCGTAGCCCGCCGCGCACAGGGGCGGCATGAGCGCGGTCGCCACCGCTACGCCGGCAATGAGCGTCGAAGGCTCCTGATCGCGCGAGTTGCCCAGCCCGCCCGCAAAGCCGCCCGCGAGCGCGACGGCAAGGTCCCATACGGTGGGTGTCGAGTTATCGATGATGGCGGCCGTGGTGGTGCCAAGGGGCGAGAGCTTAAAATACAGCGTGGAAGTGATCAGGCAAAGGACCATCTGCAGCGCGAGGCCGGCAATTGCCTCGAGGGTAATCTCGCGGTCGAGCGTGGCGATGCCGTATGCCATGGCAAGGACCGAGCCCATGAGCGGGCAGATGAGCATGGCGCCCACAATGGCGATGTCCGAATCGATATCGAGGCCGACACTCGCGATCAGCATGGCGATAATGAGGATGCACAGGTGCGAGCCGGTTAGGCGCGCCCCGTTTACAAAGCGCTTACGAATTACGTGATAGGGGGCGCGACCCTCGCGAATGTTGAATGCGCGCCTCAGGAAGCGGCCGGCGTTCTCCATGACCTCGCTATAGGCAGGGCGGATGCCGTGGCGCCGGTGATGGCGCTCGCGCAGTCGCTTGAGCTGCTGGTTATCGAGTTTCATGCTCACCTCGCTTCGCCGCGGGCTATGCATCGCGCCCGCTGCCTCTACTCTACACCGCGGCAGGCGGGGTGGTCATCTTGACGTGAAACTTAGACGAGTAGGTAAAGGGGGCGCGTCAAATGAGGTTGAAGCCGAGGGTTTCGGCAGATACAAAAAAAGCGCGGGGCCGGATGGTCTCCGACCCCGCGCTCTGCACGGGTACGTTGTTGTTGGGTTTAGCCCAGCAGACTCAATCCCACGGAGACAAACGCCAGGATAACGCCGACGATGGACTCGCCGCCCAGCAGGCCGCTGGCAACGACCAGGCCCTGCTCCTGGAAGGCGGCATCCTTGGCAGCCTTCTCCTCGTCCGAAAGGCCTGCCTCGGCGTCGCGGTGTGCGGCCCACTTGTCGTAGGCGAGCTTGACGCAGGAGCCCAAGAAGGCCGTGAGCGACATGTAGAACGGCAGG
>CABVCJ010000108.1 GCA_902496845.1 uncultured Collinsella sp.
CCGGCGCCGCGCCATCCACACCAACCGGCACATCGATCGGCGGCATATCGTCGACGACCTCGACCGGCGCGGCCCCGTAGGCCTCGAGCGGAACATAGTCGTACGGTTCTTCCTCGACCGGCGTGGACACCGGCGGCGTCACCCCCGACGCCCAAGCACCGCGAGACCTCCCCTGCGAACCAGACGCTCGACCGCCCGCGCCGCCTGCACGCTCGGCCTGCGCCCGCTGGCGCTCGTAGTTCTGCTCGCGACGACGCTCGGCGTCCTCGCGTTTGGCAACATCGCGAAACACACGGCCCGAGCTCGAACGCACCGTCTCCAAATCCAAACCCAGCAGGTCGGCAATCTGGATAAAGTACGTATCGATCATATAGCTATCGCGCAGCGGATAGATGAGCGTCAGCGCATCCTCGAGCGCCTTGGCACGACCGCCCGGCGTGGTAATGTCGCTCGACTCCTGCAGTGAGCGGTACACAAAGTCCATGAGGGGCTCGGCGGCGTCGATACGCGCCTGCAGCGCCTCGCCGCCATGCGCGGTGATGAACTCCATGGGGTCGTTGCCGTCGGGAAGCACCACACAGCGCAGGTCCATCGAATCCTGCTCGATAAACTGAATCGCACGGCGCGCGGCCTTTTGACCGGCGGCGTCGCCATCGAACATATACACAATGCGTTTGGCAAAGCGGGTGAGCGTCTTTACATGGTGTTCCGTCAGCGCCGTGCCCAACGTGGCAACGACGTTTTTAATCCCCGCCTCCCAGCAGGCGATGCAGTCGGTATATCCCTCAACCACGATGGCGGTATCCTGCGCGACGATAAACTCCTTAGCCCAGTTAAAGCCGTAGAGGTTTCGCTTTTTATGGAACACGCTCGTCTCGGCGGTGTTGAGGTACTTCGGCTGGCCATCGCCCATAATGCGCCCGCCAAAGGCGATGTTATGACCCTGCTCGTCAAAGATGGGAAACATCACGCGGTCGTAAAAACGGTCGGCAAGCTGCCCGCGCCCACGGCTCACGGCCACGTTGGCGTCGATCATCTCCTGCGGGGTAAAGCCCGCCTGCGACAAATGAGACACCAGCGCGTTGCGACCCGGCGCAAAGCCCAGGCAGTAGCGGCGGCAGACGTCGCCACCCATACCGCGGCTCGCAAAGTACTCGCGCGGACGGCTATCCTTACCGCGCATAAGCATGGTGTGATAGAACTGGGCGGTTTCGGCACACAGGTCATAGATGCGGGCGCGCTTGGTGCCGCGCTCGCGATAAGCGCCGGTATCGTGCAGCTCAATGCCGGCACGGTCGGCCAAGTAGCGAATCGACTCGGGAAAGCTCAGGTTCTCGCGCTTCATGATATAGGTGAAGACGTCGCCGCCCTCACCACAGCCAAAGCAGTGCCACACCTGCGTGGCGGGGATAATGTGAAACGACGGGGTCTTTTCGCCATGGAAGGGACAGCAACCCCAAAACTCATGGCCGCGGGGCTTGAGCTCAACCGTTTCCTGCACGATGGCAACCAGATCGGACGCAGCGCGCACCTGGTCTTTTTCCTCATCGCTAATCACGGATGCTAACCCCCTGCTCACCCAAATGATGACGAATATCGTCAATATTACCCTCGACGGTCGCGATAAGCTCGTCCAGCGAATCGAACACGCGCGACGGGCGCAGCCAACGCGTAAACGCCAGCGACACCGAGGCGCCGTACAGGTCGCCCGCATACCCGATCAAATTGGCCTCGAGATGCGCCGAGGCGGCATCGTCGGCATACGTCGGCGGCAGGCCCACGTTGACAGCGGCAGGCCATACGGTATCGTCGACCAGCACCAGGCCCTCGTAGACGCCATCGGCAGGCACCTGAATGCCCTCGGGCACCTGAATATTTGCCGTAGGAAAACCCATGTCGGAACCCTGGTGACGACCGCCGGCAACAATACCGCGCAACATGTACGGGCGGCCGAGCAGCTCGGCAGCAAGCTCAACATGACACTGGCGCAGCTCCTGGCGAATACGGGTAGCGCAGATTGTCTGCCCATCGACGCACAGCAGCTCGTGGCCATAGACGTCAACTCCGTGCTCGGAACCCCATGTCTGCATCTCGGCAACGCCCGAGGCGCCGCCGCGACCCAGCCTAAAGTCGCTGCCCACACGAATCGAGCGGATATCGACGACGCGCGACAGCAGCTTAAGAAAGCCCTCATGGTCGAGAGCCGCCACCGCAGGCGTGAAGGGAACGGCCACGACCGCATCGACCCCGGTGAGAGCCAGGGCATGCAGGCGGTCGGCCGTCGTCATCAATTTTTGAGCGGGCGAAGAGCTCACCACCACGTCCGGGTCGGGATCGAAGGTGACCACAACAGCCTTGCAGCCGTGGTTACGCGCATCGCGAACGACCGCGTTGATCAGTTCATGATGACCCCGATGCACGCCGTCGAACACGCCGATGGCGATCGACGCGGCGCCCAGGCACGCGCAATCATCAAATGCATCGGCGGCGACGATGCGGGCTTCTTCCGACTCGCCCGCGAAAAAAATACGCGCGAGCTCGTGGGAGTCCAGCATCATCGAACACCGCCGATCGCCTGCGGAAAGACGTGCTCCATTACAAAGCGACCGCCCTCGATACGAGCGAGCGCCTTGAGCCCGCCATCGAGCACCAGCGCAAACGGCGCCTTCGACGCATCGAAGCCCACAAGCGCGCGCTCAATAGGAATACGACGTCCGCACAGCAGATCGCCGGCAAGGTCACCCGGCAAGTCGACGCGCGTGGCGCCCAGTGCCGCAATGGGATCCAAGGCAAAGCCGGCAGCGGATTCGGCAGAAAGTTCCTCGACCGCATGGCAGGCACCGATGGAAACAACACCGGAGGCCGTACGGCGCAGCGCGGAAATATGTGCCGCGTTGTCGCAGGCGCGGCCCAAATCGCGAGCGAGCGCACGGATATAGGTGCCCTTGCTCACCGAAAACGCCACGGTCCAAACGCACGCTTCGCCCTCGCCGCTCACGGCAATCAGGTCAGCGGAGTACACCTCGACCGGACGCGGGGGCAGCGACACGGCATTGCCTTCGCGCGCAGCCTTATAGGCGCGCACGCCGTTGACCGAAATGGCCGAAAACGCCGGCGGTACCTGCATCTGCGGGCCCAGCATGGCGCACAGGCGCTCGCGGGCATAGGACGGATCGCGCAGGTCAGCGGCAATGGGCACTGTGCGGACGGCCTCGCCCTCCGCATCATCGGTATTGGTCTCGACGCCAAACGAAATGTCGGCGACGTAGCGTTTGGTATCGAGCGTGAGCATGCCCAGCAGACGCGTTGCCTGGCCCACGCCCACCACCATGACACCCGATGCCATGGGGTCGAGCGTTCCGGCATGACCGACGCGCCGCTCATGGAGGGCGCGTCGGCATTGCGAAACCACGTCGTGGGACGTGCAGCCCACCGGCTTATCGACGGCGAGCAACATATTAAGTTGAGAAGGTGTACGACGAGCCATGTACCATCCAAAAAGTTAGAGCTCGACGGTCACCGAAGCGGGGTCCTCCCCTACCAGCTCGGCCAGCATGGGAAGTGCCGCGGTGAGCGTCTCGGAAATCGTTCCGGCGTTGGTAAAGCCGGCGGCAGCGTGGTGCCCACCTCCGCCAAAGTTGGCCGCAATCTCGGAAACATCAAGATCGCCCTTGGAGCGCAGGTTGCCGCGCACCTTAGTATCGCCCTCGATGCCCTTAAGGAACAGGCAGACCTCGACGCCCATCACCGAGCGCACCACATCGACCAGGCCGTCGCACTCATCCGAGGTGACGCCACATTCCTTAAGGTCACTTTCGTACGCATAGCTATACGCCACGCGCCCGTGCGCGACCGTCTTGATGCGACCCATGACGATGGACTTGAGGTGCAAGAACTCGACACGCATGCTCTGGTAGACCTCGAGCGCGACGCGCGCCGGATCGGCACCGTGCGCCACCAGACGCGAGGCGGCATGAAACGCGGCAGCGTCGGCGTTCTGATACTGAAAACGACCGGTATCGGTGACCAGGCCGCACAGCAGGCAGGTGGCGATGCTGTCGCTTGCGGTAATGCCACAATCGGCCAAAAAGCGGTCGATAATCATGGCGCAAGCAGCGGCATTGACACACCTAAGGCTGACCTCGGCAAACTCCTCGCGTGCCGGATGATGGTCAAAGCACGCCACGTGGGCCGAACGACGCAACACCTCGGCGGAATTATTGAGGCGCTCGACGACCGGCACGTCCACCGAGATGAACAGGTCCGGGTTGCCGGTGTAGGCAGATGCCGGCACCAGCAGATCGGCGCCCTCCATAAAACGGTAGATGCGCGGAACGGGATCGTCGTCTGCCAGCAACAGGGCGATGTCCTTGTCGGGGAACACCTTCATAAGCGAGAGGCCCAGGCCCAACACGGAGCCCAGGGCATCGCCGTCGGGAGAGGTGTGACCCGAGATCGCAATGGAGGACGCACCCTCGATGAGCTCGAGGATGCGTCGTTTAATATCTGCAGACTCGCACGAGGCGAGGTCGGCGGAATTAGTCATCTAAAGCTGCCTCCTGGGCGGCATCCGCTATGGGGTAGCCGTCCTCGTCCTTTTCGATCGCAAGCGTGGCGGGAACGTTTTCCAGCGCACGCGTGATGCGC
>CABVCJ010000109.1 GCA_902496845.1 uncultured Collinsella sp.
CGGGGGCTCCGTCTCGCTCGCCAACGGCCCCTCGGGCGGCGCGGTGGCCACCATTGCGGTCCCCCTGTGCGGGGCCTGACGAATCAGGCCCTCACACTGGCATGCCTCGCAACCAAACGCTTCCCGGATAATTCATGAGGCCGTACTCGTATTCGAGCCTGTCTATCTCGGCGGCGATGGCCTCCGTCATGTAGAAGTTTTTCGTGCGGCCCGTCGACTTCGCCAGGCGGTCGTACCTGTTCGCGAGGTCCTCGGGGGTTCTCAGGGCTGCGGTGGCGGTTGTCATGATGCACCTCCCGGTTAGATGTAATACGTGTATTACTTTCTATCACATCACCCGAACCCCGCACCGGCGTACGGTCGTATCTGCTTTTTTACCTTACATTTTGTCAACCGGCCCATGCTCGGCTTGTTCAGCCGGATTAAATCAACTGTTAAATCAATCCAGGCCTGTAGGGGGCGGTGGAAATCTTTCGAGGACTGGGGGCGCCGTCCCTGGGTCGGCTCCTCGATGGCCGCGGCTGAATTCCCCTGCCATCGGCTGCGTGGGTTCCGGCACGGGGTTCTGGCGCTGCTCTAACTGGGCGCAAGACTCGGCTGTTGGTCGTACCGGACGGCATACGTTTTGAGACCGGCAAGCTGATGCCGGCTCGAGGACAGCGGCCCGGTGCACCGGGCCGATCGATAGCGGTCTCAGGTTCACAGCGCAGCTTCTCAGGGCTCGCATATATAGGAAGACTTGATCGGCAATCGATTTTAATGAAGTCGGCAGCGCATGTCAGAGTTTTCAACAAATTTAACATGCCACCCTTTATATCCGCACGCGCGTAATTCAACTCATAAGGACCGGCCATCCCTTACCTGTGACACAATCTCAAACGCACAGAACAGAATCATCAGTCCAATCATCGCATAAGAGGCAGCCGAACCTTCAAGCACTATTCCACAAAGAACAATCTCCGCGCCGCCAATAAGAACTGTTATCAGGCGCTCTGCCTTTTTGCTCTCGCCGCTCGCATAAAAAGGCGGCAAAGCGCACAAGATCACATATAGCCCGGGAAGGGAATACAGGATCGATAGTCCAAGCCCCCCATCAACCGCAGTGTTTTGCGTAAGAATCAACTGAACCCAAACGGCAATTATCACTGAGCAGGTTGTCGATAAAAGAAGACTAGAAATATAGCACGCAACAAAGTCCCGTCGCATTCGAACAGAGAAATCCGCGAACTCTCTTCGCCGCGTGGAAACAATAAGGTACACAGAAATTGCAATAGAACCAATCAGAGAAAACAGCGGAACAACCAGCAATTCAAGCTTATTACCCCATCGATCAACCACACCCCCACTCCAATGAGCGGGAATTGTATCAGGGAGGACTGACCAAGCCGCCCATAGAATCAGAAATGGAAGAATAGAGAGGATGAAAGATGATAACACTGCAGTAATTTTTTTTGAGGCTCTCATCGATTCCGCATCTCCTTGCGCGCCTACATTCCACTCCGCCTTAAATCAAGTATAAATAGATGGCGCTCGGTATTATTGGCGCAATCGCGATAGCGATTACCGCCGTTGTTTCTTTAAAAATGGTAGGAATACATTTCTCCAAGAATTGATATATCGATTGACGAGCTGCCCGAAGCGTCGAGCCTTCTTGATGGACATGACTATTCGTCACAAATCATTCAGCGTATCGCCAGGGTTCCAGTAATACTCGATGCATCGGGATGCCCTCATTCCCCTTTTTTCGAAGTTGAATATGATGACAGGACGATTAGGTTTACAAGTCAAGCAAGTTAATAATCTATGTGGTCAATATAATACCGTTGAACCCGCATATCGATACCGCTCAGCCATTCGCCTCGCCCCCATCGCACGCATCTTCATTCGGTCTGTCATTATTAATCAAACGATGCTTTGAAAAATGTAGGTGCTTCTAAATGTACTGTCGACTTCTTCTCAAACTAATCCTAAGAGACAAGGCCGTATGGATTTGTACGCTCGTTCTTGCCGCAGCCTTCTCCATCCCCATTGCGTTCAATTCACCCATCTACGGGCCCTTCTTTATGAAACAGGGCATGCAGAGCTTTGTCGACGCATTCAATACGCGCGCGCCCCAGGCCAGCGGCACAGACCTATCTCCAGAGCAGCAAAATGACGCGGAGCTTGCAAGATACGCGAACGCCGCTCTTGCCGCTCAAACCGACGCCGCCTTTCTCGATTCTGCCGAGAGCTACTACGCGCTCATGGACGAAGGCTTCCAATCCGGATCCATCGTGGGAGACCAAGAGACCAATGACGCGGAGCTCGCATATTGCCGTGCTCTGAGCAGTTCCGGCATCACGCACATTCCAGCCTCCGCAAGCGATCTGCCATTCCTTTCCTTCCTGCCTTACGCCATTGCCATGGTGCCGTCTTTCCTTCCCTTCATTCCCTTCCTTCTCTCGTCGATACTCCTGCTCGGGGCCACAAGGCCTGCGACCCTGGCGGCGAAGGCGCCCGTGCCCAAATTCCGGCGCCTTATCCAGATCGTGTTTTCGATAATCGCCGCGGGGACCGCGATGCTCCTCGCCGGCCTCGCACCCGGGGGCATTTACGCCTTGGCCCTAAACGGCTTCGGGCAAATTGGGTACCCGATCGCCTTCTTCCATGACGGCGCGCTTACCACCACGACCGCGGGAAACGTCTTCACAGCCCTGCTTATCGCGCTTCTTGCGGGCGGAACCTTAATATCCGTTTGCTCCGCCGTCCTATCGACCGCAACGAGGCGCGTCCTCGCAGGCCCCCTTACCTCCGCGCTGCTTGTCGCGGCCCCGGTATTCCCGTTACTGTCCGATTCGGCACTGGAGTATAACGCCGCGCTCAATCTCCTGCCGCTGGCCATATTCTCGCCTATCGAGGCAACGGGTTACGTAGGATGCTTCCCAACAGAATTCATTGGCTCCGGTTCAAGCAGCGCATCGATGCTTGCCGTGGCCCTGATATACGTCGCGGTCTTTTTTGCGGTCGGCGCCGTTGCGACACGTTCGCCCAAACAGCCTGGACCCGCGAAAAAGCACCATGGGCTCGAGCTTCTAGACGCGAGCGTGGGATACGGAAGCACGACGATACTTTCAATCGGATCGCTTTTCCTGAGCCCGGGAACGGCGGCGGGCCTCGTTGCTCCCAACGGCTCGGGGAAAACCACCCTTCTTGAAGCGCTGTCGGGCCAATTTCCCACCCGCATCCGCTCGGGAAGCCTGGCGGCAGACGGAATCTGCCAACGTCGATCAGCCGAATTTGCAGAACTCGTCTACCTGAGCTCTTCGGGCAGCGCGGATCTCTATCCCACGCTATCGGCCATCGAGCACCTTGCTTTCGTTAGGGAGGCGTGGAAATCGGCCGCCGACATCGACTCGCTCTGCGACTCCCTCGGAATCTCCCCATATCTCGACAAGCCGACCCGTAAACTCTCGACAGGAATGAAGCAGCAGGTAAAGCTTGCCATGGCGATATCGACCGGTTGCCCGTACCTCATCCTCGATGAACCGCTGAACGGCCTCGATCCGGGAAAACGGAAAACCTCCTGCGACGCGATGCGCAGCGAAGTGGCGCGGGGACGCAGCGTGCTCATTTCAAGCCATCTACTCGACGACCTGGCAGACCTCACCAACTCGTTCTACTTCATCGAAGCCGGCACGCTCGTGGAAAAGATCAAGTCGTCCTCGCAGATGCTCAAGCAGGAATACCTCGATACATACGAGGGAGGTGAATGACATGATAGGCAAGAGCTATGCAAAGATAGCGATTGTTGGCTTTGCACTTTGTCTTGCAATGGTGCTATGTGCATCATTTGCGAGGTATAGGTCCGAGCAGTCGTTCATCGATGGCGCTGAAAATGGGTTTGGCATAGACGGGATGTATGCCAGCGATGGCGCGACCAAGCCGTCTATGGTGATTCTTGCAGGCGAAGATATGGAATGGCGAATCTGTAATGACGATGGCTCTTGTATGAGTGGTCGTTTGGCCGCAACGAGCGACCCGAATTCGTTCGGTCTTCTCGACAATGATGGATCGGATTGCGGTTCAGTTCACCTTTCATATGCATCGCGAGATGGGATGGACGGCATTCTCTACGTCTCCCACGAGACCGGCGATTTCAAGATGCGCAGGACTAACCGAGTGCCGGCTTTTATCGAGGAGTGAGAGTTCCCGGCGGTCTGCCGATTAGACCGCCGGGGTATTGAACCCCGCATTCATCCGTACACACACGGATGAATGCGGGAAGTGTCCGGATGAAGGTGATAATCAAGGAAACAAAGCTGTTCTGCCTGGGACGGCTTTGGCCTGGACTTTAACCACAACATCGCAATCGACACTTATCAGCTCGCGCAACGCGCATGGCCAAATCTCGGACGCTGGTGCATGGAGGACCTTCGAGATTTACTGGACATCCAAAACGACGACGCACACCGCGTGCTCGCCGACTGCGAAGACGAGATGGCTGTCTACAATGCGATCAGAAACGGCGTGAAGTCGGGAGAGCTTTCTGTGGAACCGCCGCGCCGTCGCG
>CABVCJ010000110.1 GCA_902496845.1 uncultured Collinsella sp.
TTAAGCTATTCGTAACGGGCGGCGTGTTCGACGCGACCGAGGTGGGCGAGCCGGGCGTGCTGCGTATGCCCGTGGAGGTTGCCGCAGCGGCGTGCAAGGCGGCGCACGATATGGGCCTTCCGGTTATGGCTCATGTCGAGAGTACCGAGGGCGTGAAGGCCGCGCTTGAGGCCGGCGTTGACACGATTGAGCACGGCGCTCCGTTGACGCCCGAGATTCTGGAGCTGTACCGTGGCGCCGCGGGTACGCAGCTCGAGGGACGTGCGCCGAGCGTGACCTGCACTATCAGCCCGGCGCTGCCGTTTGTATTGCTCGACCCGGAAAAGACCCATTCGACCGATACGCAAAAGAAGAACGGCGACATCGTGTGCTCGGGCATCATCGAGAGCGCCCGTGCCGCACTGGAAGCTGGTGTTAGGGTGGGCCTAGGCACGGATTCGAGCTGCCCGTTCGTGACGCAGTATGACATGTGGCGTGAGGTGGCCTATTTTGCCAAGTATGTGGGCGTGAGCAATGCGTTTGCGCTGCATACGGCCACGCAGGTCAATGCCGAGCTGCTGGGCCTGGGCGGCGAGACCGGCACAATCGAGTGCGGTAAGGCCGCCGATATCCTGGTGACGCGCGAGAACCCGCTCGATGACCTGTGCGCTCTGCGTGAGCCAATGCACGTGATGTGCCGCGGTGATCTGGTGCGCAAGCTCAAGGTGAAGCGTATCCCCGAGGTGGACGCCGAGCTCGACGCGATTATGGCCATGCCTGCTGAGGCGCTGGCCGAGGAGCTTGCCCGCGACGGCGTGGCATAGGCGCTGGCGCGACGGGGCGACAGCTTTATCGAATGATGTCGCCCCATGCAAAAAAGCCGAGGTCCCAGTGCGAGGCCTCGGCTTTCATTTTGTCCCACGGTATGGCGGCTAGGAGCGCGTTTCCATCTTGGCGTGGCACTTGGGGCAGGTGACGCGGATCTTGCCCTTGCCCTTGGGGACGGACAGCATCTGGCCGCAGTTGGGGCACTTGAGGTACGCCGTGGTCTTGCGGCCCTTCCACATCTTCTTGGCCGTTCGCTTGGCGCGCTCAAAGTCTTCCTTGCTGGTGCCGGCCGCGCGTGAGGTGCTGGCCGCTGCGGCCCCGCCGCCCAAGCTGGCGACGAACTTGCCCAAGCCGGGAACATTGGCGGTCGCGGCGACAAAGGCCTCGTTCTCCTTGCGACGTGCATCGATGTTTTTGGACAGGCCACGCAGCACGCCGAGTACGATGACGGCGATGGCGATCCAGCTGAGCCACTGGATGCGGGCTATCGATCCGATCATCGCGATGATGATGCCGGCAAAACCCATTACGATGGTGAGTTCATCGGCGCCATTGCGACCCTTCATAAAGTCATTCATGCAAATTGCCTTTCGTTCGATATGCTGCACGCCTTTATACCCGATTTAGAGCAAGGGGGACAGGTTAATCTGCACCAATGTGGTGCAAACATACCTGTCCCCAAAACACCAAGACGGTGCAAAGAAGTCTGTCCCCAATGCCCCAATTACTTGGAGAGCTTGTCGACGACGCGTTCGATCTCGGCGAGCTTGGCGGCTTTGAGGTCTTCGTCGCCCGATTCGATTGCCGAGGTCACGCAGCCCTCGATATGCGCTTTGAGCACGTCGGCGTTAATGCGCGCGAGAAGCGCCTGTGTGGCCATGAGCTGCGTGGAGATATCGACGCAATAGCGGTCCTCATCGACCATCCGCAGGATGCCGTCGATCTGGCCGCGTGCCGTTTTGAGCATGCGGGTCACCGATTTATGGTCTGCCATCATGGCGGGTCCTCGTTTCTGGTCGATCCTTCAAATACCTCGCCCTCAGTTGCGGTGAAATAGTTCTTGATTGAGGGCTTGGAGCGCTAAAACAGGAACTATTTCACCGCAACTTCTGAAGGGCTGGTTGAGCGGTGGTTGCTGGGCGGCTATGTCGGCCGACGGCGGTGCCTGCTGGTGCGGTGGCAGCTAGGCTGCGGTCACGGACAGGGCGTGGAACTTCTCGCCCGCGGCCTCGACGGCGGCGGCGAGCTGCTCGGCGGTCACGGTGTCGGCGCACTCTACCTGGACGGTCTGGGTCTCGTGATCGGCGTCGGCGTCGGTCACGCCGGCAACGTTGAGCAGTGCCGTCTCGACAGTAGCGTCGCAGTGGCCGCACATGAGGCCAGACGTTTTAATTGTGTAACGCATGGGTATTCCCCTCTGTTGTGTCGGCTTTCCCAGGCACCCGACCTTGACCTTCAAACCGTCGCTCGCGTACCAAAGTACGCGTCGCTCCTCTTTCAGGCCAATCTCGGGCACCTGGAAAACCCGTTCTAAATGGACTTAGTGGTGAGCCTATTTTGCCACTTTAGGCTTAAAGGATTTCAGGCGCAGTGCATTGGACACGACGCACACGCTCGACAGGCTCATGGCCGCGGCGCCAAACATCGGCGAGAGTTGCCAACCGGTGAGGGGGAAGAACACGCCCGCGGCGAGCGGAATGCCGATGCCGTTGTAGAACAGCGCCCAGAACAGGTCCTGCTTGATGTTGCGAATCGTGGCGCGCGAAAGCTCGATGGCGCGGGCGACGTCCATGAGGTCGCTGCGCATGAGCACCACATCCGCCCCTTCCTTGGCGATGTCGGCGCCGGTGCCGATCGCAAGGCCCACGTCGGCGCGCGCCAGGGCGGGGGAGTCGTTGATGCCGTCGCCCACCATGGCGACCTTGCTGCCCGCATCCTGCAGCTCGCGCACGTGGCGCTCCTTGTCGGCGGGGAGGACGTCGGCGATGACCTGTTCGCTGCTCAGCCCCACGCGGCGGGCGATGGCCTCGGCCGTCACGCGGTTGTCGCCAGTGAGCATGCGCACGTCGACGCCGAGCTTGCGGAGCGCGGCGATGGCCTCGGCGCTCGTCTCTTTGACCTCGTCGGCCACGGCGATGGTACCGACAAGCTCGCCGTTCTTGGCAAAGAACAGCGGCGTCTTGCCTTCGGCGGCGAACTGTTCGGCAAGGCCCGCGGGCACCTTCGCGCCCAGCTCGTCCATCAGGCGCACGTTGCCGGCTGCAATGACGTTTTGCCCCTCGCGCGCCGTAACGCCACGACCGGGCACGGCGGCAAAGTCCTCGACCATGCGCGCGACAATTCCGCGCGCCTCGCACTCGGCCATAATCGCCTCGGCCAGTGGGTGCTCGCTTGAGCGCTCCAACGCGGCGGCCAGCTTGAGCAGCGCCTTTTCGCTCATGGCGGGCGAGCCGTCAGTGCGCGTGGCTACCACGATATCGGTCACGGCAGGCTTGCCGCGGGTGACCGTGCCCGTCTTATCGAGCACCACGGTGCCCACGCTGCGCAGGTTCTCCAGCGCCTCGGCGCTCTTGAACAGAATGCCCATCTCGGCGCCCTTGCCGGTGCCCACCATAATGGCGACGGGCGTGGCCAGGCCGAGCGCGCACGGACAACTGATCACCAGCACGGCCACGGCGGAGGTGAGCGCCTCGTTTATGCTGCCGGTCAGTGCCATCCACACCGCAAAGGTCACGGCCGAGATCACGAACACCACGGGCACGAACATGCCGGCGACCTTGTCGGCCATGCGGGCGATGGGCGCCTTGGTGGCGTTGGCGTCCTCGACGAGCTGGATAATCTTAGCGAGCGATGTCTCGGCGCCCACACGCGTGGCACGGAAGGTAAACGATCCGGTGCGGTTGACCGTGGCGGCGTTGACGGTGGCACCGGCGGTCTTTTCCACGGGGATGGACTCGCCGGTCAGGGCGGACTCGTCCACGGAGGAGCTGCCCTCGAGCACCACGCCATCGACGGGGATGGACTCGCCGGGGCGCACGCGCAGGACCTGGCCGGGAAGGATGCTGTCGACGTCGACGGTGGTCTCGCTGCCGTCCTCTGCCACGACGGTCGCGGTCTTGGGCGCCAGGTCGATGAGCGCCTCGATAGCGCCGCCGGTCTTGGACTTGCTGCGCGTCTCGAGGTATTTGCCCACGGTGACGAGCGACAGGATCGTGCCCGCGCTCTCAAAATAGAGGTTGTCCATGCTCGTCATCATGGCCTCGTGTACCTGACCCGTGGCCAGCTGGTCGGCCATGATAAACATGGCATAGAGCGACCAGGCGATGGAGGCGGTGGCGCCCACGGCAATAAGGGCGTCCATGGTGGGCGCGCCGTGTACGAGTGATTTGAAGCCGTTGATAAAGTACGCATCGTTGACGTAGACGATGGGGATGAGCAGGACAAGCTCGGTGAGGGCGAGCGTCATGCTGTGGATGTGGTCCGTGAAGATGCTGGGCAGCGGCCAGCCGAGCATGTGTCCCATGCCTATGTAGAACAGCGGAATGAGAAAGATGATTGAGATGATGAGGCGGGTGCGCATGGCGGAGGCGGCGGCCTCCAACTTTTTGGTCGGCGACTCCATGTGGGCGGCGCCGGACCTGGCTTGCGCGCT
>CABVCJ010000111.1 GCA_902496845.1 uncultured Collinsella sp.
TGCGACGGTGATTCTCAACCCGTCGGCTTCGGACGAAATCATCGGTAAGGCAGACTATCGCCGCAGCCTCATCTCTAACCAGAGCGCACGCCTGTACTGCGCCTATGCCTACGCGGACGCGAGCGAGGGCGAGTCCACGACCGACATGGTCTTTGCGGGCGAGAACCTTATCTACGAAAATGGCTCCAAGCTCGCCGCCACCAAACTGCTTACCTGCGATATGGCCATCGCCGACGTTGACCTTGACCGCCTGGTTGCCGAGCGCCGTCGCTCGACGACATGGACGCGCTCGGACGATGCGCCGGAGGCCGTGACCGTCGAGTTCTCGTTTGAGGGCTCGCTCGCCGAAGAGCCTGTCCTGCGCGATGCGCTCGACATCGACCGTGTCTTCCCCCGCGCGCCCTTCGTGCCTGCCGACCATGGTGACCTGGCTGAGCGCTGCAAGACCATCCTCGACCTGCAGACCGCGGGCCTCAAGACCCGCCTTGCCCATACGGGTACCACGGCCGCAGTCATCGGTCTTTCAGGCGGCCTGGACTCCACGCTGGCGCTGCTCGTGACGGTTCGCGCCTTCGATGCACTGGGGCTGCCGCGCACCGGTATCACGGCCGTGTCCATGCCCGGCTTTGGCACGACGCATCGCACCAAGTCGAATGCCGAGTCGCTCGCCCGCGACCTGGGTGTGAGCTTCCGCGAGGTTTCGATCCACGCGGCTGTGGAACAGCACTTCAAGGACATTGAGCACGATCCGGCCGTGCAGGACGTGACCTACGAGAACAGCCAGGCGCGCGAGCGTACGCAGATTTTGATGGATCTGGCCAACCAGGCTGGCGGTTTTGTCATCGGCACGGGCGATCTGTCGGAGCTGGCGCTCGGCTGGGCTACCTATAACGGCGACCACATGAGCATGTACGCCGTCAACGCGAGCGTGCCCAAGACGCTTGTGCGCCATCTGGTGCGCTATGCGGCCGATGTCTTTGGTGGGCGCATTGCCGAGGTCCTGCTCGATATCCTCGATACGCCAGTGTCCCCCGAGCTTCTGCCGCCCACGGGCGATGGCGAGATTGCGCAGAAGACCGAGGATTTGGTGGGGCCGTACGAGCTGCACGATTACTTCCTCTATTACCTGCTGCGTTTTGGCTTTGAGCCGGGCAAGATCTACCGCATGGCGCTCAAGAGCTTTGAGGGCGTCTACGACGCCAAGACCGTTCACACGTGGTTGCGTACGTTCTACCGTCGCTTCTTTGCCCAGCAGTTTAAGCGCAGCTGTCTGCCTGATGGTCCCAAGGTGGGCTCGGTGACACTCAGCCCGCGCGGTGATTGGCGTATGCCGAGTGACGCTAGCTCGCATCTGTGGCTTGCGCAGATCGACGCGCTCAATCCAGTTGACTAAGGTTGGCTAAATTGAACCAATACGGGGGTTGCAAGCGTTACACTTTTGCAATCTGATGGCCCGTATCGCGCGGCGCTCTTGTCGGTGTTAGCGCCGGAATAATTTAGCCAAATATAGTCGGCCGAGATTGACCAATCCCGGCCGACCCATTTTAGCCAACACGCCCGCATCTATGACTTTCCTATCGCATTCCTACATCCCCTCGGGCTGGATCCCCCTCACCTTCACCGCCTGGGGGACGGCCTCCACCGAGTAGGTGTCAAGCTCCCTGCCGCGGTAGCTCGGGCCCCGCATCACGAACACCGACGCCTTGTCGAACAGCCTGTCGAGGGCGCAGAGGAGCGTGTCGTCGCCCGTGAAGAACTCATCCCACCCGCTCGGGGCGATGTTGCTCGTGAGGACCATCGCGTTCGGCCCCTCCTTCTCGTAGCGCCTGTCGACGACATCGAAGAACAGGTCGGTGCACGGCCTGTCGTAGACGCATCTCCCCACCTCGTCAACGATGAGGCACGACGGCTTGACGAGCGAGGAGACGACCCGCGAGGTGTTTCCCCGCTGGACGGCCTTCTGGAACCTGTCCCTGAGCTCGGTCGCCTTTATGTAGTAGGTCTTGAGCCCCCGCATGCAGCACTCGCGCCCGTAGGCCTGCGCGAGGTGCGTCTTCCCTATGCCGCCGGGCCCGACGAAGGCGACGTTGCGGTGCGCGTAGAGGTCGGCCAGCGACGGGAGCTTGCCCAGCGCGGCCGCGTCCCGGCCCTGGATCCTGGAGAAGTCGAAGCCCTCGAAGGTCTTGGGCTCGCGCCTGGGCAGCCTGCTCAGCCTCAGCAGCGTCTCGATGGAGGCGAGCCTCCTCTTCTCCGCAAGGTAGGAGAAGGTGGCTGCCACGGCGGCCATCTCCCCGTCGCCGAGGTCGAGGTCCGAGGCGAGGGTCGCGAGCTCCTCCGCCCCGACGGCGATCCCGAGCCTCGACGCGGCGTCGCTCGCGAGCTCGTAGGGGCTCGCCCCCGCGCCCGCCATCATTCGGCCCTCCCGAAGTCGAACCTCTCGAAACCGGGTTTCGTCCTGGGCGGGGCGATTTGCTCGACCACGGTCCCCACCGGCTGGGTCGGCAGCTCCTCGGGCTGCGCCGGCGATGTCTCCCACTGCCCCTCGCACCAGCTGTCGGCGCCGGTGCCGACGGCGTGGGCGACGAGCTCGCGGGAGAGGTCGTCGCTGTATATGTGCACCACGCGCCCCTCCCGGTTCACCCTGCACTCGCGGCGGACGTACCAGTAGGGCACGCCGTAGCGGTGCCCCTCGAAGCTCACGAAGCCGTCGAAGGAGATCTTCCGGCGCGGGCACAGGTACCGCTCGACCTCGGCCGTGACCTCGAGCGGCCTGGTGTTCGCCGAGCACGCCGCCTCGTGCTCGCGCATCGGGACGCATGCCGCCGCGCGCCGCCAGCGGCCTCCCTGCTCGGCGCACCAGAGGGCGGCCTCCCGGTTGAGGGCGTCAAGGTCGGTAAAGGACCTTCCCGCGAGGAAGTTCCCCTTCACGAAGCGGACGAGCCTCTCCACCTTGCCCTTCGTATAGGGGTGGCGCGGCCTGCACAACCTGGTGCGGAAGCCGACGACGCCCATGAACTCGGCGTAGTCGGCCTGCCAGACGGGCCGGCCGTCGGCATCGCGGCGGACGACCACGCTCTTCATGTTGTCGGTGAGCACGGTCGCGGGCACGCCCAGCGCCGAGAACGCGTGCAGCATCCCGATGAGGAGGTTCTCCTGGCGCGCGTTCGGGAAGAACTCGACGTGGGCGCCCCCGCAATGGTGGCAGACCATGGCGAAGCAGGCGATCCGCGCCCGCTCCCCGCCAGGGCGCTCGACCGCGACGAAGCCCCAGTCCATCTGGTAGGCCTCTCCGGGCGCCGTCCTGAAGCGCTGGCCGCGGCAGCCCTGCGGGGCCGCCTGCCGCCTCTTCGCGGGCACGAGGTCCCGGTGCGCGGCGATATAGGTCTTCACCGTGGTGAGGCCGCCGGCGTAGCCCTGGCCGAGCAGCCGCTCGAATATCACCTGCGAGTTGGTGACGCCCTTCCGCAGGAGGTCGTCCACCAGGCCGGTGTGGCCGGCGAGCACGCCCGGCGCGGCCCTCCTCCCGCTGTTCCCGTGGGGCAGGGCCCTGAACCCGTGTGCCCTGACCGTCCTCGCGCGGGAGCGGGTGAGCCCCGTCCTCCTGCAGAACTCCGCGAGGTTGCATGCCTGCGGGTCGAACCCGTCGCCCTCCTCCGCGGCCATCTCCCGGAGCGCCGCGTCTATAATCTCCTGTAGGTCATCGTGTCTCTCGTTCACCTCAATGGTCCTCCTAACGCCGGCGTGTTGGCACCACCAGCGTAGTGGCGGCGGGGAGGCACGGTGGCCATTATTCGGTGACCGGGATTGGTCAAAATAGTTTGACTATTAGCGGCTAAAATCGCCCGGCGCTAACATCGGAGCGCCGCGTTTTTTATATCGAAAGGTGGCACCATGCAGGCATCGCAGCGTCTCGACCGCTTTGGCGCAGAGGTCTTCGCCTCGCTCAACAACAAGCTTCTCGCGCTGAAGGCTCAGGGCAAGACCATTTACAACATGAGCGTGGGCACGCCCGACTTTAAGCCGTACGACCACGTGGTCGAGGCGCTCACGCAGGCAGCCCAAGATCCCGAGATGTGGAAGTATGCCCTGCGCGACCTGCCCGAACTCAAGCAAGCCGTGTGCGATTACTATGAGCGTCGCTTTGGCGTTTCGGGCATTACGCCGTCTATGGTGCAGTCGTGCAACGGCACGCAGGAGGGCGTGGGCCATTTGGGCCTGGCCCTGCTCGATCCGGGTGACACCATTCTGGTTCCCGATCCGTGCTACCCGGTCTTTGAGGCGGGTGCCAAGATCGCCGATGCCAAGCTCGAATACTATCCGCTGGTTGCCGAGCATAATTACCTGCCCTATGTGGCGGGTATCGATCCCGAGGTGGCCGATCGCGCCAAGTACATGATCGTGTCGCTGCCCGCGAACCCGGTC
>CABVCJ010000112.1 GCA_902496845.1 uncultured Collinsella sp.
ACCCGGAGTATATCGACCGCGAGCTCAACCCCGATGCGCCCGAGATTCCCGCCGGTCCGGCGCCGGTCGAGGGCATCATCATGGATTTTGATACGAAGGAGGAGTAACCATGGCCGAACCCACGCTTTTGCCCGAGCGGCTTCAGTACCGCCCGACCAAGATCGAGCTCGACGAGAGCATCGAGAAGGCCAAGGCGACCCTTCTTAAGAAGATCAAGCGCTCGGTGTACGTCTACCGTGTCGACTGCGGCGGCTGCAACGGCTGCGAGATCGAGATCTTCGGTTCCATCACGCCCGTCTTCGACGTCGAGCGCTTTGGCATCAAGGTCGTGCCTTCGCCCCGTCACGCCGACGTGCTGCTGTACACCGGCGCCGTGACGCGTGCCATGCGCATGCCGGCCCTGCGCGCCTTTGAGGCCGCACCCGATCCCAAGATCGTGGTGTCCTATGGCGCGTGCGGCTGCACCGGCGGCATCTTCTACGACAACTACTGCGTCTGGGGCGGCACGGACAAGATTCTGCCGGTCGATGTCTACATCCCCGGCTGCCCGCCCAGCCCCGCGCAGACCATCTACGGCTTTGCCATGGCGCTCGGCCTGCTGGACCAAAAGCTCCATGCCGAGACCACGGTGGAGGCCGCCGGCGAGCAGGCCGATATCCTGCACCCCGGCGTGCCGTACAAGCTGCGCGTTGCCATCGAGCGCGAAGCTCGCGCCATGAGCGGCTACCGTTACGGCCGCGACCTGGCCAACGAGTTTATGGACACGCTCGAGGGCGCGCCCAAGGGCGATATCCGCGGTGCCATGGCGCTGCTCATCGACAAGCAGGACGATCCGCGCTGCGTTGAGGTCTACTCGGCGCTGCAGGATCTGGTGCTGGCCGGAGGTCGCTAGATGGAGCTCACGGACCGCTCTGGTTACTTTGCGGGCCCCGGCATGCTCGGCGGCTCCTTTGGCGATGCCTCGCGCGCAAGCGACGAGGCCGCCGAGGGCGTCGCCGACCCCTGCCTGGGCCATGCGCCCGACCAGGTGGTCTTCTATGAGCTCACGCGTAAGTTTGTGGAGACCGAGGAAGACGTTCCCCAGGAGGCCTGCGACGTGCTGTACTACACGCTCGCCGTGGGCCACCACACCGGCGTGCTCGACTGCTTTGAGCCGCGCCTGTCGGTGCCGGTGGATGTCTTCTATTCGCTCGTCGACGCGCTGCCGGAGGGGGAGGCTAAGACCAAGTTCGAGGCCATCCGCTCCTTTGGCGAGTGCCAGCTCGACAAGGCGGCGGTGCCGTCGCTGTTCGAGGCCTGCGACACGCTGCTCGACGAGCGCGGTTTTCGTGGGTCGGCTAAGGCCGGTATCTCGGTGTTCGACGACGACTTTGGCCTGCATGCCCAGCAGGTCGCGTTTCTGATGAAGTTCCGCGATCTGGTTGAGCGCGTGCGCGATGTGTCGGGCGTGTATCTGACGGGAAGGTTGCAGTAATGGGTCGCGTTGTGGATGGACGTGTGAACGGCGCCCCGTTTGCGGGTATCGTGCTCACGGCGGGAAGCGTGCTGCGTGCCGACGATGCCGCCGGCCCCGTGCTCTCCAAAAAGATGGAAGACGCACCCATCGCCGGTTGGTACACCATCGACGGAGGCCAAACGCCCGAGGATGACATCATCGAGGTCAAGCGCGAGCGTCCGCCGCGTCTGGCCTTGGTCGATGCCGCTGACATGGCGCTGCCCGTCGGGTCCATCCGCTTGCTCGACAAGCGCGATGTGGCCCGCAAGTCGATGTTCACCACGCATTCGCTTCCTTTGTCGATTCTGATCGAGGAAATCGAACAATCGTGTGATGATATCGTCTTCGTTGGGATTCAGCCGGGCGACACGGAGTTCTACAACCCTATGTCCCCGGAGGTCTTTGACGCCGTCGACGCCGTGTACGACGCCGTGGCCGCTAACGACTTTTCCCACTTTGTCCGCTTGGGACAAGAGCAATAGGAGCGCTTGTCCCTGCTGATTAGGAAAGAAGTGATTGACATGGCAGATTCCAAGGCGGAGTACCCCGCTCCCGATTGCCTGGCGCCCGCCGCGATCGAGGCCAAGACCGAGGCCGCCGGTGTGACCAAGGCCAACCTGCCGGTCGCAAAGGCCTTTGTTTTGGCGATGTTCGCCGGTGCGTTTATTGCCTTCGGTGGCCTGTTCTTTACCGTGTTCTTGAGCGATAGCACGCTGGGTTGGGGCGCCCAGCGCGTCGTGGGCGGCCTGTGCTTTTGCCTGGGCCTGGTGCTCGTGCTGGTGTGCGGCGCCGAGCTGTTCACCGGCAACTCGCTTATGGTCTGCGCGCTCAAGAGCAAAAAGATCACCCTGGCTCAGATGCTCAAGGCATGGCTCGTCGTGTGGCTTGGTAACTTTGTCGGTGCCCTGTTCATCGTCTTTTTGGTGTACATGGCCGGCATTTACAAGCTCAACGGCGAGGCGGTCGCCAATTCCATGGTGAGCGTCGCCGCTGGCAAGGTGACGGTCGACTGGGTGATGATCTTCTTCCGCGGCATCCTGTGCAACATCTTTGTGTGTCTGGCCGTGTGGATCGGTACCGCCGGCAAGACCGTGGTCGATAAGGTTGTGGGCATTCTGCTGCCCATCGCCGCCTTTGTGGCCTGTGGTTTTGAGCACTGCGTCGCCAACATGTACTTTTTGCCCATGGGCGCCGTGATGCACGCGTGTGGCTATGGCGCCGACGTCGCCGGCGCCGATGCGCTCAACGCCGCGGGCATTGCGTTTAACCTATCCGCCGCCACGCTGGGCAACATCGTGGGCGGCGCGGTTCTGGTCGCGCTCGGCTACTGGTTTATCTACGCCAAGAAGTCCGAGGCGTAAGGTGTCGTCTGTTTGACGTTGGGCCTCCCGCGGGGCGTTGCCGTGCGGGAGGCTTTTTGGGTCTGGGGCTCGTTGTCGGGCTTTTGGCCTGTTGTGTTTGGCTGATGAAAGGGGTAATCGAGATGGCATCTGCTGCGAAGCGTGACGGTCGCGCCGTGGTGACCACATGCGGGGGATGCTATGCCGATTGCGCCTTTGCGGCACGCGTTGAGGACGGTCGCGTGGTGGCTGAGTTGCCGGTGCCGGGGCATCCGTGCTCGGCGCGTGCCCTGTGCGCCCGCGGACGGCATCGCCTGGCAATGCCGTTTGACGAGCGCGACCGGATTTTGCATCCCATGCGTCGACGAGCTGATGGCTCGGGGTTTGATGCGATTTCGTGGGATGAGGCGTTCGCGCAGATCGCAGCGCGCCTTGGGGAGATTGTTGACGGGCATGGTCCCCGTGCGCTGGGCATGACGCTCGGCGTGCCCTCGTTCGACCGCTACTGGGCGCATCGCTTTATGCATGCGCTTGGTTCGCCCAACGTGTACGGTGCCGACGGTGCCTGCGAGGTAAGCCGACTTACCGGTTGGGAGCATAGCTTGGGCTATAGTCCCGCCTCCGACCTGGCGCATACCGATTGCATCATGTACCTGGGGCGTTCCATCGTCGATTCGTCGACGATGGGGGCCGTTGATGCGCTCAACGATGCCCGTCGCCGTGGGGCGAAGATCATCGTGGTCGACCCCCGGCGCAGCGGCTCGGCTGCGCTCGCCGACCGCTGGTTGCGCGTACGCCCGGGCTGCGACCTAGCCTTGCTGCTGGGCATTGCGCATGTGCTCATTGCCGAGGACTTGTACGACCGCGAGTTTGTTGCCCGCTATACCACGGGTTTTGACGAGCTTGCGCAGGCGGCCCATGCTTGGACGCCCGAGTGGGCCGAGTCGATGTGCGACGTGCCTGCCGCAGAGATTGTCGCGACTGCGCGAGATTTGGCTGCCGCGGCGCCTGCTGCGGTGGTGGACGCTGGCTTTCATGGTGGCATCGGTATCGCGTATGCCAATAGCACCCAGACCGCGCGCGCGATTTGTCTTGTCGATGTGCTGCTGGGCTGCATCGGACACGCGGGCGGTGCGCTCAATCCACCTTCACCGCTTGTGCTGGGCGACCTTGATCCCGCACGCTTTGCGACGCCGCCGGTGCCGCACATGTCCAAGCTAGGGTCCGAGCGCTATCCACTGGTCGATCCGGTGCGCGGTCTGTGTACGACCATCGGTCAGTCGATTCTTACCGGGGACCTGCGCGGGCTCATCGTCTATGCCAGTAACCCCGGTGCGGGCTATGGCAATGCGCAGGCTTGGTTGGGCATTTTGCAACAGCTCGACTTGCTCGTGACGATTGACATTCGCTGGTCCGAGACGGCGCGTGCTTCTGATTTCGTGCTGCCCGACGTGACGTACCTGGAGGCCGATCGCGGTGTGGGCA
>CABVCJ010000113.1 GCA_902496845.1 uncultured Collinsella sp.
CCCCCGCTGCGCACTTCGTGCGGCGGGGGTTTCTTGCGTCCTGCGGAGTGTTCTGAAAAGTAACACCAGGGCGGGCCCTACGTTAACTCGGCAGGGGGAGTGCGATTCCCTGATCGCTCACTTAATCTGATAGGGAATTGTGTGAGGCCGGAGCTTTAGCTCCGGCCTCCTCATATAAGGGCTCGGCAAGGCCGAGCCACTAAATTTATATCAGTCCCCAGAACATGTTTGAGAACCGTGCCTGGAGTACGTGCCCCTAGGGCAGGAATGAGGCTGCTTTCCAACGCATTCCGCAGGGGGCGGCATTATTTTGTAGCGCGAAGCGCGGATCAAAATAATGCCGCATGCCCGAGGACGCGTTGGAAAGCAACCTCATTCCTGCCCGAACAGGTCAGTTTACCTGCGCATTTACAAATTCGTAAACTTTTTTCAAAAAAGTGCTTGCGCAGTTCTCGAAACATAGGTTATTATCTTCCTCGTTGAACGCGCGGGTCTAACAAAACGAACCGCGAATCAACAACATAGCATGTCGGAGTGGCGGAATTGGCAGACGCGCTAGCTTGAGGTGCTAGTGACCGCTTTTTGGTCATGCGGGTTCAAGTCCCGCCTCCGACACCATCGCATTTGAGAAGCCTCTTCGGAGGCTTTTTTGTTACCGATAGACGGTGAGGTTCACGATGGAAACGCTTGAGCGCAACGAGTGGGCGGATGTTGCCCAACTGGTCGAGATCACGAGCGATGCTGTCATCATTTGTGAGCTCGACGGAACCATTTTGCATGTAAATAATTGCTTGCTCGACTTGATGTGCGAAGAACGCGCCGACGTCATCGGTGGAGATGTCAAAGACGTCCTGTACTCGTCGGCTTTTGAACGCGCGACAGAGCATCGGCTTCCTTTTGAGACCAATGGAACAAAGGGCGAGTTGATGCTCAAGTTAAGTGACGGATCGTTTATTCCCGTCCTGGTTTGTGCCGGCTCGGTTACGCCGCCTCGAATCTTTGGCCGCCGTGCGCCGCGCTTTCTGGTGGCACTCCATAGCATCGAAGAACAGTATTCGCACGACCGTCAGCTCAAGCGTGCGCTTTCGGAGCTTAGAGTGGCGAATAAGCGCCTTTCGGGCACTTTGTCGGTCATTATGAGCACGGTGGGCTCCGATGAGCTGCCCAGTTTGTTAGATACCGTTTTGAACCAGCTTGTAGGAACGCTCGATGCTTCGGGTGCCGCTATCTATTTTTCTGAGAGCGGCGGTTTTAAGCTTCGCGGGGTTTCCAAGGAGCTGCACGACAGCTACCTGCCCGAGTTTTTGCCGTATGGCGCTGGCATTCCGACGTATGTGCTTCGCGAGTCGCGTGCCTGTCGTTTGTCGATTCAACAGGACCTTGAGGGCGATAGGGCCGCCTCCGGTATGTTCATGGACTTGGACAATCGCTCTAAGCACCTGTTGCGCGTGCAGGATATGCCTCCGTACCGCAGCGAGATCTGTCTTCCCGTTTTTTATGGTACGCAGATCCTTGGCGTGCTTGAAGTTGGTTGGAAGCGACCTCAGGTACCGCTCGCCTATGACGTTAATGTACTCGAGGTCATTTGCGATTACCTGTCTATCCAGCTGGTCGGCATGGCATCGAGCCTTCGCTCTCGTCGCACGGCCGAGCTTGGCCGCTCGCTCAATGTCTTACGTGATGAGTTGTTTACCTTTCTAGACGATTCCGCCGCGGCTACCCAGGCGGTATCGTCCGAGATTTGCAATATGCTCAACTGTCATTTTTGCCCTGTTGAGTATGACGCCAGTCTGGGCTCCTATGTCATAGATTTTGAAGGCGGCAGTCGCGTTGCTTTGCCGGACGATCCCGAGAAGCTTTTCTTTTCCACGACGGCGCCAGCGGCACGTTTGGGGGTTGGCTCTGATGGCTTTGAGGCGTCTGTTTTGGGCGGCACGAGTGCCGAGGATCTTAAACACGTCCGTATAACTCGCGTTGACGAATCGATGCCTATGGGAGGCTGGCTTAGGGCGCATGGTCTGCCTTGCCAGGGTCTCTACGTCGACACCGGCATCGAGGCGGGGCGCCCGCGCTCTGAGGGTGATGGCAAGCACAGCAACGACGCGATCGTTCCTGCTTCTGTTGCGAAAGGCCCGACGACGCGCGCGCTGCTGCTTCGTGACGGTAGTCAAGAGCCGATTGATGACCTTGAATATGACTACTTGGTGCACTTGGCGCATGACTTTGAACTGATCTACGAGGGCGAATCTCAAAAGCGCGAGGAGCGCCATATCGCTCAGACCCTCCAGATTGGCATGAGAAATTCGCTTGGTGACGTTCCGGGTATCGCGACCGATTCGGTATACCTTTCGGCAACGAATTCGGCGTTGGTCGGTGGCGACTTTTATACGCTCGTCCGTCTTCCCGACGATTGCGCCGTAATGATTCTGGGTGATGTGTCTGGCAAAGGAATCGAGGCGGCGTCGATGTCAGCGCTCGTCAAGACGGCGCTGACGGCCTATGCCTGGGAGGGTGCTGGGCCCGCCCGCATGGCCCGCTCGCTCAATAGCATGCTCATGGGCTTTTCGAGGGTCGAGACGTTCGTGACGGCGTTTATCGCCAAAATTGATCTTAAAGCGGGTCGCGCTACCTACTGCTCTGCGGGACATCCTCCCACTATGGTCATTAGACCGTCGTCGACGCCGCTTGGCGGCGGAGAAACCCGAGGGGGAGAAGTGGAGCTCCTTGGGTGCCAATCGGGCGTGATCGGTGCCTTTGAGAGCATGGTGTACGAGACGGGCGTGTTTACGTTCGCTCCTGGTGACATGCTATTTATGTATACCGACGGAACAATCGAAGCACGTGATCGCTCGGGTGCTTTCTTTGGCGAGCAGCGCCTTCGTGACCTTCTGCTCTCTGTCTCGGGCGAGGGCGTATCGGGAATCTGCGGTAAGGTCTTGGGCGAGCTTGACCGCTTTACCGAGTCGGCGCTGGACGATGACATCGCGCTGGTTTCCCTTGAATTTTTACGAGGTCGATCGTAGACCGCGATGCTTGACGGGCAAAATCTGCGCTGTTACAGATACGTATGCATCGAGCGAGCTCTTTTGGGGAACCATGGTCGTATGAATGAGTGGAATGACATAGCGGTTCTGACGCCACCGGGTGATGTCGACATCGCCTCGGTGTCCGTGCTGCGCCGACGGTTGGATAATTTGATCGACCGGGGCGTGCGTCGCGTTGTCATCAATTGCCAGGCCGTGGGCTTTATCGACTCGACGGGTTTGGCGTTTTTGCTTACACGTGCCAGAGAGCTCATGAGGCGAGAGGGCCTGCTTTCGCTCGTTAACGCCTCCGATGAGGTCATTCGCTTTTTGGAGATTGCCCGACTTGTCGACATCCTTCATGTTGCGGGCTCGGCGCGTGAGTCGATTCCCGCCATTCCGGTGGGGGAGTTGCCACGATGGAGCAAGAGCATCGAAGTGCAGCGAGGTATCGAGAATCTCCCGTATTATCGGCACCGTGTGGCCGAGCTTCTCGAATCACTTCCCCTGAGGCGTGATGAACGTTATGACGTCGCATTGGCGCTGGGGGAGGCATTGGGTAACGCATATGACCATGCGGGCGGTGTTGGCTGTATCCTGACGGTTCAGGCCTACGGGGACCGTGTTGTGCTCGAGGTGCTTGATCGGGGCGCTGGCTATTCTATCGATGGGGCGAGCGAGCCGGTGGCATCCGAGGAACGCGGACGTGGTATCAAGCTTATGCGCATGCTCGTCGATAATGTGGAGGTTACCCGTCGCACGGATGGTGCCGGCACACGCGTTCGGATGGTGAAGCTGTTTAGCTCGGCATTGGAATCGTGCGCTTAGCGCTTTGGGTTGACATGATTTCCCTGCGTGAACTTGCTTTGAGCAACTTTTTTGAAAAAAGTACTTGCGTCTTTTGGATAACTCGCGTAAATTAATAACCCGCAAGCGGACATGGCTCAGTTGGTAGAGCACAACCTTGCCAAGGTTGGGGTCGCGGGTTCGAGCCCCGTTGTCCGCTCCATTGCATTTCCGGACCGTTCTTAACGGTCCTTTTTCGGCGAAGTGGCCAAGTGGTAAGGCAGAGGCCTGCAAAGCCTTTACCCCCGGTTCGAATCCGGGCTTCGCCTCCAGGCAACATCCGGGCGCTCCGGCGCCCGTTTTGTTTTACATATGCGGACATGGCTCAGTTGGTAGAGCACAACCTTGCCAAGGTTGGGGTCGCGGGTTCGAGCCCCGTTGTCCGCTCCATT
>CABVCJ010000114.1 GCA_902496845.1 uncultured Collinsella sp.
TGCGGGCAAGCCGGTCAGGTGCTCACCCCAAAGGGATGGGACTACTCTGCGTCCGCGTCGCTGTCCTCTGCCTTCTTTTGCTTGGCAGCAGCGAGCTTGGCCTCGAGCTCTGCGATCTCCTTGTCCTCCTTGGACTCCTCGACCACAACGTCCTCGGCCTGCTTGGTTTCGCCCTTATCGTCGCCCTCCATACCCTCGCGGATATTCTTGACGGTAGAGCCGAGGGACTTGCCGAGCTTCGGCAGGTTCTTGGGCCCAAAGATGATCAAGACAACGACGAGAATAATGATGAGCTCAGGAGCCCTCAGTCCAAACATGTAGACCTCCACAATACAGCGAGACAAGCTCGAATGAGTATACCGCGGGTGTCGCGGTATCACAACAATAGCTAAAAAAAGGGACCGCAAGAAGCGGTCCCTCCTCATGCTCTGGTCGGGTTGACTGGATTTGAACCAGCGACCCCTGCGTCCCGAACGCAGTGCTCTACCAAACTGAGCCACAACCCGTTAGCTCGACTATAGTAACAAAGATTTTCGCCGCGTGCTAGAGAAATTTTTATTTCTTTGGCGCGTCGATTTGAACCGTGTTGGGAATAAGCTCAGTCGCGCAGGCCCACCAGCCATTTTGCTGGGCAGCTCCCGCAAGTTGGGCTGCCGCAGCGACGGTATCGCAAATGGCAAACGAGCAGGCACCCGAACCGCACACGTCCACGGCAACGGTTCCCTCCTGTGCGCGCAGCCAGTCGAGGACCGCCTGGATCCGCGGCTCCATCTGCGCGGATATGACGCCCAGATTGTTATGAACGAGCGCATATGCCACCTCGGCATCGCCGGCGCGTAAGGCGGAAGCAATCGCACCGGGTTTGTCCGCGGGCACCGGGCTCTCATCAAATCGTCGATACGCTTCAACCGTTGAAACGCTCGTCTCGTGCGGTTTGACCAATACGACAGGCGTCGCCGGAAGCACAGGATACTCAGTGGCCAGCACATCTCCCCCGCCCACGTAGAATGCGGGACTCGCGTGCAAAAAGAACGGCACGTCGGCACCGATACCGCGAGCAATGTCATCGAGCGCAGGATCGGTGCGGTCGATACCCCACAGCTCGGCCAAGGCAACAATGACCGCAGCGGCATCCGTCGAGGGACCTCCCAGGCCGGCGCACAGCGGGATACGCTTTTCGATCGTCACGCACACGTTGGTATCGCGACCGTAATGCTCGGCCATAGCGATTGCCGCCCGATAAGCCGTATTTTTTTGCATGGGAAAATCGGATGCCGGAACCGTCTGGACAGTCAACGCCTGCGCCGGCGTGACCGTCACGGTATCGGCTAGACCGACGGCTGCCATCAGGGAATCGACCCTGTGATAGCCGCGGGCATCGCGCTCGGTATGAACCCCCAGATAGAGGTTAATCTTTGCCGGCGCGGTAAGGATGAGGGACCGATCGGTCACCGTTAGTGCTCCTCGAGCTGGTTGCCGAGCGGGGTAAAGATATGTTCGCCGCTCTCGGGGTCGAACAGTTCGACCTGGCCGGTAAGGACATCGATGTACTGGTAGGACTGACGCGATTTGCGGCCGCGACGCTCGTCAACCTCAACGATAAAGACAGCGGGGTGGACGCTCTTGATGGTGCCCATGCGCTCGATGACGCGGGTACGGCCCATGTTGGCCTTAACCCTGACGCGATCGCCCACCATATCGGTCAGCTTCTCGTGGATGTCGTCGACGTGATTGACTTCCATCTCTTCCATGAATAGGGCCTCCAGAGGGTGCAATTCAAAAAGGGGATAATACCCCTAAGATAGACAAAACTCTAATACTATAGCACCCTGCTGCAGCCATACGCAAGCAGCTAAAAAAGCTCCGTCCCAAATTGACTACTTACAGATTGTCTGTGTCCAGAACAATGGTGAACGGACCGTCGTTGACCAGGTCAACCTTCATATCGGCGCCAAAGATACCGTGCGCCACATGCTCAACGTCCTGAGCGACGAGTGTCAAAAAGTACTCGTAAAGTTCGTTAGCGACATCGGGCGCGCCGGCGTCCGTAAACGACGGACGGCGGCCGTGGCGGCAGTCGGCAAACAGCGTGAACTGCGACACCACGAGCACCTCGCCGTCGACATCCGCCAGCGCCAAGTTGGTCTTGCCGTTCTCGTCCTCGTTGATACGCAGCCCGCGGAGCTTGCCCCACAGCTTGTCGGCTTCGGCGCGTGTGTCGCCGTGGCCCACGCCCAGCAGCACCAAGTAGCCGCGTCCAATACGGCCCACGCACTCGACGTCAACTGTCACGCTGGCGTTGAGCACGCGCTGCACCACCGCACGCACGGTCTACTCCTCGCCCGTCAGCTTGGCGGACAGATGCTCGAGCGCATGGAAACGATGGCTGATGGCGTTCTTCTCGTCCGCCGTGAGCTCGGCCATGGTCTTGCCCGGCGTATCGACCGGCAGGAACAGCGGGTCGTAGCCAAAACCGTATTCGCCGCGGCCCTCGTGCGCGATAACGCCTTCGCAGGCGCCCTCGCCATAGGTGACCAGGCCGTCCGTATCGATAAGCGCGACGACGCTCATAAAGCGCGCGGTACGGTCCTCGTCTGCCACGCCTTCCAGGTTAACGAGAAGCTTGGCGTTGTTGGCGGCATCGTCGCCATGCACGCCCGCATAGCGCGCGCTATACACGCCCGGCTCGCCGTCCAACGCATCGACGACCAAGCCGGAGTCGTCGGCGATGGCCATAAGGCCCGTCTCCTCGACCGCAGCCTGCGCCTTGATGATGGCGTTCTCCAAAAACGTCGTGCCGTTTTCCTCGGGGTCCTCAAAATCGCCCAGCTGGCCGAGCGCCACAAAGCGCACCTCGGGCATGACCTTGCCCAAAATGGCCTCGATCTCGGTGAGCTTATGGGCGTTGCCGGTTGCCACGACGATGGTCGCCGCCGGGTCGAGGGTGTCGATGTCAATCTTCTCAAGTGCCATAGCTGGTCTCCTTTGTCTCTATAGCAATGCCGAGTTGAGGACGACGAGGACTTCGGCCTCTCTCCCGTCTCAATCAACGGCAGTCTTATACTCCGACGTTTTCCCAGATAAAACCTGCCAAAATAAACCCGTCCCTTTTTGGCAGGTTAGACGAGGGCTTGGCGTTGGAGTTCAATGAGCTCGGCGATGCCCTTGTCGCCCAAATCGAGCAGGGCATTGAGGCGCTTGCGGTCGAAAGGTGCCTGCTCGCCAGTGCCCTGGAACTCGATCATCTCACCGGTATCGGTGGCAACGAGGTTCATGTCGACCTCGGCGTGGCTGTCCTCGGAATAATCGAGGTCGAGCAGGGTGTTGCCGTCGACAACGCCCATTGAGATGGCAGCGACCTGGCCCGTGAGCGGAATGCGCTCGAGTTTGCCCGCCTCGACCCACATGGCAAGGGCATCATGCAGCGCCACCCAGGCGCCGGTAATGCTCGCCGTACGCGTGCCGCCATCGGCCTGGATCACATCGCAGTCGACGGTGACGGTGTACTCGCCGAGCGCCTTCATGTTGACGACGGTACGCAGGCTGCGGCCGATGAGGCGCTCGATCTCCATGGAGCGGCCCTTACGATTGGCGTACTCGCGCTTGCAGCGCTTACCGGTCGATGCCGGCAGCATGGCATACTCTGCGGTTACCCAACCGGCCTTGGCGCCCTTGCGCCAGCCCGGCACGCCCTCCTCAATGGTGGCGGCACACAGTACGCGCGTGTCGCCGAACTCGGCCAGGCACGAGCCGTGGGCGTGCTTCATGACGCCGCGGGTGAGCTTAACGGGGCGCAGCTCGTTGGCGGCGCGGCCGTTGGCGCGGTTGACCTGCATGTATTCCATGGAACTATCCTTTCGGCAAAAGATGTGGCGAAGACTCCGGCGACATTGCGAGCCTAACCGAGTTCGTCGATATCGACGTGCTCGATGCTTTTGAGCGGCTGGCCAAAGATAAAGCTACCCGCCACCGCAAACTCGGCAATGTTGTCAGACGTGGTGGCAAAGCGATGCTGTGGCTCGGCGGTATCGCCCGCCAGCTGCTCACGGCGCGTGAGGATATCGGTCAGCTCGCGGGTGGTCTCCTCGGCGGAGCTCACCACGCGCACCCCGGGTCCCAGCGCATGGCGGATGGGACCCACCAGCAGCGGGAAGTGCGTACAGCCGAGCACCACGGTATCGATGCCGCGATCGTGCAGCGGCTCGACTGTGGCGCCGACCAGCGCGCGAACGGCTGGCGTATCAAAAATATCCTCG
>CABVCJ010000115.1 GCA_902496845.1 uncultured Collinsella sp.
CGGCTCGCGGGTCGCTGAGCGTGTAGACGGCGTGGCCCATGCCGTAGATGAGACCCGTGCCGTCGAAGGCCTGCTTGTCGAGAATCTTGCCCAGGTAGGCTGCGACCTCGTCCTCGTCCTCCCAATTGGAGACATGCGCACGGATGTCCTCGTGCATGGACACGACCTTGGCGTTGGCACCGCCGTGGCGCGGGCCCTTGAGCGAGCCGATAGCCGCGGCGTAGGCGGAATACGGATCGGTGGCCGAGGAGGACAGCACGCGGCAGGCAAACGTGGAGTTGTTGCCGCCGCCGTGCTCGGCATGCAGCATGAGCATCACGTCGAGCAGCATCGCCTCATCGCGAGTGAATGCCATGCCGCCGCGCAGCACCTGCAGAATGGTCTCGGCGGTGGAGAGGCCGGGTGTGGGGTGTGGTACATGAACCTCGGAGCCGCGGCGCTTGGCGACCGAGGCCATATGCGCGAAGGCGGCGATGCGGGGGAGACGGGCGAGCATGGAGATGGCGACGTCGATTTCGTGCTCGGGTGTAATGGCGTCGGGCTCGGCGTCGAAGGCGTAGAGCAGCAGCACGGCGCGCTGAAGCACATTCATGATGCTCGACGACACCGTGGTCATGGGGAACTCGCGGACGTATTCGTCGCTCAGGTGCCTAAAAGCACCCAGACGTCCGCAAAAACCGTCAAGCTCTTCCTTGGTGGGCAGAGAGCCCGTAATGAGCAGATAGGCGACCTCTTCGTAGCCGTAGCGGTTCTCGGCCTGGGCGTTGTTGACCAGATCCTCGATGCTGTAGCCACGAAGCGTGAGTTTGCCCTGATCGGGCACGACCTTACCGTCGACCTTGTTGTAGCCATGCACATCCGAGATGCGAGTGAGGCCCGCGACCACGCCCGAGCCGTCTGCATTGCGCAGGCCGCGCTTGACATTGTGTTCGACAAACAGGTCCTCGTCATAAGGGTCGGTCGGCAGGCCGTGGTAGAGGTTTTCGCTTTCGGGCGAAATCTGACGGCTCGCCTCGTAATCCAGAACCAGGCGGCTCAGGTGGTCATCGAAGCGGTAGTAGATTTTCTTGGCGTCGTAGGCCATGCGCGCTCCTCTCCGAGCCATGTGGTGACGTTGCGCCTGGGCGCACCTTGGGCCGTCGCCACGCGGCTTGTTCGCTACAGGCGGTACATAAAGTTAAAGACGTCCTCGCGCTGGATGGACACGTTGACGCCCGAAAGCTCGCCGGCCTCGGCCAGGGCCTTCTGCAGCTCGGCGAAGTCGAGCTTGGACTCGGCGGTGTCGGCCAGCATGGTCATGGTGAAGATGTCCTCGATAATGGACTGCGTGATGTCGCGGATGTCGACGTTGGCTTCACCCAGAACACGGGTGACGCCGGCGACGATGCCGGGGCGGTTCTTGCCAAGGACGGTGATGACGATGCGGGAGGACGAGATCTCGGCCATGGGAAACCCTTTCGCGTGGTTGCGGCGCGCGGGGCGCTCCGCTACGGTACAGTGTTCATCATTGTACCTGTCTGGCGCAAAAAGGGGCACCTTTGCTGCGGCGTTACACGTCTGCAACATGGGATGCTTGTCTCGCGGGGTGTATTTTTGGCACCCTGGACAGCTCAAGCGGTTCCTGTTGGCGCCGCGATCGGGCGCATTCGCCTGTGCGCTCCGGTGCAAAGACCGTGAACCTTTTGTGGGACGCTCGGCGCCGTGGTACCATAGCCGAGTTTGTTGTCTTGGTCGGAAACCAAGACGCCTTATGCGCTGATCGGTAACCAGCGCCTGACCAATAAGGAGTCCTACCATGAAGCAGGGTATCCATCCCCAGTATGTCGAGTGCACGGTGACGTGCTCCTGCGGCAACACCTTCAAGACGCACGCTACCGTGTCCGAGATGAAGGTCGAGCTTTGCAACGAGTGCCACCCGTTCTACACCGGCCAGCAGAAGTTCGTCGACACCGGTGGACGCGTCCAGCGCTTCGCCGACAAGTTCGGTGGCGCCGCCGCCGCCCAGCTCAAGAAGGCCGAGGAGGCCAAGGCTGCCAAGGCCGCCAAGGCTGCTGAGGCCGAGGCCGCTCGCAAGGCCGCCGCTGAGGCTAAGGCTGCCGAGAAGGCCAAGCGTGCCGCTAAGTTTGCCGAGGAGGCTGCCAAGCAGGCCGCCGAGGCTCCCGCAGAGGCTCCCGTCGAGGAGGCCGCTGCCGAGGCCGAGACCACCGAGGCTGCTGAGTAAATAGCTCGCCGCGGAAACACTCGCATTCATGGCATTAGGGCCGCGCATCCATTTGGGTGCGCGGCCCTTTTCTTTTTATTGGTGCAAGCTAACCCGTCCCCATTGCAGCAGGTTGGTACGTAAAGGACGGGTTAGCTTGCACCAAATGGCAGAGAGACAAGGTTTTCCCAGATAAAACCTGCCAAAATAAACCAGTCCCTTTTTGGCAGGTTGGTCGTAGTTATTACGTGGTCGAGCGTGTCGACCGCATAGGCGGCGCCTTGTTTGGCTAAAGTACAAATATCTGTGTTTAACTCGTCCAAGGTTTCATGCCGCGGGCGATGGCCAAAAAGGAAAACCACATGGGATTCATGTCAAAGTTGCTGTCCTTTGGATCTGATAAGGACCTGAAGCGCTACTACAAGATCGTCGACAAGATCAACGGTCTTGAGCCTCAGTTTGAGAAGATGACCGAGGAGGAGCTCCGCGCCCAGACCGATAAGTTCCGTGAGCGCTACGCCAACGGCGAGTCGCTCGACGACATGCTCCCCGAGGCCTTTGCCACCGTGCGCGAAGCTTCCAAGCGCACCATGGGCATGCGTCACTTTGATGTACAGCTCATCGGCGCCATGGCGCTGCACGAGGGCCACATCGCCGAGATGAAGACCGGCGAAGGCAAGACCCTCGTCTCCACGCTGGCCGGCTATCTCAACGCTATCGCCGGTAAGGGCGTGCACGTCGTCACCGTCAACGATTACCTTGCCAAGCGCGACTCCGAGTGGATGGGCCGCATCTATAAGTACCTGGGCATGACCGTCGGTCTGCTCCAGAACAACATGCCGCTCGAGCTCAAGCGCCCGGCCTACCAGGCCGACGTCACGTACGGCACGAACTCCGAGTTCGGTTTCGACTACCTGCGCGACAACATGGTCACCCGCCCCGAGCAGCGTGTTCAGCGCGGTCACAATTACGCCATCGTCGACGAGGTCGACTCCATCCTGATCGACGAGGCCAGAACGCCGCTCATCATCTCGGGCGCCGGCACCAAGTCCGCCAGCACTTACAAGGACTTCGCGCGCGCCGTGCGCGGCCTTGAGCGCGGTGAGGACGTCTCGCACGACATGCTCACCGCCACCGAGGACGTGGAGCCCACGGGCGACTTCGTCATGGACGAGGCCAAGCACACCATCGCCGCCACCGAGCGCGGTCTTAAGAAGATTGAGCGCCGCCTGGGTATCGATGACATCTATGCCGATCTCTCCGGCCAGCTGGTCAACCACCTGCAGCAGGCGCTGAAGGCCCAGTACATGTTCCACCGCGACAAGCAGTACGTGGTCACCAACGGCGAGGTCAAGATCGTCGACGAGTTCACCGGTCGTATCATGGAAGGCCGCCGCTATTCCGAGGGCCTGCACCAGGCCATCGAGGCCAAAGAGGGCGTGCTCGTGCGCGAGGAGAACCAGACCCTTGCCACCATCACCCTGCAGAACTACTTCCGCCTGTATGACAAGCTCTCCGGCATGACCGGTACGGCGCTCACCGAGGACGCCGAGTTCCGCGAGATCTACAAGCTGCCCGTCGAGGTCATTCCCCCCAACAAGCCCGTGCAGCGTGTTGACCACGAGGACCTGGTCTACCGCACCATCCAGGCCAAGTACAACGCCGTTGCCGACGACGTTGAGCGTCGTCACGCCAAGGGCCAGCCGGTCCTGGTGGGCACCGTATCCATCGAGAGCTCCGAGAAACTGTCCGCCGCCCTCACTAAGCGCGGTATCGCGCACGAGGTCCTCAACGCCAAGCACCACGAGCGCGAGGCCCATATCGTGGCCCAGGCTGGTCGCTATGGCGCCGTGACCATCGCTACCAACATGGCCGGCCGTGGTACCGACATCTTGCTGGGCGGCAACCCCGACGAGCTGGTGCGCGAGCGCCTGGAGTACGAGGGCCTGACCATGGAGGACGTGACGCCCGAGCAGCTCGAGCAGTTTAACGCCGAGGCCAAGGAGACCTGCAAGGCCGAGCGCGAG
>CABVCJ010000116.1 GCA_902496845.1 uncultured Collinsella sp.
GGAACTCGCGACAAACTTAACCCGCGCCAGCCGGCCCCGGAGACCCTCCCTGCCGTCACATTGTTCGAGCCGTTGTTGTTCCTCGCCGCTTCCGCGGCTCGGCGGCCCCGTTCTCCTCGGCGGGGTTGTCCAAGGTTGTCGCTGAAGCTCTGCCTTTTGCTGAAAGAAAAACGGGGGATGCGATCTACATCCCCCGTTTTTGTTGCACCTACTCCAAGTCAATAAATTTGGTGCTCAGGATCTTGCCGTCCTTGACGAGCATTCTGGCCATGGTGGGGCCTCGGGTGCCTCTGGGGTAGCTGGCGCTGCCCGGGTTGAGGACTAAACAACGGCCCACTTGGGCTTCTTTGGTTACGTGGGTGTGACCGTTGATGGCTACGTCTACGGATCCCACCGGAAGGTCTTCGCGGTAGTGGGCTACGGCAAATTTGAGGCCTTCGTAGGTGAAGAGGGCCAGACGGTCTACATCCGGGCCGTAGTCGCGGTAGTAGTCGTTGTTTCCTAGGACCGCTCGCACGGGGGCGATGGTGCATAGATGCTCGTAATCCATCTCGGACGTTAGGTCTCCGGCGTGAATGATCAGATCTGCGCCCTTGAGCTCGTCCAGAAGCGCGGGCGAAAGATAGCCGTGGGTGTCCGAGATGATGTCGATGCGCTTGGCGCTTGCACTGTTCATGGGATCCCTTCTGCAAAACCGATTCGACGTATATACAAAAAGCCCCACGGCTCCGCAGACAATTGGTCTACAGGGCTGCGGGGCCAGTTTGCTAGAGGCTCAGGGCCTTCTTGAGCGGCACAACGCGGCGGCGCGAGACCGGCACGCGTTCGTCGACGCCCGTAATGCCCAGTTGGATAGCGCCCGAGGGCACCGTCTCGACATCCGTGACGCACGCCAAGTTGACGATATAGCGGCGATGAACGCGAAAGAAGCCAAAGTCGCAAAGCTTGGCCTCGAACTGCGCCAGCGAAGTCGTCGATAGAAAACGATCATCGACGGTATAGATACAGGAGTAATCGTCCTTGGCCATGATGAAGCGAATGTCATCCACGGGGATGAGGACCTTACGGCCGCCCTTTTCCACCGGAATGCGCTCGATGGTGGCTTTGCTGTCCGTGACGGGCTTGGCGTGCTGCATGACCTTCTCGATCGCGCGATCCAGGCGTGCCTCCTCGACCGGCTTCATGAGGTAATCGACGGCATCTACGTCGAACGCCTCGACGGCATGATCGCTATACGCGGTCACAAACACAATCGCCGGCGGATTCTTAAGCTTATGCAGTGCCTCGGCAAGCTGCAGACCAGAAGCGCCGGGCATCGAGATATCGAGAAATACGACATCGACGCGGCTTTCCATCAACATCTCAATGGCGGAGCGGACGCTCGACGCCTCAGTGATCGTGCCGATCTTGCCCGTCTGCTCGAGCAAGAAGCGAAGTTCCGAACGGGCCGGGGCCTCATCATCCACAATCATCGCACGCAGCATAGGGATTAAACCTTTCGTCAACAAACTACGCTGGGCATCCGCCGCTTGGCGTTGAGCCCATAGCCTTTTATTTTACTCTTGAATGTCAAAGATGCTCTCTGACAAATCAAGATGCAGGAGCACTTTGGTACCCTTGCCCGGCGCCGATTCGACGCGTGTATAAGAGTGCGGTCCATAAAAGCGATGGATGCGCTCAGAAATATTGTGCATGGCCACACCGGCGCCGCCACCCTGTGGGGAGTTGGCGTCGGGACGGGCGGAGCGTTCGTCAAACAGTCTGGCAGCGGTGCCTTCATCCATACCCACGCCGTTATCGGCGACCGCAATTAAAATCGCATCTTCGCCATCCCTGTGAACCGACACATCGATCATCAGCGCATCGTCGTCGCCCATACCATGGCGCACGGCATTCTCGACGATCGGCTGAATCACAAATGCCGGCACCAGCGTGTCCTCGATGTCCTCGGACACATCGAAGGTCGCCAGCACGCGATCCTCGCCAAAGCGCGCCCTCTCAAACGTCAGGTAGCGCTTGGTCTGCGCGACCTCGCGCGACACGGGAATGAGCGAGCCCGAATTGTCGAGCGTGGCGCGATAGAACGAGGAGAACTCGCGCAGCAGCTCGCGGGCACGCAGCGGGTCGGTACGCGTAAACGACGCGATGGTGTTGAGCGTGTTGAACAGGAAGTGCGGGTTGATCTGCGCCTGCAGGGCACGCACCTCGGCACGGGCCGTGAGCTCCTTTTGCACCTCGAGCTCGTGGATGGCGAGCTGTGTGGACAGGATCTCGGCAAAACCCGAGGCGAGTGCATACTGGGTGCGGTCGACGGCACGCGGGGTCTTATAGTAGAACTTGAGCGTGCCGACGGTGCGGTCGCCCACCTTGATGGGCGCGATGATACCGGCGGGAACATGGTTGTGCGAACCATCCGAGCCCACCACGTCCACCACGCGGTTGAACGACTGAACGATACCGTGCTCGATGACGTAGCGCGTGGCAAGTGTGTGGATGGGCGAATCGGGCAGCAGCTTTTCCTCAAGCTCGCCCGCGCAGGCCAGCACGTTGCCCTCGTCGGTGATGGCGACCGTCATGGCACGCGTCTCGGGCAAAATGCGCTGGCACACCAGACGCGCCGACTCCTGCGTCAGGCCGCCTTTGATGTCCTCGAGCATGGCAGAGGCCACCGAGAGCGTCTCTTCGGTGTACTGCGAACGCACCGAATCGGGATTGAGCGTCAAATAGATAAAAATGCACAGAAAGATGCACAGCAGTGCGCAGGCGACCACGGTCGCGATCGGCTCAATCCCGGTCGCCAGGGCAAAAATAAAGTACACCAGCACGCAAATGGCGCAGGCAACGGCGATCACGCGAAAGATTGATATTGAGTTATCGCGCTGGGCGCGGCGGTCGATCATTCAGTCCCCTCCAGGATGCTGGTCAGTTGTGCGTCGCGCCAGAGCCCGTCCATGATCTTGGGCCAGAAGCTCTGGAAACGCAGGTAGCTTGCGGCGTTTTGACGCGCGTAGGTCTTGGCCTCGTCAATACCGTGCCGCCAAATGCGCAGGTACCCCTCGTGCTCGCGGGTAAACATGCTGCGGACCATGGCGGTCTTGCGCACGCGGTCGTCGAGCTCGCGCGAAATCCACGGGCCCGGATAGGGCATGAGCGACGCGGCCGTGACGGGAACGAGCTCCTGCTGGTGCGCGGCAAATGTCAGCTTGGCACGCTCGTAGTACCAACGGTACACATCCTGCATAAAGCGCGGCGAGCGCCTCTCGGACTCGGGCGGCAGGTGACGAACGGTCCACTCGTTGTCAAACCACACGTCGTAGCCAAACATGCGCATGTTAAAGAGGTAGTCCAGATCCTCGCCTCGAGTGATAAACGGGTCAAACGCCACACGGGTAAAGGCACGGGCATGAAGCGCCATAAGGCCGCCGCATACGTAGTTTGAACGCGAGATACGGGTGCCCGAGAGCGCCTTTTTCATCCAGCGATTAAACTCGATGCGTTTGGTCCACCAACGATGGCAGATGCCCACCTTGTCTGTGGGCGCCAACGGCGATCCGTCGCGATCGAAAAAGTAACCGCTCTTGACCAAAATCGGCAGGCCTTGACGCGTCTGCTGACCCAGAGCATAGGTCGCGCGCTTCATAAAGTCGGCATCGATAACGGTCTCGTCGTCATCCAAAAAGACAACGGCATCGTGACCGAGCACCGCAGCGCAGGCAAGCCCCATATTGCGGATGGCGCCGTATCCGCGCAGGCTCACGCACTCGCCCGAGCCCTTGGGAGCAATCTGCGCCACACGATCGGCGATATGCGATGCCTGGGTGTTGGTAACTACGGTGACTTTGAGCGTAGGGTGCGCGTCGACGATTTCGCGCACGCGCTTCGACACATCAGCCGTGGCCGAGATGGGACAGACCACCAAAAGGATAATCCTCGGAATGTCGCGCACCTGCTCGAGCGAAGCAAGACAGCGGTCGAGTTCGGGGTTGGCGTCGTTGAGCTTCGTCGAGTGGTCATAGACGCCGGGAGCGTTTGCACGGGCATCATCGCCCGCCCAGTATGTTGGAATCACAACCGTGGCGTTCATGCCTTCCCTCCCTGCAACACAAAAACGGGGCGCCGCC
>CABVCJ010000117.1 GCA_902496845.1 uncultured Collinsella sp.
CGACGGCCAAGACCTCGATCTCGGGATCTGCCGCAAGCGCAGCCTCGATACCGTCGAGAACAACCTGAGGCTTCTCATCTCCGCCCACAACGTCTACACAAACGCGAACGTTACTCATTTCATATGCTCCTTATACAAAAATGGCCGACTCATTGAGCCGGCCATTGTGGTTCCAGTTGGAACGGCATCGCATCCAGAGTATACAGTTACTCGGTAACGATAACCTCGCGGTCCTTGTAGAAACCGCAGCTGGGGCACACGTGGTGCGGGAGCTTGACAGCGCCGCAACGGGGGCACGTGGACTGAGCCGCAGCCGAGATCTTCATGTTGGCGGAACGACGGGTATGGGTGCGGATACGACCCTGCTTTTGTTTAGGTACGGGCATAGTGACCTTCCTTATGAACTATCCAGTGTGGCGATTACGCGCAAGTAGCGATACTACCACAGTTTTACTCGTCAAGCTTGAGATTCTTCAATGCTGCAAATGGATTTTCCGTGGCAGCGGCCCATTCGGCCTCCGCCTTGGCGGCGCAATCGCATTGCTCGACGTTGAGATTGATGCCGCAGGTGGGGCAAAGGCCGCGGCAATCGGGCTTGCACAGGACAACGAACGGTGTGTCCATGACAACTGCGTCGTTGATGGGCTCACCCAGATCGACGATGCGATCCTCGCCCAGCAACTCGTAGCCGTCTTCGTAGGCCTCGGGGTCCTCGGGCTCCTCAAAGAGGTAGAACTCCTCGATCTCGCCTGCGATATCAAACGAGGCGGGCTCCAAGCAGCGGTCGCACTCGCCGGTGGCGTGAGCGCGGACCATGCCCGAGAGCAGAACACCGGTACCGGCGTTGGTAAAGACCACGTCGTAGGCAATGCCGTCCTGCAGCTGGTACTCCTTCTCGCCCACCGTGTAGGTGGCGACATCGACCTTGCCGGTCAGCGGGTATGAGTCTCCGGGAAACTCGAGCTGCTCGGAAAGATCGACGATCACGCTCGGGAACTCGGCCATTACCACTGACCGTTCTGCTGAGCGGCGCCCTCGTTGAGCTGCTGACGGCAACGAGTGACGGTGCCGGTCAGACTCTTAAGGTTCTCCTCGAGGTGCGTAAAGACCTGCTCGGCGTAATCCTCGGCGGCATAACGCGTCTCGCGCTCGTACTGCTGGGCACGGTCGCGGATGTCGTCGGCCTGCTGCTGGGCTAAGCGGACGATCTCCTGCTCACCGGCAATGGTGAGCGCCTGCTGCTGAGCATCGGCAATGATGGAATCGGCCTGAGCGGCGGCGGAGGCCATAAGCTCCTCGCGCTCTTTGAGGATACGGCGGGACTTCTGCCACTCCTCGGGATAGCTCATGCGGATCTCATCGAGGATGTTAAAGAAGACGTCGGCGTCGATAACCTTCATCTGGGCGTTCTTGCCGAACGGCGTCTTAGCCTCTTCGATGAGCCCCTCGAGCTCGTCGACAAGACTCACGATCCTGTCGCCAGGAAAATTCTCGCCCGGCATCCGGTCTCCTTTCATAGGTAACATATCATCGTGTTAGTTTACCACATGCCACCAGGCAATAAAAAACGTCACGAAAAGCGATGTTTGAGTGCTTCGACCACGTTGGGCGGCACAAACGTCGACACGTCGCTGCCAAGCGACGCGATCTGACGCACCACCGAACTCGAGATATAGCCGTACTGCGGAGCACTCATGACAAAGATGGACTCCAGCTCGCTATCCAGGCGATAGTTGAGGTCGGCCTGCTGCAACTCGTACTCAAAGTCGGTCATGGCGCGCAGACCCTTAACGACGGCACCCGCCCTCTGTTCACGTGCAAAGTCGACCAGCAGGCCGGTGAAGGGCAGTACCTCGACGCCGTCCAAATCACCGAGGGCCTCGCGGGCCAGCGCCACGCGCTCGTCGAGCATAAAGGTGGTACCCACGCCGTTTTTACCCTGCGATTCGGCCACGGCGACGATCACGCTGGGAAAGATACGGCGAGCTCGGCGGATCACGTCGATATGGCCAAAGGTGATGGGATCGAAGGTGCCCGGGACGATTACGCGGTTGATGGTGTCATTCATGGGTGTCCTCCGAAGGCACATCCTCGTCATTTTCGTTCTCGTCAGCATGGCCGTTCTCGTCCTCGGCCACCCAGCGCAGCAAGTCAACCGAGGTAATGCCATAGCGCTTCTCTCGCACGGTCTTAAAACCAGCCGGATGAGCACCTGTATCGGCTGCGGCATGCTCAAACAGGGCAAAGGCCCCGGGCGCCAGCAGTCCCTGCTGGGAAAGATTTTGCAGCAGCTCCTCGACCGGCTCGGCGCCAAAGGCATAGGGCGGGTCGAGCAAGATCAGATCAAAGGGACCACCCGGCACACGGCCGCGCGAGGCGCTCGCCAGCACATCGCCGGTAACGACACGCCAACGCGAGCGGTCGCGGCACAGCGACTCGATATTCTTGGTGATCAGACGGGCGGCATTGCGATCGATCTCGAACGTGGTGAGCGAGCGGGCGCCACGCGAGAGCATCTCGATTCCCAGGGCGCCGGAACCGCCAAAGGCGTCCAGCACGCGGACCTCGTCCAGATCGAAGTCGAACGCCGACATGACCATGGACGCGCATGCCTCGCGCACGCGATCGGTCGTGGGACGGGTGACATCGCGCCCACGCGGCTCTTCGATCTTGCGGCCGCGCCATTCACCGCCGATGATTCTCATCCTCCGCTGACCTCCTTAAAGATATGTCGATAACGCATGGCGACCGCGTCGCGCAAGGGGCGCGTCGCCACGGAGTCAAGGTTGCAAGCATACCGCAAGAGCTCGACCGCGTCCAAATGGGCCCATTCGATAAGATCCTCGTCGGCGTCCAGGTCCACAAAGCGCAGGGTCACGCCGCCGTGCTGGCGGTAGCCCAGAATCTCGCCCTCGTGGCGCAGGCGCAGGTCCATCTGGGCGAGCGCAAAGCCGTCAGAGGTCTTTTCGAGCGACTGGAGACGGTCTTGTGCCGCCGACGCGCCACCGTTGCCCTTGGAGTGCGTCATGACCAGGCAAGTGCCCGACACGCTGCCGCGGCCCACGCGGCCGCGCAGCTGGTGCAGGGCCGCCAAGCCAAAGCGCTCACCGTTCTCGATGACCATGACGGTGGCGTTGGGCACGTCGACGCCCACCTCGACCACCGTGGTCGATACGAGCACGTCGATCTCTCCGCGCTTGAAGGCGTCGATCACGCGGTCCTTCTCCCCCGCCGGCATGCGGCCGTGAAGGCGCTCGATGGTAAGTCCCGGCAGCGCCAGGCGCAGTCGGTCGAGCTCGGTTGCCGTATCGTGCAGCGGTACAGGCACGGTCACGCGGCCCTCGTCGTCGCGGGCGATACCGGGTACGTCTTCCAGCTCATCGGCCGAGTCACTCGGCTCCACAAGCGGGCAGATCACGTAAGCCTGCTGGCCCTTTTCATACGCCTCGCGGATGGCACCGTAGGCCAAATCGCGGCTCGACTCGGTGAGCACGCGCGTCGTAACGCCCGCCCCCGGAACAGGTCGATGGCGGATGATGCTCGTGTCCAGGTCGCCGTAGACCGAGAGCGCCAACGTGCGCGGGATCGGCGTGGCCGTCATAACGAGAAGGTCGGCACCCGGGCCCTTGGCACGCAGAGCATTGCGCTGGCCCACACCAAAGCGGTGCTGCTCGTCGATGACGACAAGCGACAGATGCTTAAACGCCACGTTGTCCGAAAGGACCGCGTGGGTTCCAAAGAGGACGTCGAGCTCGCCCGATTCCAGCTGCGCATGGATCTGCTCGCGCTCGGCCGCCGGCGTGGCACCCGTCAGGAGCGCCCAAGACATGCCAGCCTGGGAGAGCAAGGGGCCGGTCTTATCGGCATATTGGCGCGCCAGCACGCCCGTAGGCGCCATAACGCAGGACTGAGTGCCCGAATCGGCCGCGACAGCCAGCGCGCAGGCGGCGACGGCCGTCTTGCCGGTACCGACGTCGCCCAGTAGCAGGCGGTTCATCACGCGCCCGCCATCGCACATGTCGCGCAGGATGTCTTGGAACGCGGCCTCCTGCTCGTCGCTCAGCGAAAACGGCAGGGC
>CABVCJ010000118.1 GCA_902496845.1 uncultured Collinsella sp.
AGTACATCGAGGCTGGCAAGGATCAGCAGGGCAAGGGCTTCGACCCCCGCAAGCTCCTCAAGCCTGGTCGCGACAACATCGTTGCTCGCACCAAGGAGCTCATGGAGGAGTTTGGCTCCGTCAACAAGGCGTAAGTAGCGGTTTAACTTCCCGCCGGAGGCCCCGTTTCCCCTACGCTGTTTCCCTCGCGCTCACCTGGCTTCGCCAGAAGTCGCGCGACGGAATCAGCTCCGGGGAAACGGGGCCTCCTTTGTTAACTCGCTACAGGGTTACTGGGCTGAATTTTTTATTTGACTACCGTTCAGCGGTGTTGATGGCTCCTTTGTTGGGGCTTTCTTTTTTATCTCGCTACAATGGGCTTCAAGAGTTCTAATGACTTGGAGTTTGGTATGGCTGTTATTAATGTGCTGCCTTCGGATGGGAAGGTTATTGACGAGGGTCCTGTTGGTTGCTCTGTTGATGTTTGCTGTGATGACTTTCGTCATCTCGATATTGGACTGCCGCCCGAGATTCTTCGACTCAAGGATGCCGGATATTTGTCGCAGGCTGTTGCGGCTTGTGATCGCCTTTTGGGGCAGAATCCTGAGCCTTCGCTGGCGGCTTGCGTTCGCGCTGAGCGGTATCGCATGATCGAGACGCCGCTTCATTTTTCGGTGTCGCGCGATCAGGCTATTGCGATGATTCGCGAGGAATGGCCTGAGTTTACCGAAGAGCAGTTTGATGACCTGATTAATCGTAAGCGTATTGACTGGCGCTATATCGATGGCGAGCTGTTTGTTCTCGACAACTTCCTTGATTCTTTGCGTGTGTATCCCAAGGAGGTTCCGGGTTTGCGTCCCGATTCTACGGATGGAATTGCGCTGCGCAACCAGATGCTCGAGGAGATGGAGTCGCAAGGCGGGCTGTCTCGCACCATCACGCTTAAGGCATGCGTGTCTGTCCCCGGTGCTTTGAAGGGGGAGACCGTTCGCGCGTGGCTTCCCGTTGCCGCCGCCTGCCGCCAGCAGTCCCAGGTCGAGATACTTGATATGACGCCGGAGCGCGCCATTGCTCCTGCGAGCGCCTCGGCACGTACTGCCTCGTGGGTCTCCTCGACCGATCGCTCATTCTCGGTGACCTATCGCTATCAATTCCATGCTGCATATCGCGATATCTATGGGGGTGCGCTTCCGGCGCATCCGTGTATGGACGCGCCCCTGCCCGAGGACACCTCCGAGGACCGTCCGCACATTGCGTTTACGCCGTACCTGCGACAGCTGACGGAGCGTGTTATTGACGGGCTCGAGGATCCGCTCGATTGCGCTCGTGCTATCTATGATTACCTGACACAGCATATCGACTATCGCTATCAGCCACCGTACCTGCTTTTGGGATCTATTGCCGATGACTGTGCACACTCGCTCCGCGGCGATTGCGGTGTTATGGCGCTCACGTTTATCACCATGTGCCGCATTGCGGGCGTTCCTGCCCGTTGGCAGAGCGGCCTGTATGTTGCGCCCGATTCGGTGGGGCCGCACGATTGGGCTGAGTTCTATACGCCGCAGACCGGTTGGCTCAACGCCGACGTGTCATTTGGATCTTCTGCTCGCAGGATGGGGGAGGAATGGCGCCGCCGCCACTACTTTGGCAACCTCGATCCGTGGCGCATGGTGGCAAACTGTCGGTTCCAGGCGGGGTTTGAACCTGTCTTTAATGGCATGCGCGAGGACCCCTACGATAACCAGATGGGTGAGGCTTCGGTCGACGGTCGCGGATGTCGTCAGCGCGAGATGCTCCGCACGGTCGAACTCATCGAAATGCTCGAAGTTCCATTTTCGGACTAATCGGCAGAAAGCTGTGATAAACTAACTCACGCATTACGTGCCCGAGTGGCGGAATTGGCAGACGCAGTGGACTCAAAATCCACCGTTGGCAACAACGTGCGAGTTCGAGTCTCGCCTCGGGCACCATACATGCAAAGGAGCGTTCAAGGGGGTTGCGGCCCCCTTTTTCGTGCCGAACTCGCATGAGCGCGCGGAGCGTTAAGCAAACAGTCCTGTGGCCTGTTTGTAGCGGAGCGTGGCGAGGGCGCCATGCGCCCGAAGCCCGGGGCTTCGCGAAGCGAAGACCCTTCGAGTCTCGCCTCGGGCACCATACATGCAAAAGAGCGTTCAAGGGGGTCAAGGCCCCCTTTTTCGTGTACGTAATGTGATAACGCGCTGCGCGTGTTATTATCCACAAGGCGTTGTTCCCGCAATGCCCTAAAGAGGAACCCGAGGGTTCCCACCTTTTGGCGCCAATGAGCAGCTGACTGGTCATACAACTTAGATTCACTTCCTCAAATCGAGGATGTCTATGTGTACGACCTGGCTGCTGAGAAGTGCCGGGTTATTTTTTTATGAATGGAGGTAGGGAAAATAGCTAAGTCTGATGACACCCGCATCAACGACGAGATCACTGCATCTTCGTGCCGTTTGATTGGCGTCGATGGCTCTCAGCTCGGCCTGTTCGCCATCCGCGATGCCCAGCGCGTCGCCGACGATCAGGGTCTCGACCTGGTCGAGATCGCTCCCAATGCGGAGCCGCCGGTTTGCAAGGTCATGGACTACGGTAAGTTCAAGTACCAGCAGGCCATGAAGGCCAAGGCCGCTCGTAAGAACCAGTCCAAGGTCGAGGTCAAGGAAATGAAGTTCCGACCCAAGATCGACGTTGGCGACTACGAGACCAAGAAGGGCCACGTTCTGCGTTTCCTCAAGAAGGGCGCACGCGTTAAGATCACCATCATGTTCCGCGGCCGTGAGATGGCTCACCCGGAGCAGGGTCTTAACGTTCTCGAGCGTCTCGCCGAGGATCTCAAGCCTTACGCTACGGTCGAGTCCAAGCCTAAGATGGAAGGCCGTAACATGCTTATGCTGCTCGCCCCGATTAAGGGCGCCTTCGATGAGGATAAAGCGGCAAGCGATACCAAGTAACTAGTGTTCTGTAACCGATTAAGGAGTATTTCATGCCTAAGATGAAGTCCCACAGCGGCACCAAGAAGCGTTTCCGCAAGACTGGTACCGGCAAGCTTATGCGCGCCAAGGCTTTCAAGAGCCACATCCTGAGCAAGAAGTCCACCAAGCGTAAGCGTGGCTTCCGTCAGGAGACCGAGATCGCCGCTGCCGACCGCAAGGTCATCAAGTCGCGTCTCGCCTAAGTTCGCGTTCCCGTTTTTCGTTTAACCGTCTAGGAGTTGATAGAACATGGCACGTATTAAGCGCGCTGTTGCCGCCAAGAAGAAGCGCCGTACCGTTATGCACCGTGCGAAGGGTTACTACGGTGCCGCTTCGCGTACTTACAAGCATGCTAAAGAGCAGGTCCAGCACTCCCTGCAGTATCAGTATCGTGACCGTCGCAACAAGAAGCGCGAGATTCGCTCTCTCTGGATCACCCGCATCAACGCTGCCGCTCGCCTGAACGACATCTCTTACTCTCAGTTCATGCACGGCCTGAAGGTTGCCGGTATCGAGCTCGACCGCAAGGTCCTGGCTCAGATGGCTTACGAGGACATCGAGTCCTTCAACGAGCTGGCTGCCATTGCCAAGAAGGCTCTCGAGGCCTAATAGATTCTGTTGAATCGCTAGGGGAGTGTCGCACTGTGCGCGGCACTCCCTCTTTTTCATCGAAAGCGCTGGTTTATATTGTAAAAGCGCGGGTAGATAGACACTTACAGGTGACCGATCTGTATATATCTCCTAACCGAAGGGTCATCATCTGATACGTGCAGTATTTCTGCACCAGCCTTTCTATTACTTATATAGGAAGCGATATGTTGTGTAGGACTTGTGAAGAGTGGAATTGACGTCCCACTCGGCTTCGCGGTCTGGCAATATATCTCCTTGCCGCGCGGCCCGGTGGGACCGGATGTACCGCGCAGGCGTGCACCTTGAGAACCGGATACTGCGAGGATGGACACTCACTTCAGTGTCTCATCCGGGCAGACATCGAACCATTTGAAATGGTCTAACTTGGATTTGTTTTTCGC
>CABVCJ010000119.1 GCA_902496845.1 uncultured Collinsella sp.
GATGCCCGCGGGAAGCCCGTAAATGCCGCACTCCACGATGCCGCCGATGCTGTCGAGTTCGTTGCGCGCGGCTAGGATCTCCTCGCGCATTCGACCGGCTGCGGCGGCATCAATGCACGGCAGATCGTTCGTAAGGATTGCCTTGCGGTCGGCCTCGCGATAGACCATGTCGTCCATGGGCAGGTCGGAGATGCCGCCGATCTGCGCGACGTGCGCCATGACCTTGATACTGCGGGCCTCGAGCGCCTGCAGCGCGATGCCGCCGGCGATGCACAAGGGGGCCGTCAGGCGGCCGGAGAAGTGCCCGCCGCCGGCGACGTCGTGCATGTTGTGGTACTTCACGCGCGCCGGAAAGTCTGCATGCCCGGGGCGGGGCTTGCGGCGCAGCTCGGAATAGTCCTTGGAGCGCGTGTTGGTGTTCTCGATAATTGCTGCGATGGGTGCGCCGGTGGTGTGCCCATCGACCACACCGGCAATGATATGCGCGGCGTCGGCCTCACGGCGCTTGGTCGCGGTCTCGTCGCGACCGGGGGCGCGACGGTCCAAAAAGGCCTGTAGCTGCTCCTGGTCAATGGCGATACCAGCGGGAATGCCGTCGAGCGAGCAGCCGATAGCAGGGGAGTGCGACTGACCGAAAATGCTCAGATGCAAAACGTTGCCAAAGGTCGAGGACATGCTATTCCTCCTCGAGCGTGACCTTGCCGCCTAGCAGGCGGTAGTGGTCGAAGAAATCGGGATAGGACTTGTTGACGGCCTCGGCGCCGTGGATCACAACTTCGCCAGTGGCGCGGCTCGCAGCGATGGCGGCCATCATGGCGATGCGGTGGTCGTTGTGTGAATCGACCTCGCCGCCGGTAAAGGCGTCGACACCCTTGATGATGAGGTCGTCGCCGGCAATGCGCACCTGTGCGCCCAGCGCGGTGAGCTCGCGGGTGGTGGTGGCCAAGCGATCGGATTCCTTGATGCGCAGGCGGGCGCAATCGCGGATGAACGTGCGACCCTGCGCCAGCGATGCCACGGCCGAGATAACGGGCACCAGGTCGGGGATGTCGTGCGCGCTCATCTCAAAGCCGGCGAGCTTGTCGGACTGCACGGTGGCGGCGTTGGTGGAGCGCACGATGCGGGCGCCAAAGCGCGAAAGCGCGGCAAGCACGTTGCGATCACCCTGGGCCGAGCTGAGCGACACGCCCTCGACAGTGATGGGGTCGGAGCCGATGGCGCCGGCACATAGCCAAAAGGCAGCGTTGGACCAGTCGCCCTCGACAGCCACGTTGCCAGGCGTGCGGTACGAGCCGCTGCTCACGCGGAAGTTCGTGACCTCGGGCTGGCCGTCCTTGGCCGGAATACGCTCGACGTTGACCTCGACGCCAAAGGCCTTCATGGCCTGGATCGTCAGGTTGATGTAGGGGCGGCTCTCAATAGGGCCGGTCACCTGCACGCAGCAGGGCTTGGCCAGCAGCGGAGCTGCCAGCAGCAGGCCCGAGATATACTGCGAGCTCACATTGCCCGGCAGCACAAAGGTGCCCGGGCGCATGCGGCCGCTCGTCTTGAGCGGAAAGCCGCCCAGACCCTGCAGGTCGCAGCCGGCGGCGATAATCTCGTCCGAGAGCGGGGACAGGGGGCGGGCGCCCAAGCGTCCCTGGCCCACAAAAGTTGCTTCTGCGCCCAGCGCGCAGGCGACGGGCAACATAAAGCGGAGCGTGGAGCCGCTTTCGCCGCAGTCAAGCGTGCCGCCGGCAAGGGCCTTGAGCAGGCCAAACTCAATACTCTTCATGGTGGGGTGGACCTGGAAGCCGTCCTCGACGGTCTCGAAGCGGGCGCCCAGCGCCGTGAGGCAACGCACCGTGGCTTCAATATCGGCGCAGGTGGTGTTGCAGGTCACGTGCGTCTCACCGTTGGCAAGAGCGGCGCAGATGATGAGGCGGTGCGCCATCGACTTGGACGCAATGGCGGGAACGGTGCCCTTGAGCGGGGAGGGGGTGATGCGGGCTAGCATGCGGATGCGTCTCCCTTCTGGCCGAGGCCCTCGGCAATTAAATCATGGAAGGTGGAAAGCGGCGTGCGGTCGATGCTGCAGCGACCAATGCCGTGCGGCATCACCAGGTCGATAGTGTCACCGGCGCGTTTTTTGTCGTGCAGCGCCTCGGCAAAGATAGCGTCGGCCGAAAGCTCGCAGCGGGTCTTGAGGCCATGACGGGCACAGAGCTCTTCGATGCGGTCAGGCAGCTCGGCGTCGCAAACGCCGTGTAGGGCGGCCGCACGCGTGATGATACCCATGCCGATCGACACACAGTTGCCGTGTCCCAGCTCAAAGTGCTTACAGGCCTCGACGGCATGTCCGGCGCTGTGCCCAAAGTTGAGCAGCTTTCGCTGGTTGGTCTCGCGCTCGTCGGCAACGACCACGGCGCGCTTGATGTCAATATTGCGGGCGATGATGAGTGCCACGCGGGCCACGTCGCGGTTCAGCAGCTCAAGCGTGAGCGGGGTCTTCTCCAGCTCGGCGAAAAGCTCCGGATCGGCAATCACGGCGTGCTTGACGACCTCGCCGCAGCCGTCGGCGAACTGCTCGGGCGTGAGGGTGGCAAGGCATCCCACGTCGGCGATAACTACGCTCGGCTGCCAAAAGGCACCGGCGAGATTTTTGCCGGCGGCCAGGTCGATGGCCGTCTTGCCGCCCACCGACGAGTCAACCATGGCGAGCAGACTCGTGGGGATCTGCACAAACTTGCAGCCACGCATGTAGGTGGCCGCCACAAAGCCGGCCACGTCGCCCACGACGCCGCCGCCGAGAGCCACGATCACGTCGGAGCGCGAAAGCTCGTGCTCGGCCACAAACTCCAAAATGGCAACGTAGGTCTCGGCACGCTTATGGGCCTCGCCGGCCTCGAAGGTGCATATGCTCACCTCGTAGCCTGCGGATTCGAGGCTCTGCTTAACGGGCATCTGGTAGAGAGGACCCACGTTGGTGTCCGTCACGATGACGGCGCGAGTGCCTCCGGCGGTGGCGCGAACGAGTGGCCCTGCCTGCTCCAGCAAAAACGTGCCCACGTGTACCTGGTAGGGGCGTGCGGTGTCGATATCGATGGTAATCGCCATAAGCTATGGTCCTTTCGACCTGGCGTGATAGGTGGTCTAGTGGGCGCTCTCGTCGTCGAGTGCGCGCTTGATGCGATCGCCCTCGGCAAGGAGATTCTCAAGATAACGCTGGTCGCGGTTCTTGAGCGCACGGCTGTAGGCGCCGAGCGAATCGATCAGATGGTCGATCTCGAAGGCGAGAGCGTCGGCGTCGTCAATCATGAGCTCGGACCACATCTGCGGGTTGAGGTGTGCCACGCGCGTGAGGTCGCGGTAGCTACCGGCTGAAAAGCCGTGGTGGACCTGGGCGGTGGGGCTCTTTACGTAGGCGTTGGACACCACGTGTGCGAGCTGGCTCGTAAATGCGATCACGCGGTCGTGCTCGGCGGCGGTGGTCACGCTGAACTTGCCAAACCCCAAGGGACGCACCATCTCGCGCACCTGGCCCAAGAGCTCCAGCTTAAGGGCATCGTCTACCGCAGGCGGAACGAGCACGAGCGGTGCGCCCTGGAACAAGTCGGCGCGGGAGTGCGCGTAGCCCGAGAACTGGGTGCCCGCCATGGGGTGTGCGCCCACAAAGTAAAAGCCGTGCTCTTGTGCGAGCTCAAAGGCACGCTCGCACACAATGCCCTTGACGCCCACGGTGTCGATTACCACGGGGCCCATGATGGCTTCGGTGTCGGTGGCGTCGGCGAGCGCCTGGGCGGCTTCCTTCTCGCGCTGGGCGGCGTTGATGGAATCCATGGCGTTCTTGACCTGCGGGCTCGGATCGATGGCGGTAATCAGGGTCTTGACCACAGTGAAGCCGAACCGGCTCATCTCGTTGCCCACGGTCTTCTGCACATCGAAAGCCACGTCATCCTTGCGGGCAAAGGCATCGTCCAAAGACAGTGCGGGGATAGCGGAACGCAGC
>CABVCJ010000120.1 GCA_902496845.1 uncultured Collinsella sp.
CGCCGCTCGTGTTGAGGGCCACGCCATCACCACGCTCGAGGGCCTTAAGGCCGAGTCCGAGGCACTGGCCCGTGCGATGGCTGCCGAAGGTGCCGAGCAGTGCGGTTTTTGCGCCCCCGGCCTTATTATGAACGTGCTGGCGCTCGCCCGCGCCGCCAAGGAGGACCCAAGCCTCGTCGCCACGCGCGAGGAGCTCTCGCGCCAGCTCGCCGGCAACCTCTGCCGTTGCAGCGGCTACGAGAGCCAGCTGCGCGCCATCGTCCGCTTTCTCAACGAGTCCGGCGTGCAGGTGGGCTTCGAGATGCCCGAGCTGCCGGTCAATAACACCAGCTCCCACGGTGTCGCGTACAAGCAGATTACTCATAAGCAGCCCAAGAAGGACTCGAAGGCGCTGCTCGAGGGACGTCCCGTCTACACGGGCGACCTGGTGCCTGCCGGTGCTCTGATCGTCAAGCTCAAGCGCAGCCCGTATGCCCGCGCCAAGATCCGCTCCATCGATACGTCTCGCGCCCTTAAGGTGCCGGGCGTCGTGGGCGTCTACACCTACGAGGACGTGCCCAAGCGCCGCTTTACCATCGCCGGACAGAGCTATCCGCAGCCGAGTCCCTACGACCGCCTGATTCTCGAGAATCTGGTGCGCTACCAAAACGAGGAGGTGGCGATCGTTGCCGCCGAGACCGAGGAGGCCGCCGACAAGGCGCTCAAGCTCATCAAGGTCGACTACGAGGTGCTCGAGCCGCTGCTCGACTTTACCCAGGCACTCGATAACGACATCGTGGTCCACCCCGAGGGCGACGTGACCTTTATGTTCCCGCAGGGCGGCGATGTTGCTCGCAACCTGGTGTGCAGCGGCACGAGCGACTTTGGCGACTTGGACGAGGCCTTCGCCCAGAGCGACATCGTCTTTGAGCGCACCTACACCAGCCAAGCCACGCAGACCGCGCCCATGGAGACCTTCCGTGCCTTCGCGACGACCGACGCGTTCGGACGCATCTCGGTGACCACCTCTACTCAGGTGCCCTTCCACGTGCGCCGCATGGTCGCGCAGTCGCTCGACATTCCGCAGTCGCAGGTGCAGGTCATTAAGCCGCGCATCGGTGGCGGCTTTGGCTCCAAGCAGACGGGCTGCTGCGAGATCTTCGTGGCGTTCGTGACCCAGCAGACCGGCCGTCCGAGCTATTGTTGCTACACCCGCGAGGAGGCCATCACTGCGGGCAACTCACGCCACCAGATGCAGATGACCGTTAAGCTGGGCGCCATGAACGACGGCACCATCACGGCCATCGACCTGCATACGCTGTCCAACGCCGGTGCGTATGGCGAGCATGCCACCACGACGATCGGCCTTTCGGGCCACAAGAGCCTGCCGATCTACAACCATGTGAAGGCGAGCCGCTTTAGCTGGGACGCCGTCTACACCAATACCAACCGTGGCGGTGCGTATCGTGGCTACGGTGCCACCCAGGGCCAGTTTGCCGTGGAGAGCGCCGTCAACGAGCTCGCCGACATGCTGCACATGGACCCCGCCGACCTGCGCCTTAAGAACATCGTGCGCGAGGGCGAGATCATGCCGCAGTACTACAACGAGAAGCTCAACGCCTGCGCGCTCGACCGCTGCCTGCTGCGTGCGATGGACATGATCGGCTGGCGCGACAAGCCGCTGGCCGTGGACCTGGGCGACCGCGTGCGCGCCCTGGGCTGCGCGCTTACCATGCAGGGCTCGGGCATCTCCAACGTGGACATCGCCGGCATCGACATGCGCCTGGAAGAGGACGGCTTCATTACCATCGGTACCGGCGCCACCGATAACGGCATGGGCGTCGACACGATCTTGGCGCAGATTGCCGCCGAGGAGCTGGGCGTGGAGAGTTCGATGATCGTGGTGCGCGGCGTGGACACCGATGTGTCACCGTTCGACGCCGGCTCGTACGCGAGCTCGGGTACGTACGTGACGGGCCTTGCCGCCAAGAACGCCGCGACCGAGCTGCGCGAGAAGATTTGCGCCAAGGCCGCCCAGATGTGGGACGTGGACGCCGCCGACGTGGTCTTCGATGGCCAGTACGTGCGTCTGTCCGACGAGCGTGCCGCGCGCGAGCAGAATCGCTACCTCACGCTGCGCGACTTTGCCAACCTGTGCGTCAAGAACATCGCGGGCGGCGACGCGCTCACCTCGCATGCCTCTGCCTGCCTGCCCGTTTCGCCTCCGCCGTTTATGGCCGGCATTGCCGAGGTCGAGGTCGACAAGGCCACCGGCAAGGTGACTGTGGTGGACTATGCGGCGGCCGTCGACTGCGGCACCGTGATCAACGAGGCGCTCGCGCGCGTCCAGGCCGAGGGCGGCATTGCCCAGGGTATTGGTCACGCGCTCTACGAGATTGTCGAGCACGACGACCGCGGCCGCCTGCGCACCGGCAACTTTATGAGCTACAAGCTGCCCACGCGCCTGGATATCGGTAGCATTCGCGTGGCCTTTGAGCCGAGCTACGAGCCGACGGGCCCGTTTGGCGCCAAATCGATCATTAACACGCCGCTCGCCGCCGTTGCCTCGGCCGTCGCACACGCCACCGGCCACCAGGTCCGCTCGCTGCCGATCACGCCCGAGAAGGCCCTGCTGGGGGAGTAGCGGGTCAGCGAACAAGTCGTAATTGGCGGGGCGGGGCAACTCGCCCCGCCTTTTGCACTCGTGGTGAGGTCGTGAGCTAAAAACGTGTGCGTGCGCTTGCCGCTCGTATCTGCTATCATTCCTAGTCTGTGCGCTCATGCGGGCGTGGCGGAATTGGTAGACGCGCCAGATTTAGGTTCTGGTGGGATTCCCGTGAAGGTTCGAGTCCTTTCGCCCGCACCAACGCACCCGCGTCGGCTTATGCCCTCGCGACGCTTGTTGCATAAAGGTACCAGCACCTCAGATAAGCTGGGCAGTATGAGGAGGAACGTGTTGAACATCACCGCTTCTGACGTCAAGGACGCCAAGCTCACCGCTACGGTCACCATCCCGGCCGCCGACGTCGACGCCGCGATCAAGAAGGCCTACAAGGACACCGCCAAGAAGTACCGCTTCCCGGGCTTCCGCGCCGGTAAGGCCCCCCGTCCGGTCATCGACTCCGCTCTTGGCGCCGAGGCTACCCTCGCTCAGGCCACCAACGACCTGATCGCCGCCAACGAGCCCGCCGTCCTCAACGAGCTGGACATCGTCCCCACCAAGAGCGGTGACTACAAGGAGCTCGACCTCGCCAAGGATCACGAGGACTACACCTACACCGTCGAGTTCTCCCTGCGTCCCGCCGCTGAGCTCTCCTCCTTCGACGCCGTCGAGATCGAGATGCCCCCTGCGGAGGTCACCGAGTCCGAGATCAACAACCAGGTCGAGATGCTCCTCAACTACCGTGCCACCTTCGAGGACGTCGAGGGTCGCGCCGTCGAGGCCGAGGACTACGTCACCGTCGACCTCAAGGCCGTCGAGAACGCTGACAGCTTTGCCGCCGAGGGCCGCATGCTCATCGCCGGTAGCGACAGCAACCCCAAGGAGTTCAACGAGGCCCTGATCGGCGCTAACGTCGACGACGTCAAGACCGTCACCTGGACCGACGAGGTCGAGGAGGACGAGGAGGCCGAGACCCACACCGTCGAGGTCACCGTCAAGGGCATCAAGGTCCGCAACACCCCCGAGCTCACTGACGAGCTCGTCAAGTCCGACTTTGGCTTCGACAGCATCGACGCTATGCGCGACGCCATCAAGATCGAGATCGAGCAGGACAAGGCTTCCCGCCTCCCGGCCGAGAAGGAGAACCG
>CABVCJ010000121.1 GCA_902496845.1 uncultured Collinsella sp.
TCGTTAGCTCAGTTGGTAGAGCAGGGGACTCTTAATCCCAAGGTCCAGGGTTCGACCCCCTGACGGCCCACCACACGATATCTCCTCTAAAGTCCGCCATAACGGACTTTAGCTTTGGGTCGTTAGCTCAGTTGGTAGAGCAGGGGACTCTTAATCCCAAGGTCCAGGGTTCGAACCCCTGACGGCCCACCAAAGCATGTTAAAGCGACTGGCTTCGGCTGGTCGCTTTTTTGTTGACCTCGCATGGGGTCGAACCCGAAAGGGCGCGGAGCTGAGAAAACGCGTAAGCGTTTACCAACGCAGCGCGCAAGGCGCCTTGGCGCCGCAGCGGCTGCCTGCGCAGCAGGCTGAACCCCTGACGGCCCACCAAAGTAACCCGGAATATTTACAAATCGAGTCTACCCTGTGGATCGGCAAAGCCGTCAGTACCCTCCTTGAGTTTCTTCTCGTCTGCCTTCACGCGAAGCTCGAGCTTCTTTGTGTCCTCGGCAGATTGTAGATTTTCGGGGACAATTCCGCGGTCGATGAGGCTGCCACGCACGCTTGTGTTGTTCTCGACGTGCTCTTGCTTGATCTGGTCCAGACCGTACAGGTCGTGTTCCTCTGCGTTGAAAGCAGTCATCGAGTTCGTAAGGTCCTTTGCTTTGATGAGGACATCGGCTAACCTGTCCGCCAATGCCGCGCTCTTGGGTACGCCGAGCTGCTGCTTCATTTCCGCCGTGCTTCTGCCGCCGAATAACGCTTCATCGCCCTTCGACTTGATGATCGCGAATCCTTTGGAGTCCACGCCGCGTTTGAACGCAATACCCGAGAGCTGTTTCTCTGAATCGGATAGCGAGTGGCGCGCCTGCAAGCGCTGAATCTCTGCGAAGCGCTGCTCTATGAGCTCTTGGCGGCGCGTCTGCACGGCAAAGTATGCCTGGGCGAGTGCGATCTCTGGCTTGTTTGAATCTCCGTTCTGGGCGATTAAATAGCATGCATAGCGCGTAAGTTTGTAGTCTTTAACCGCGCGAGCGGCGACACCGGCAGTTACCATTTTCGTGGTGTCACGAAAATGGGAATCAACTGGAGTTTTGTTTGTTTCGCACGAGACTTTTGCCCTCTTAACAACTTCGGCGAAGTTCTCCCATCGAGTGTATCCCATGGGTTCCATTAAATCGCGTGCGAGCCAATACTCAACCCCGTCTTCCACATTGGCGTAGCTATCAAGTTCGAGACGCCACTTCTCGATATCTCCACTATCCATATCTCCTCCTCGCTGGCCTATTGTCTATGCGGGCTTTGCCCGCTCTGTATTCAGAATAAGGATACGCTGTCGTGCGGACACGAATGGGCCCCGTGTCACTTCGAGCTCACGGGACCCATGGATATCGATTAGTTGTGTTCTGCGTTAGATAGGCGTCCAGTTTAATTCGCTCGATAGTGCGAACCGAGGCTTTCGGTTCGTTTGCGCATGGCTTTGACCATCTCCGCAGCCAGCTGAATTTGCGACTGTAGGCGCGCGAGGGCAGCGATTTCGCTGTCGTTGGCACGCGGCTTATTTAGAGTCGTGGCTTCATCTTGCAGGCTTTCAAGCTCCTGCAGCGCCTTGGATAGACCCGCATCGGTCCTGTTGATCATGCAGTAGGCGCTCATTGTGTGCTTGAGGCAGCGGGTTAGGCGCTCGGCGACTGCTGCAGCGATGCCATGCTCGGGGAGGGCGACATCCACCGGTGCGTCAGCCTCGGGAGCGTCCAGTGCTGCTCGAGCCGCTGATGCGCCCGCAATGCGCCCGAATACGATGCCATTGGCGCTCGACAGCCCTCCGATGCGGTCGGCGCCGTGCATGCCGCCTGTTGCCTCGCCACAGGCGTAGAGGCCCTCAACGCCCGTGTACGCGGTCCTGTCGATCTTGATGCCGCCGTTGGCCGCGTGGGCATACATCGCCACACGCATCTCGTCGCTCGGAGCGATACCATGCTCGTCTTGTAGCCAAGTGGCAAATGTCTGCACGAACTCGGGGACATTCTCTCGCGGGAAGTCGTAGTGGAGCGCCAGACCTTCGGCACCTGCTTGATCGATGGCAAGATCGATGGCGCGAGAAGCCAGGCGCGAAGTGAAGGGGCCATATCCTGAGCGTTGCTCAAGCAGATCGTCTAACTTTTCGTTGGCAATGTCGACCGGTTGGTCAAACGTGACGTAGCGCCAGGTTTTTTCGTTGAAGACCAGGTTGCGCTTAGGTTCAATGAAACCGGGCATCATCTGCATGAACTCTATATTGGTAAGCGATGCACCGTGCGCCAGCGCGATGGCCTGCGAGGAGCTGAGTACATCGGCCGAAGTGAGGCTGCGTTCGAACAGACCGCCCGTGCCGCCCGCAGCGATGACGGTGGCCTTTGCTGTAAAGGTCACGATGCGCTCATCTGTTTGGTTGTAGAGCACGGCGCCGGTAATCTTTCCGGTTGTGCTTTCAACAAGGTCTATAAGCTCGTGTCGGGGGAGCAGACGAATGCCAAGAGACTTGATCTGGGCCGTACACGCGTCCTCAAGGGGCTTGCGGGTGAGTCCGCGCCACATTCGCGTCTTGTGGTCGAAGCAGGGGATAAATTGCTTTTGCTGGGCGCTCTCGGCGCTTTGCGGACGCTGGAGTTCTACGCCCAGATCTTGCTCGAGCCATTGGATGGCCTGGGGGATACCGTGGACAAACGTCTGGACGAGCGTGGGGTCGGCAACGCCGCCGCCGCCGACGGCCTGGATGGTGTCGATAAGGTCCTGTTCGTCGTCTTCGTCGACGGGCCCAATAAGCCCGAGGCCCCAGGTGCCCGGGAAGAAGCTCGATCCGCTCATGGTCTTGCCGGCGCTTGCGATGGCAACAGTCGCACCCGCGCTTGCTGCTTCTATGGCGGCGCAAAGGCCAGCGATGCCCGATCCGATTACCAGTACATCAGTTGATTCCATGGGATTCCTTTCTCGTTCGCGCATTGTCGCACGGGAGATTGGCAAAGGTATCGCAAAGATTGGATAAATCGGTAAAGGGCAAATATGGCGTGTGGACGTTAGGGCCGCTTGGCGGCTCCTTCCCATCACGCCTTACGTTCCATCAGAACTGATATATCGGCTCTTGAACGCTTTGCGGCGACAAAAAAGAGCCGCTACCCGGGTGGGTAGCGGCTCTAAAGCTCAACTATACGAGCATCGCGCGGGCGCGATTAGGCCTTGAGGGCCTCCTCGACGGCGACAGCGCAGGCGACGGTGGCACCGACCATGGGGTTGTTGCCCATGCCGATGAGACCCATCATGTCGACGTGCGCAGGCACGGAGGAAGAACCGGCGAACTGGGCGTCGGAGTGCATACGGCCCATGGTGTCGGTCATGCCGTAAGAGGCAGGGCCGGCGCCCATGTTGTCCGGGTGCAGGGTACGGCCAGTGCCGCCACCAGAAGCGACGGAGAAGTACTTCTTGCCAGCCTCGAGGCGCTCCTTCTTGTAGGTGCCAGCGACGGGGTGCTGGAAGCGCGTGGGGTTGGTGGAGTTACCGGTGATCGAGATGTCGACGTTCTCGTGCCACATGATGGCAACGCCCTCGCGGACGTCGTCGGAGCCGTAGCAGTTAACGGCAGCGCGGGGACCATCGGAGTAGGGGATGGTCTCGACGACCTTGAGCTCGCCCGTGTAGTAGTCGAACTGGGTCTTCACATAGGTGAAGCCGTTGATGCGGGCGATGATCTGAGCAGCGTCCTTGCCCAGACCGTTGAGGATAACGCGCAGCGGCTTCTTACGAGCCTTGTTGGCGTTCA
>CABVCJ010000122.1 GCA_902496845.1 uncultured Collinsella sp.
AGGTCGTAGCGTGACGGGAATCATCGCCCACCAGCTGACCGGAACGCGTGTACACGGCAACTGACTCGGCCTCACCGCGACGCGTCTGACCCAGAAGACCGTTGCTCGGCTCATCCTGGGTGTAGAAGCCCTCGCCCGAGGCGCCGCTGTAGCCGTTGTTCTGGTAGCCATCGTCATAGCCGTCATCGTAACCGTAGTCGTCATCTTGGCCATAACCCTGGTCGTAACCCTGCTGGCCCAGGTGCATTTTATTTTTAATCTCGTCAAGGAAGCCCATGGTTGTGTCCTCTCGCGGTTTAGTGCAGGCGCTCTGACAATCATTGCGCACTTCAAAGCATTATTTTACTTCAAACTCCGGGCTAAATACCACCCTGCCTAGGCGAACAAGCGTTGAGCCCTCCTCAAGGGCAGGCTCAAAGTCCTCGCTCATGCCGCAGGAAAGCTCGGGCAGTTCAAGATCGGGATATGCCGCCTCCAGCTCATCCCTCAGCTCACGCAGCCCGGCAAAGGTGCGGCGCGCCACATCCTTATTCCCCCGGGGCGCCATGGTCATAAGCCCCTGCACACAAATTCCCTCAAGCTCCGCGAGCTCGCCGGCGGAGGCGCGAATCTCGTCGGGCGAAAATCCACCCTTTGACTCCTCGCCACTCACATTGACCTCGATCAGCACACGCTGAGGGCCGGCAAGCTCTCCCGCCTCAATCTTACGGGCCGCGCGACTCGAAACAGCCTGCGCCAAATGCAGCGATCCCACCGAATGAATCAGCTCGGCCGAACCCAACACCGCATTGATCTTGTTAGTCTGAAGGTTGCCAATCATGTCAAAACGCACCGCAGGCAGCTCTGGATGTTCAGCCAAGCCCGCAAGCTTGCGAACAAGCTCCTGCGGACGGTTCTCGGCAAAATGACGATACCCTGCCTGAATGGCGGCAACAGTCTCATCGACGCCAACGGTCTTGGAAACGGCAATCAGACGTGCGGCATCGTGAGAACGGCCTGCGCGATCGAGTGCGGCATAAAAGCGTTCGAGAATCTGCTCGCGGCGAGCGCGCATCAAGTCCAAATAATTATCCATTGCCAATCGCCTCCGCTAACAGCCATACAAGTAGTCCCATGCTAACGCAAGAGCGCGGCCCCGCATCCGCAAGGTCGCGCTCCCTCAGGTATTTACAATCTTTCAACGAACGGAGCTACCCTACTCCTCGTCATCCTCGGTGTCGTCCTCGTCCTCGAGGTGCTCGAGCAGGTAGCGAAGACCCTCGCTCACCTCGTTAGCGGGCACCTTGGCAACATAGTGCGCATCGACGGCGGGCCTCATAATGACGCCCTCGCCCGAAGGTACGCGCATGCTCTCGAGCTCATCCTCGTCCGTGCGGGCGATATCGCCGGCGTTCATGCGCTGGCCGGTCAAAAGGAAGGTCAGACGACAGGCGGCATCGATGGAAATCGAGGCGATGCGATCGAGATAGCGCGAAACCATGATGGCGCGGCGCAGGTCGTCGTAGTTGCTATCGTCATCCATAAACTCGCCCGCGTCCATGCGGTTGAAGATACGGAAGAACTTCTCGTAGGCCGCGTGCACCGGCTCGTCCTCGACGGCCAGGTTGCAGATGATGGACATGTCGTTGGTGACGAGCGCGGAAAGCGACGAGCCCAGCACCTGATATACGGCTTCGGCCTCGGCCTCAACTGTACCGACAAGCTCCTGAGGCAGCGAGATATCGGCCTTGACCATGTGACGCGTGGCGCGGCAGATCTGGCGAACCTTATCGGTCATGCGCTGCAGGTTAAAGTCGACGTAGATGATTGTCTGCAGCAAGCGGAAGTCGGAAGCGACCGGCGACTGCGTTGCAATCAGGTTGTAGCACACGGCCTCCAAGTTGGCGCAGCGCGCGTCAATCGAAAGCGTGCGCTTCTTGGTCTTGGTGGCAAGCTTGCGGTCATCGGTCACATAGGCCTTCACGGCGTCGTGAAGCGCCAGATCGACGGCCTCGTAGATGCTCAGCATCTCATGACGGGCCTCGATGAGCTGACGGGAAAACAGTTTGCGCATGGTTCACTCCAATCAGTTGGGTGCGGTCATGCCGCCCGCACAGTGAATACGCACCGGACCAGGTCCGATCGACTTGGGACTAGTCGCACCGATCAGCCAAAGCGGCCGGTGATATAGTCTTCCGTCCGCGAATCCACCGGGCTGGTAAAGATTGCGTCGGTTTGACCATACTCGATGAGCGTGGCGGGCTCGCCGGCAACTTCCTGCAAGAAAAATGCGGTGTAGTCGCTAATGCGAGCCGCCTGCTGCATAGAATGCGTGACGATGATGATCGTCATCTCGGGCGCTAGCTCGGCCATCAGATCCTCGACCTTAGAGACGGACGTGGGGTCGATGGCGGAGCAGGGCTCGTCCATCAGAAGGACATCGGGCTGCACCGCAAGCACGCGCGCGATGCACAGACGCTGCTGCTGACCGCCCGAGAGCGCCAAACCATCCTTGTTGAGCTGATTGGATACCTCTTTCCAGAGGTTGGCGCGCCTGAGCGATTCTTCCACGATATCATCGAGGTCGCTTTTGCTAGTCACGCCCTGCAGACGAGGGCCAAAAGCGACATTCTCGTAGATGGATTTGGGAAACGGGTTGGGCTGCTGAAAAATCATGCCCACGCGACGGCGAAGGTCGACCGGATCGACGCCCTCGGCATAGATATCGTTGCCGTCAAGCGTCATGGTGCCCTCGACGCGCGTACCCTCGATCAGGTCGTTCATGCGGTTGATGCAGCGCAAAAACGTCGACTTGCCGCAGCCCGAAGGGCCAATAAACGAGGTGATGGCGTTCTTGGCGATGTTGAGGTCGAGCCCCGTCAGCGCATGAAAGTCACCGTACCAAAAGTTGAAATCCTTGGCCGTGATGGCCGCTTGCTCCAGCGTGGGAGCGGACTGATAGACGGACATGGGACTCCTTAACTAGCGGCGCTTGCGCGACAGGAAGCGCGCAAACAGGTTGAAAGCCAAAATGATCACCATCAACAGGAGCGCGGTGCCATAGGCTGCGTTCATGTTGATGCCGTCGTTGGCAAGCAGGTACAGGTGGACCGTCATGGGGCGGCCGGAATCGAGTGGCGAGATAGGCAGGTTGATGGCCTGACCCATGGTGTAGAGCACCACCGCAGTCTCGCCGATGGCACGGCCGATGGCAAGGACGATACCGGTGGCGATGCGGCCAAAGGCAGAAGGAAGCACGATCTCGGAAACGACCTGCCACTTGGTGGCGCCCAGGCCGTACGCACCCCAACGGATATAGCGCGGCACGGCGCGAATGGCCTCCTCGGTGGTGCGCATGACGATGGGAAGCATCAAGAGCGCGAGCGCCAAAGCGGCCGAGACCATCGAAAGACCCAAGCCCATGGCCTCGACAAACAAGGCGTAGCCAAACAGGCCCATAACGATGGAGGGCACCGAGGCCAAGGCGTCGGCAGCATAGCGAATGAGCTCGACGACCTTACCCTGCTTGGCGTATTCGGCAAGATAGACGGCCGCCAGCACGGCAATCGGCGTGCAGATGAGCATGGCAAGCACCGTCACGTAGATGGTCGAGACGATCGTGGGCCAAATACCGCCTTCGGCGTTGACGCCCTGGGGCCAACCAAAGATAAAGTCGAGCGAGATATGCGGCAAGCCGTTGATGACCACGTAGGCGATGATGGCGATCAGCAC
>CABVCJ010000123.1 GCA_902496845.1 uncultured Collinsella sp.
CTGACGAAGATGGCGTCGCGGAGGCGTCGGCAGCCCAACAGTTCACCGCTTCGGTGACCGTTGAAGTTGTTGAGCCGGTCGTTGAGCAGAAGCCGACGGACGGCAAGGACAACGGTGGCAAGTCTGATGCCAAGCCGGCTTCGGATGCGAAGAAGGACAGCAAGAAGGCTGCTGCTGGAAGCCTGGCCCAGACAGGTGACAACACGGCTGTGACCGTCGCCGCACTGGGCGGAACCGGCCTGTTGGCGCTGATCGCCGCCGCGATCGAAAAGCTGCGCCATCGCGCTGAGTAGCGCCGAGCTCATGAAGCTCTAGGACACAAGAAGGCCTCCCGGTTCTCGTAAACAACGAGGACTGGGAGGTCTTTCGTTTGGATCGGGGCAGCTAATTTGGCCTGCTCGCCACGAAATGGGCCTATCTACTACGTTTAATCGACTGCCCTCGACCACGCCGAGAATTGCGACATCAAAACCGCAGGTAGATGGCTTGCCAGTTTTGAGAAAACGCGGGTGTGGTCGACCCATGTGGGTTAAACGTAGTAGATAGTCCATTTTCGTGGCGCATCTCTAGACTGTCAAATTGGTCGACTTGGCCCCTTGGCAGTTGCGGTAAAATAGTTCCTGGATTATGCCTCTGTGGGCCAATCTGGGAACTATTCCACCGCAACTTATTGAGGGGCTATTGGGAAGGGGCTAGTCTAGGTGGACTGGGTCGTGGGGGTAGGCGTTGAGGATCTCGACGCCGGACTCGGTAACCAGGGCCAGGTCCTCGATACGGACGCCGGTGCGGCCGGGGAGGTAGATGCCCGGCTCGATGGAGAACGTCATGCCCGGCTCTGCGACCTGCTCGTTGACGAGTGAGACGTCGCCCGGCTCGTGGTCCCGCAGACCGATCGAGTGGCCCAGGCGATGCGTAAAGTATTTGCCGTAGCCCGCCTCCTCAATCACGTCGCGCGCGGCGCGGTCCAGGTCGCACATGCGCACGCCCGGGGCGATGATCGCCTCGGCGGCCTCGTTGGCGCGGCGCACGATATCGTAGATGCGCGCCGTCTCCTCGTCCGGCTCACCCCAAAAGAACGTGCGCGTCATGTCCGAGCAGTAGTTGCAGCGGCGTCCGCCAATGTCGAACAGCACCACGTTGCCGCGCTTGAGCACGGTATCGTCGGGTTCGTGATGCGGGTCGCCGGCGTTGGCGCCAAAGCTTACGATGGGCGGAAAACTAAAGCCCTCGCAGCTGTGCTTGCGATACAGGCCGAGCATCTGGTCGGCAATTTCGCGCTCCGTCACGCCCTCGTGGACGAGCTTGATGGCGTCGGCCATCACGGCGTCGTTAGCGGCCGAGGACGCGCGCATAAGCTCCTGCTCGGTGACATCCTTGTGGGCGCGTGCGGCGGTGACGGCAAAGTCGCCCAGGAAGAACTCGCTCGCGGCGTGACGATCCATAAGGGGCATCAAAAAGCCGGAGCGCATAACGGTGTCGATGCCGAGCGGTTTGGTCGGATCGATCTCACTCGCGATGGCGTCGGCCACGACGTCAGTATCGTTGTGGTAGGCCACGCGGGCATTGTCGTACTCGGGCAGCTGATGCAGCGCGTTGACCAAGATCGCAGGCTCGCTATCGCGTGCGAGCAGCACGCCGCAAAAACGCTCGAACATATCGGCATAAAAACCGGTCAGATAGTAAATCGACCACGGGTCGTTTACGAGCAGCTGTGCGCCGGGGTGATGAGCCTCGAGCGCATCGAGCACGCGCGCCACACGCTGGTCATCGACATGTGCCATACATCGTCCTTTCGCTAGGGTGCCACCATGGTATCCCATGCGCCCCCACATAAGTTGCGGTGAAATGGTTCCTGTTTGCCGGGGTAATGGCCTAAAACAGGAACTATTCCACCGCAGCTGCAGAGGGGGATGAAGTCCCGTCCCAAATGGGCTGCTTAGGCTGGGTCGATGTCCATGCTGGCGATGAGGTCGATGCCCGTGTGGAGGAGGTCTTCCAACACGACGTCTCCCATGCGGATGGGGGCTTTGACGACTAGGCCGCGGATGAGGTCCATGGCTTGGGCGTGGAGTGCCAGCGGGATGGCCTCGGCCGTGCGCACGGGCAGCAGCGCCTCGTCGCCGCCGGATACGGCAACGGTGGTGGTGAGCACGCGCATGGGGCAGGTGAGCTCCTGATGCGCGAACGTATCGCCGCGCGGGCAACTGTTGCCGGTCACGGAGCGCACCTCTACCACGGCGCCGTCTGCGTCACGTTCTACCTCCACGGTCAGGAGGCATTCGGATGGGCAGGTGGTGCAGTTGAACTGCAGCGTTTCGACCGTGTTCGTGCTCATGGCCTTACGCCTCCTCAATAGGGTCGACGGACAGGACAATCTCGCTAACATCAAGGTCGAGTGCGCGCTGAATCACCTTTGCCGGCAGCGGGAAGCTTTCCATGACGCTCGGTTTAAACGGGCGGACCTTGCCTGCAAACAGTTCTTCGTCGCCTGCCAGAATGCGCACGCGGGCGGCGTCGACCGGTCGGCGCACGCGGAAGTTGAGTTTGGTGAGTGCCACAGCCGTAATGCGTCCCGGCAGTGCGTAGCCAGCGATACCGGCAGGGGAGACCTTGAGTTGGCAACTCGTGCCCGCATCTCCGGCCTCGACATTTGCGCTGTTCTCCAGCGCGTATGCCGCCGCAGCCGCGCCGGCACGCTCGGACTCGGTCGTCACGTTGTCGGCCAGGTCGTGCACGTGCAGCACGTTGCCGCAGGCAAATATGCCCGGCACGCCCGTCTGCAGACTCTGGTCCACCACGGCGCCGCGAGTACGCGGGTCAAGCTCCACGCCTGCGGCAATCGAAAGCTCGTTCTCGGGAATCAGGCCCACCGAAAGCAGCAGCGTGTCGCAAGGAACAACACGCTCGGTTCCCGGAATGGGCGCGAGGCTCTCGTCGACTCGACTCACCTCGACGGCCTCCACGCGATTGCGCCCGATCACGCGCGTCACGGTGGTGGACAGGTGCAGCGGAATGCCAAAGTCGTCCAGACAGTTCTTGACGTTGCGGCGCAGGCCGTTGGCGTACGGCATGAGCTCGTACACACCCTCGACCGAAATCCCCTCGAGCGTGCAGCGGCGCGCCATGATAAGCCCGATGTCGCCCGAGCCCAAAATGACGGCACGCGAGCCGGGCTTTAGATTTTCGATATTGATGTATCGCTGCGCCAGGCCAGCCGTAAACACGCCGGCGGGGCGGCTGCCGGGGATCTTGATCTCGCTGCGTGTGCGCTCGCGGCATCCCATAGCAAGGACGACCGCGCGTCCGGTGAGCTGCAACATGCCGGCACGGCTCATGAGCGTGACGGTGTGGAGTGCGGCGTCTTCCGTGGACTCGCCCGAATCGATCCCAAGCACCATGCTGCCCAGGAACAGCGCAATGTCGGTCGCGCGCACCTGGTCGATAAAGCGCTGCGCGTACTCGGGACCGGTGAGTTCCTGCTTAAAGTGCGACAGGCCAAATCCGGGGTGGATGCACTGGCGGAGGATTCCTCCTAGATGCTGCTCGCGCTCCACGATGGCCACGCGCGCGTCGGCCTTATGCGCGGCAAGCGCGGCCGCCATGCCGGCAGGGCCGCCGCCGATAACGACCACGTCGAACGCCTGCGTCTGCACCGCCTCGGTAGTTCCTGTCTCTGCGCGTCCGTCG
>CABVCJ010000124.1 GCA_902496845.1 uncultured Collinsella sp.
TGACCGACCGCCTGGCTCGCTACTACGAGACGGTCACCAAGCACAACCTCAAGTATCGTCGCTACTATCACCAGTTCGACTACTAAGAGCAAATAACGTTTGTGTAATTGGGCTCCGCTCCTATATGGAACGGGGCCTCGTTTAGGTTGGAGAGTAATTATGAGCTACCCCCTGCTTGCCGTCATGAATATCAGCCATCGTTATTTTGACCTTGAGGAATTCTTTTCTTCGGCAGCGGCCTCGGGCTACACGTGTTGTGAGCTCTGGACCGGGGCGATGCATCTGTATGTCGATTGCCATGGATACGATTCGCTCGAGCAGGTGCGGGAGCTGTCGCAGCGGTATGGGGTTCGGATTGTGGGGCTTTGTCCCGAACAGAACAACCCCAAGCCGTGGAATATCGCGGCGCGCGGGAATGAGGCGCGTGCCCGCACGCTCGCGTACTTTAAGAACGTTGTAGATATCGCGGCGGAACTTGGAGCCGAGCAGGTCATGGTCTCGAGCGGCTGGGCATTTTTGAACGAGCCGATCGAGGACGCCTGGGGTCGCAGCGCCTCGATGCTGCGTGCGATTGCCGAGCATGCGGGAGAGTGCGGCGTGCGACTGGTGCTCGAGGCCCTGCAGCCGGTTGAGTCGATGATCGTGAACTCGGCGGCCGATACGAAGCGCATGATCGAGGCAGTTGATCATCCGGCACTTAAGGCGTGTCTGGATTTGGGCGCTATGGCGGTGGCGGGGGATACCATCGACGATTATTTCGATCTGCTTGGCGATGATGTCGCCCACGTACATTTTGTCGATGTTGCGGCAGACGGCACCACGCACCTTGCCTGGGGTGACGGCGACCGCGATATGCGCGCCGACTTGGATAGACTGGTGGCGCGCGGCTATCGCGGAGTTGTTTCGGCCGAGACCTATGACGGGCGCTATTTTGCCGACCCCGCAGCTGCCGATGCGCAGGTAATGGCAGAGTATCGTCGTGCGATTGGCGCCTAGGTGGGGTTGGGTTGCGACAATCCGCTCCTATGTTTCCAAATGAATACGCTGTGAGCCGTGGGAGACGATTCTCCCCGCAAGTACTCTAGTATGCTAAAGTACCCAGAAGACCGGCGGAGCTATGCCGGTCTTTCGTTCTATATGAAACACAGCATGAGGAGGCTCACCAGATGACGGCCACACCGTGGGGATTCCGGGACATATTGCCCGAGGAGGCTCAGGCACGCGAGGAGATCGCGTATACGGTGAAGGGCTGCTTTAGGGAGCATCATTACCTTCCGGTCGAGACGCCGCTGCTCGAGGACAAGGGTTCGCTCGAGGAGGGCGGCCGCATTGCGGACACGCCGTTTAAGCTCTTTGATGACGACGGCCGCCTGCTGGTGGTCCGTCCCGACAACACGCTGCCGATCGTGCGCCTGGTTTCGACCCGCATGCGTGCGGCCGATCTGCCCCTGCGCCTTCGCTACGAGGCGCCGGTGGTTCGCGAGTGCCAGCGCAATGCCGGTGGCTCGCGTCAGTTTACGCAGCTGGGCTTTGAGCTTATCGGTGCGGGCGATACCGCGGGCGATGTCGAGATTGTTTCGCTGGTGGCGGAGACCGTGCGCGAGCTGACACTTCCCGATGCGCGCATCATCGCAGGCAGCGTGCGTCCTTTTAAGGAATTGCTTGCGGTATGCGAGGATCGTGAGCTGGCGGCCGAGGCCCTGCGCTGCGTGCACGCCAACGACTTTGTGGGCCTCGATGCCCGCGTGGCGGCAAGCGCCGAGTCCGATGCCGTCAAGGCCGCCATTAGCGAGCTGCCGCGCTTGCACGGCGGAGCCGAGGTGCTCGACCGCGTGGACGCGCTGCTGGAGGCTGCCGGTATTGCCGCACCGCTCACGCACGAGCTGCGTGCGCTGGTCGAGGGCTTGGCGCCGGAGGATGCCGAGGTGCTGTCCTTCGACTTCTCCATCATGAACTCGTTTGATTACTACACGGGCCTGGTCTTTAAGGCCTATGCCGGCGGCTTACCCGATCCGGTCGGCTCGGGCGGACGCTATGACTCCATCTTTACCGGTGCATTTGGCGATGGCATCGAGGTGCCGGCGGCGGGCTTCGCCTTTTCGCTCGAGCGCCTGGAGGCCGCGCGCACCTCGGTCGAGGACGCCGCTTCCGATGGCGATCACGCCGCGGGCCGTGGTGCCGAGGGTCCGCTGCGCATCGCCGTGCCCAAGGGCTCGCTTAAGGCCGATACGCTCGACGTGCTCGAGGCCGCGGGCCTGGACGTCTCTGAGCTGCGTGATCCCGGCCGTCACCTGATTGTGCGCGGTCGCGACACGCGTGCTGGCGAGGGCACGGTCGGCGATATCGAGTTTGTCATCGTGCGCCCCAGCGATGCGCCTGCCTTTGTGGGCTGCGGCGGTGCCGACTGTGGCATCTGCGGCTGGGACTCGCTCATCGAGGCCGACCTCAACTTGCTGCAGCTGGTCGACCTGGGCTATGGCCTGTGCACCTTTATCGAGGCGGAGCCCGCATGGCGCGCCGGGCAGGCCGAGCGAAACTATGCCCGCCGCGGTTCGCTTCGCGTGGCAACCAAGTACCCGCGCATCGCGAGTGCCTGGTATGCCGAGCGCGGCGTGAACGCCGATATCGTCTCGCTGCACGGCAACATCGAGCTGGGCCCCATTGTCGGCATGACCGATCGCATCGTGGACATTACCGCCACGGGTGCCACCCTGCGCGACAACGACCTGGTCATCACCGGCCGCATTATGGACTGCACGGCCCGCTTCTTCGTCAACCCGGGTGCCGCGCGCCTGGATCCGCGCGTTCGCAACCTGGCCGATCGCCTGGCGGCTGCCGTGAAGGACAAGCATTTTGAGCCCGTCGCGGGCTCGGCACAATAGCGCGAGCGCGCACGGGCGCCCCCATATCCGGACTGCGGGCCGATTGGTGCCGCTGCCCGGCATCTCGTTTTCCAAACGCAACCTCGACCGATAGGGGATACCGATATGAAGACCATCAAGCTTGCTCCCGGTGAGCGCCTCGTTACCAACCAGCTCAACCGCAAGGGTGTGCTGCCGCAAAACATCGTCGACGCCGCCCGCGATATCGTGGCCAACGTGCGTGCCAACGGCGATGCTGCGGTGCGCGATTACTGCCAGCGTTTTGACGGTGTCGAGCTGCAAAGCTTTCGTCTGCCGCAAGAGCAGATCGACGCGGCGCTCGAGGGCCTCGACCCCGCTTTTGTCGCTGCGCTCGAAAAGGCGGCGCGCCAGATTCGCGAGTTTCACCAGCGCGAGGTCGAGCAGAGCTGGTTTACCACGCGCCCGGACGGCACGATGCTCGGTGTCAAGGTGACCCCGCTCGCCGCTGCCGGCATCTACGTGCCGGGTGGCCGTGCGCAGTATCCCTCAACCGTGCTTATGAACGCGATTCCGGCCAAGGTGGCCGGCGTTAAGCGTGTGGTCATGGTGACCCCGCCGCAAAAAGACGGTCTGATCAGTCCCTATACGCTCGCGGCCGCCAAGCTCGGCGGCGTGGACGAGATTTATATGGTGGGCGG
>CABVCJ010000125.1 GCA_902496845.1 uncultured Collinsella sp.
CGTGCCGCGCGAGGAGCGGGGGATTGAGCCGCTTTGTGCCGTCTGGCGCCGTGACGCGTGTACGCCGGTTGCCCAAGAGCTGCTCTCCTGCGACCGACAGCGCATTCGCTGCCTAATCAATCGCGTTCAGGCCGGTTATATGGATGAGCCGCAGATCGTTAAGGTCGCCGGCTCGACGCTCTGCTTCGAGAACGTCAATACGCCCGAGGAGTTTGCGGCGGCCGAGTTACTCGCCTAGACGATTGGAGTTGCTATGTCTCACGATATCTGTCCCGACACGGGAGAACCTTGCACCTGCGATGGGTCCGAGCCCTGTACCTGCGGTTGCGGTGGTTGTGGACATACCGCGGAAGAGGAGGCTGCTGCCGCGGCGTATCGTGATGCACACCGCGAAGGCCCGTCCGGTGATGCCCTCGACCACGACCGCAAAATCGTTGTGTCGTTCGACAGCACCTTCGATGTGATGGAATGCGAACAGCTGTGTCTTGCCTCCGGTGTGCCCGGGCGCATCATGCCGCTGCCCGGCTCCATCACCGCCGGCTGCGGACTGTGCTGGGCCATGCCGTTCTCGGGCGATGCCCTTGCCGCTTTCCGTGCCGCCACCGAGGGTCGCATAACCCCCGCCGACTACCACCAGCTCGTCCTCTAATCACCAAAACCACCACAAAGGTGCCTGTCCCCAATGTGGTGGCTTGGAACACGTGGACGAAACAGGTTTGAAACACGGGTTTTGCACGTCAGGCATTCAAAAACGCCTCTACCTGCATCGTAATCAAAACGAAACATCTGCTCGTCCGCTTATGCGAAACTTTGCCGCAACAGTGCGATATTATCCATACTCGATAAAGTTCGCGGCGCATAGGGTGCCGCGACCAACATTTTTCGTTTCCCATCATTGGAGGAAGCATGAGCTACACGCAGAAAGTTCTCGAAGAGCTCAAGGCCCGCTATCCCGAGCAGCCTGAGTTCATCCAGGCCGCGACCGAGATCCTCGGCACCATCCAGCCGGCGCTCGACGCCCACCCCGAGTACGAGGAGGCCGCCCTGCTGGAGCGCCTCGTCGAGCCCGAGCGCATCGTCATGTTCCGTGTTCCCTGGGTCGACGACCAGGGCAAGGTCCAGGTCAACCGCGGCTATCGCGTCGAGTTCAACTCTGCCATTGGACCCTACAAGGGCGGTCTGCGCTTTAACCCGACGGTCACCCTGGGTATGCTCAAGTTCCTGGGCCTGGAGCAGATCCTCAAGAACAGCCTGACCACCCTTCCCATGGGCGGCGGCAAGGGCGGCTCCGACTTTGACCCCAAGGGCAAGTCCAACAACGAGATCATGCACTTCTGCCAGTCCTTCATGACCGAGCTCTATCGCCACATCGGCCCCAACACCGACGTTCCCGCCGGCGACCTGGGCGTTGGCGGCCGTGAGGTTGCCTACCTGTTCGGTCAGTACAAGCGCCTGACCAACGAGTGGACCGGCGTCCTCACCGGCAAGGGCCTCTCCTTTGGCGGCTCGCTCGCCCGTACCGAGGCCACCGGCTACGGTCTGGCCTACTTTGTGGACGAGTACCTCAAGAGCCGCGGCGACTCCTTCGAGGGCAAGAACGTCGTCGTGCACGGCTCCGGCAACGTCGCTATCTACGCCGTCCAGAAGGTCTCCCAGCTCGGCGGCAAGGTGCTGGCCTGCTCCGATACTCACGGCTGGGTCGAGGATCCCGACGGCATCGACTACACTGTGCTCGAGCACGTCTACAACAAGAAGCGTTCCGGCCACGACAAGGGCGTTACGCTCGCTATGTACGTTGACGAGAAGCCCAACGCCGTGTGGCACGAGGGCGACGGCCGTGGCGTTTGGCAGCTGCCCTGCGACATCGCGCTGCCCTGTGCTCGCGAGAACACGCTGCTGCTCGAGGACGCCCAGGCGCTCGTCGCCAACGGCTGCAAGGTGGTCGGCGAGGGCGCGAACATGCCCACGACCATCGAGGCCACGACTTACTTCCAGGAGAACGGCGTCGCCTTTATGCCCGGTAAGGCTGCCAACGCCGGCGGCGTGCTCGTGTCCGGCCTGGAGATGAGCCAGAACGCCGAGCATCTGTCCTGGACCTTCGAGGAGGTCGACGGCAAGCTCGAGCAGCTCATGCGCGGCATGTTCCACAACGTGGACGACACCGCCAAGGAGTACGGCCAGGAGGGCAACTTCGTCATGGGCGCCAACATCGCCGGCTTCTTGAAGGTTGCTGACGCCATGCTCGCCCAGGGCGTCTGCTAAATCTTCGCTCGACATAGCATCGCAGAAGGCTCCCAGTCATTCCGGCTGGGAGCCTTTTTCTGTGGTGGTGAGGGTCGTGCGCCCTCGTTTGGTACACTTAGAAACACTGGACAAGTGAAGAGATGGGGGAGAACGTGCTCAAGTTCGGTACCTACGTCCGTGTTGGAAACGCGGCCGAAGCCTATGAGCTCTTACAGAAGAACCGCAACAACAAGATTGTGGGCGGCGGCATCTGGATGCGCCTGGGTTCGCGTCGCGTGGCGACGGCGATTGACCTTTCGGCCTGCGGACTCGATCAGATCGAGGAGACCGAGACCGAGTTTCGCATCGGTGCCATGTGTACCCTGCACCAGCTCGAGCGTCATGCCGAGCTCAACGCGCTTGTCAACCATGTCTTTGAGTTCGCCGTCCACGATATCGTGGGCGTGCAGCTGCGTAACACCGCCACGGTGGGCGGCAGCATCTACGGTCGCTTTGGTTTCTCGGACGTGCTCTCGGCCTTTTTGGCGCTCGATTCCTATGTTGAGCTGACGGGCGCCGGCCGCGTGCCGCTCGCCGAGTTCGTGGACATGGGCTATGTGCGCGACGTGATCGAGCACGTCGTGGTCGTTAAGCACGACTACCGTGCGAGCTATGAGGCCGTGCGCAAGGCCGCGACCGACTTCCCCTCCTTAAACGTCACCGCCGCCTGGTGGGACAACAGCTGGCATGTCACCGTAGGCGCCCGCCCGCTGCGCGCGACCCTGCTGCAGGGCGAGGCATGTGGCCTTACCGCCGAGCAGCCTTCCGAGGACGAGCTGCGCGCCCTGGCCGCATCCGTGGGGCTCGGCTGACTACCGCCGTCGCATCTCGGCCCCGCTGGCGATTCAGGCCGTGCGCCGCGCCGCCGGCATCGAGCTTTCGGCTGCGCTTGCCCGCGAGCTCGAGATCGTGCAAGTGCCCAAGTTTGCCACGGACGAGTATTCCTGCCGCCGCGTGCCCGGCGTCGATTCTAGCGAGGTGCGCTAATGGCTGCCAAACTCATCGATCTTTCCTTTACGCTCAACGGCCGCAAAGTCAAGGTTCAGATTGCCCCCGACACCATGCTCTTTGCGTTGCTGCGAGAGCAGGGTTGCGCGTCGGTGCGCTGCGCCTGCGAGACCACCAACTGCGGCCTGTGTACGGTGTGGCTCGACGGCGATCCGGTGCTGAGCTGCTCGG
>CABVCJ010000126.1 GCA_902496845.1 uncultured Collinsella sp.
CAGTCGGCCTCCTTGAGCGCCAGCACGTCGTTGACGCCGTCGCCCGTCATGGCAACGGTATGGTCGCGACGCTTGAGCGCCTGCACGAGTTCGCGCTTTTGCTGCGGGGTCACGCGACCAAAGACGTGATAGCGGTCCACTGCCGCATCGATCTTGGACGGCGTATCGAGCGTCGTGGCGTCGACGTAGGCATCGGCCCCCGGAACGCCCACCACGCGCGCGATCGACGACACCGTGCGCGGGTCGTCGCCGCTGATCACGTTGAGGGTGACGCCCTGCTCGTTAAAGTAGCCGATGGTCTCGGCGGCCGAGGAGCGGATCTCGTCGCGAATGGTCACAAAGCCCACGGGCTCGGCCTCGCCCACCATATCGCCGTCGGGCGTAAAGCCGTCCACACGGGCCACCACAAGCACGCGGCAGGTGTCGGCAAGCTCGGCCACACGGTTCTCGACCTGTGCAAAGGCTCGTTCCGAAAGCACAAATTGCGCTGCGCCCATCACATAGGAGCCCTGTGCAAACGAGGCGCCGCTCCACTTTTTGGACGACGAGAACGGAATGACCGCCAGCGGCTCGGACACCTCGACCGGGCGGTCGGCGTAATAGTTGAGCAGCGCCTGACAGGTCTCGTTGGCGTCTGCCGAGGTGGCACGCGCCACGTTGGCGAGTGCAAAATCGAGGACCGTGGTCTCGACGGGGACAGCTGCCTCGTCCGAGTCCGCGCCAAAGCCAACGCCCTCAACAGGCAGCGGGTAGGTGCCCTCGACCTCCATGCGACCCGACGTGATGGTGCCCGTCTTGTCCAAGCACAGCACGTCGACGCGCGCGAGCGTCTCGATGCAGTAGAGCTGCTGCGCAAGCACCTTGCGACGCGCCAGGCGCACCGTGGCGATGGCAAGTACCGACGAGGTCAGCAGCACCAGACCCTGCGGAATCATGCCCAAAAGAGCGCCCACCGTGGACAGCAGCGCCGACGAAGGCACGCGACCGGCAAGCAGCTCGGAAAAGCACCACGAAAGCGCGCTATCGCCCGGCGTACCGGCGGCATCCCAAAGCTCGCTTACGCTCGAGGAAAAGAGCGCCAGACCAAGCGGGATCATGATAATGCTCGCGAAGCGCACGATGGCGTTGAGCGCGTTCATGATCTCGGAATTGACCTTTTTGACGTACTTGGCCTCGTTGTTGATCTTTGCCACGTAGTTGTCGGCACCAACATGGATCACGCGAGCGCGCAGCAGGCCCGAGTCGATAAAGCTGCCGCTCATGAGCTCGGAGCCGGGCTGCTTTTTGATGAGATCGCTCTCGCCCGTCAGCAAGCTCTCGTTAACGAGCGCCTCGCCCGATACCACTAAGGCGTCGGCCGGAATCTGGTCACCGCGCCCCAGGCGAATGATGTCGTCGAGCACGATCTGGTCCAGGTCGAGCTCCACCTCGGCACCGTCGCGCACCGCGATGGCCTTCTTAGAGGTGAGCAGCGTAAGCTTATCGACCATCCGCTTGGAGCGCATGGACTGGATGACGCCAATTGCCGTGTTCAAGAACACCACGAACAGGAACGTCAGGTTCTTAAACGAACCGGTCAGCAACACCAAAATCGCCAAAACCACGTTGATCAAGTTAAACAGCGTGCAGAGGTTCTCGATGATGAGCTCGCGGACCGACTTGGTCTTGAGTTCCATGTTGCGGTTGATCTTACCGGCGGCGATGCGCTCCTCGACCTCGGCGGTCGAGAGTCCGTGCTCGATATCCGTTGCTGCCATACCTTGTCCCATCACGTCGCGTCGGTATAAGAAAACCGCCCGGACCATGCGAGGTTCGGACGGTCTTACGTTCGAGGGTGCCCCATGTTGGATTCGAACCAACGGCCTTCTGCTCCGGAGGCAGACGCTCTAATCCCCTGAGCTAATAGGGCGAACGGGTGGCATTATACCCAAGTGCGCCACGGGCTAACAAAAGAATAGAAAAAGCTTTGCAATTACGTGGGAGACACGGCGCAGAGGCTCACCTTAGAACGCAAAAGTGAAACAATTAGTATAAACTCTCATGCACATATATAACGGCTCGCGATGCGGGCCGTTTTTGCAAGAGCTATCCATCGAGGTGAGAGGCACACCATGATTGCGATTTTAAAGCAGAGCGCCAGCGACGAGGCCGTCGGCCATATCGTCAGCTGGATTGAGAAGAAGGGTCTCAAGACCGACGTCTCGCGCGGCGAGAACGAGACCATCATCGGCCTGGTGGGCGATACGACCAAGATCGACCCGTTCTTGCTCGAGTCCATGGATGTCGTCGAGCGCGTGCAGCGCGTCTCCGAGCCCTTTAAGCGTGCCAACCGCAAGTTCCACCCTGAGGACTCCGTCATCGACTGCGGCCACGGCGTCAAGATCGGCGGCGACCAGTTCCAGGTCATCGCCGGACCCTGCTCCGTCGAGGGCGAAAACCTCATTCGCATCGCACGCCGCGTAAAGGCCGCCGGCGCCACGATGCTGCGCGGTGGCGCCTACAAGCCCCGCACCTCCCCTTACGCCTACCAGGGCATGGGTCCCGCCGGCCTGGACCTGCTATGCGAGGCATCCGCCGAGCTCGACATGCCGATCGTCACCGAGATCATGGACCCGCGCGACGTGCAGGTCTTCTTGGATAAGAAGATCGACGTCATGCAGATCGGCGCCCGCAACGCGCAGAACTTCCCCCTGCTCAAGGAGGTCGGCAAGACCAAGACCCCGGTCCTGCTCAAGCGCGGCATGTCCGGCACCGTCGACGAGTTGCTCATGGCTGCCGAGTACATCATGAGCGAGGGCAACGACAACGTCATCCTGTGCGAGCGCGGCATTCGCACCTTCGAGACCCGCACCCGCAACACCTTCGACCTCAACGCCGTGCCGGTGCTGCACCACCTATCGCACCTGCCCGTCGTCGCCGACCCCAGCCACGCCACCGGCTACACCCGCTATGTCGAGCCCATGGCGCTCGCCGCGACTGCCTGCGGCGCCAACGGTCTGGAGATCGAGGTCCACGACGACCCGAGCCACGCTTGGTCCGACGGTGCTCAGGCCCTCACCCCCGACCAGTTCGACGACACCATGCGCCGCATCCGCGCCATCCGCGAGGTCGTCTGCCAAGAGACCGTTCAGGAGTAGCCCATGGGTACGGTGAGAAACGCACGCGTCAACCAGGGTGGACCCAAGTGCGCCGGCATCGTGGGCCTGGGCCTCATCGGCGGCAGCTTTGCCCGCGGCTATGCGCAGGCGGGCGTTCGCGTGCTTGCCTGGGACCCCGACGATGACGTGATGACGGCCGCCAGCATGGGTACCGTCGCCGGCGAGCTCAACGACGAGACGCTCGGCAAGTGCGACATCATCGTCCTTGCCTGCTATCCCGAGGCATGCATCGAGTGGCTC
>CABVCJ010000127.1 GCA_902496845.1 uncultured Collinsella sp.
GCCGTCCACCACGGTGTGGCCAAACTCGCGCAGGTCGGTGAGGAACGTGTTGAGGCGCGAGGTGCTGATCTTTTGCGAGCGCGTCTTCTCGGCTGCGTCGACCATCGCCCAGATCTTCTCGACGCTACGGCCAGTCAGGGCTGAGATTCGCAGGTACTGGGCCCAGGGAGCCATGACGCCCAGACGGCGGTCGACGGTCTCCATGCAGGCCTCGCGCTTGCGGTCATCGTCGAGCAGATCCCACTTGTTGAGCAGCACCACGATGGCGCAGCCGCGCTCGATGGCCAAGCCCATGACCTTCTGGTCCTGCTCGGTGACGCCCACGGAGGCGTCGACGACGAGCAACGCCACGTCGGCGCGGTCGATGGCGCGCAGACCGCGGACCATGGAGTAGTACTCGATGTTTTCGTACACGGTGCTCTTCTTGCGAATGCCCGCGGTGTCGACCATGCGGTAATGCCTACCGTCGCGCTCGACGACGGTGTCGATGGCATCGCGCGTGGTGCCGGCGATGTTGGACACGATGGAGCGGTCGGCGCCCAGGATGCGGTTGAACAGCGAGGACTTACCGGCGTTGGGGCGGCCGATGATGGCCACGTTGAGCGCATCGGGGAACTCGTCGGCGACCTCGTCCTCTTCCTCGGGCAACAGGGCTACGATGTCGTCGAGCAGGTCGCCCGTGCCGTGGCCATGCAGGGCCGAGAGCGGCGTGGGCTCACCGATGCCGAGGGAATAGAACTCCCAAATGTTGTCATTCTCGCGATCGGGGTTGTCAAGCTTGTTCACCAGCAGAAAGACCGGCTTGTCGCAGCGCTTGAGCATGCGGGCGACCGACTCGTCCTCCTCGGTGACGCCGGTGCGGCCGTCGACCACAAACAGGATGACGGCGGCTTCCTCGGCGGCGGCAAGGGCCTGGTCACGGATGGATGTGGCAAAGACGTCATCGCTCTTGAGCGGCTCGATGCCGCCCGTGTCGACGATAGTGAACTCGCGGCCGTTCCAATCGGCCGTGTGATACGAGCGGTCGCGCGTGACGCCGCGAGACTCGTGGACGATGGCGTCCGAGGTCTGGGCCAGGCGGTTAACGAGCGTGGACTTGCCCACGTTGGGGCGTCCGACGACGGCGACGATAGGTTTCATCTGCTCTCCTTTAATGGGTAGGGTCAGCGGGAATAGTTGAATTGGCGGGCGTTGTGCCAAGGATGTGCTCCAGGGTATCGAGCAGCTCATGCGGCATGGTCGATACCACATGAACCTCAGCGCCGCGACCGGTAAGGCGTGCGAGTAATTCGTCACGATGATACTCGTCAAGGGTCATACCGTCGGCGTTGAACATGAGCTTAGGCACAAAGAGCATAACCCCCGACAGGTCCTGCGGCAGCTGCTCCAAGATGTCGCAGGCGACGATGAGGCCGGTCACGTCCACGTTGCCGCCAAAGTAACGGTTTTTGATTGCCGTGACGGTACCGGCAAGGCCCTGCGGCGATTCCACAAAACGCGCCACCGTATCGCGCGCGCTGGCACCCGAGAGGCACAGCAATCGCTGGCCACGAGCGGCGATTGCCTCGCGAACGCGGCGCAGGCGCTCGGCATCGGCGGCGAGCACGTTGTCGGTCTCGTCCAGATAGGAGCGGATCATGCCGATGCCGTCGTAGTACTGCGGGTAGCCGTCGTAAAAGTCCGCCTCGGGCGGCTCGATGCCGGCATCCAGGTAGAATTCGTCGCTCATCTGGAAGGTGTGGCGGCCAAATCGCTCGAAGGCACGGTCCTGGAAGGGCCGGATCATGGCAATTGTCTCGCGCGCCAGCTCGGGCTTGTCGCTGTAGGACCAGGTAAAACGGTTCTGGTGCTTGGTAAAGCCCAGTGGAACGATGCCCAGACTCGTGATTTGCTCGTGTTCCTCGCAAAAGCGCAGGGTCTTTTCCAGCTCCTCGCCGTCGTTCATGCCGGGGCACAGTACGATCTGCGCGTGGATCTCAATCCCAGCATCCATGATGGTCTCGAGCACATCCATGCCGCGCTGGGCGTTGCGGCCCATCATGCGGCGGCGGACTTCGGGGCTCACGGCGTGGACCGACACGTTCATGGGGCTCATGTTGCGGTCGATGACGTTTTGCACGTCCTCGTCGGTGAGGTTCGTGAGCGTGACAAAGTTGCCCTGCAAAAAGCTCAAGCGGTAGTCATCATCGCGAATGTAGAGCGTGGAGCGACCGCCCTTGGGCAGCATGGTCATAAAGCAGAACACGCAGGCATTTACGCAGGTACGCATGCCATCGAAGATGGGGCCATCGAACTCCAGACCCCAGTCCTCGCCGGGAAAGCGGTCAAGCTCGACGGGGGTGACGGTGTCGTCGCGCGGGTCGAATACCTCCAGCTCGACAGTGTCGTCATCTGCCTCCCAGAGCCACACGATCATATCGGTCAGTTGCTCGCCGTTGACCGTGAGCACGCGCATGCCCGGCTCGATACCCACATCCCATGCGGGCGATTCGGGGCGCACGTTTTTAACGAGCGCGCCCTCACCCGGCTCGGGGTCGCGGCTGCGCCCGTAATCGGCCACCTCAGCGGCGTATGCGGGTACGGTCTGGTCCATGATTAGCGGCAAAGCTCCTTGATGCGCTCGACGGCGCGTTCGATGTGTTCTTGCGGGGTGGAGGCTCCGGCGGTGATGCCGATGTGGTGAGCGTCGGTAAACCACGCGGCCTGAAGCTCGGAAGCTTCCTCGATGTGATACGTACGCTCGCAGGCGTTTGCGCAAATCTGCGCCAGGCGGCGGGTGTTGCCCGAGTTCTTGCCGCCCACCACGACCATGCAGTCGCAGCGGTTGGCAAGTGCGGCTGCTGCCTGTTGACGCTCACTCGTGGCGGCGCAGATGGTGTTGATCACGCGCAGTTCCTGCACGCGCGGCGTGATGGCAGCCACGACCTCGGCCAGGTTCTGCGCGGTCTGGGTGGTCTGCACGACGAGCCCAACCTTGCCCTTGAGCGGCAGCGCGTCCGCATCGGCGGCGCAGCTCACGACTTGAGCGTCATCGCCGGCATGGCCCAGGATGCCCTCAACCTCGGGGTGGCCCGGCTCGCCCACGACGATCACGCGGTAGCCCTCGCGTACCAGGCGCTCCGCCGCCACGTGGACTTTTTTCACGTAGGGGCAGGTGGCATCGACCACGTCGAGACCGCGCTCGCGAGCGGCCTCGATCACCTGCGGCACCACGCCGTGCGCGCGGATGATCACGGTGCCCGATGCGGCGTCGTCTAGGGTCTCGGCCAGACCGACGCCTGCCTCGGAAAGCTCGCGCACCACGATGGGATTATGGATGAGCGGGCCCAGGGTGGCCACCTTGTGGCCCTCGTTCAGCAGGCCGTAG
>CABVCJ010000128.1 GCA_902496845.1 uncultured Collinsella sp.
GACGGTTAAAGCGCTCAAGGATAACCTCATGCGGGGTGGGATCATAAATCTCAGCTGCCGGGGTACCGGCGCGCTTGGAGTAAATAAACGTGTAGGCTTGGGCATAGCGCACAGTCTCGGCAAGCGACAGCGTCTGCTCAAAGTCTTCCTCGGTCTCGCCCGGGAAACCCACGATGATATCGGTCGAAAGCGCAATATCGGGCATACGCTTACGAATACGATCGACCAGGCCCAAATAATCCTCGCGCGTATAACGACGATTCATCTCTTTAAGAATGCGCGTGGAGCCCGACTGAACGGCCAGGTGAAGCTGCGGCATGACGGCAGGCGTCTCGGCCATAGCATCAATGGTCTCGGGCAGCAGATCCTTAGGATGAGAAGAGGTAAAGAAGATACGCTCTACGCCCGTATCGCCCACGGCGCGCAGCAGATCGGCAAAACGCGGCTTACCAAAGAGATCGCGACCGTAGGAGTTAACGTTTTGGCCCAGCAGCGTAATCTCGCGCACGCCCTGGCGCACGAGCCCGGTCACCTCGTCGACAATCTCCTCGAAGGGACGGCTCTTCTCACGACCACGGACGTACGGCACGATGCAGTACGTGCAGAAGTTGTTGCAGCCCGTCATGATGGGCACCCAAGCGTGATATTGCGTCTCGCGGTGCCACGGCATACTCATGGCGTCGGTATCCTCATGCTCATTCGTGCGGATATGGCGCTTACCATCCAAAAACGCCTCGGCGATAAGCTCCGCCACATGCGCAATGGAATGGGTGCCAAAAATGACATTGACGTTATCGACGTTGGTGAGCAAGCCCTCACCATCGCGCTGGGCGATGCAGCCGCCCACGGCGACCACGCGCTTACCCGAAGGCGAAGGAGGAAGACTCTTGCAGGAATTGCACTGACCATAGAGGCGCGTATCGGCAGCCTCGCGCACACAGCACGTCATGAATACGACAATATCGGCATGCTCCGGATCGAGCGCCATAAGACAGCCATACGAATCGAGCAAACCACTCACGCGCTCGGAGTCGTGCTGGTTCATCTGGCAGCCGAATGTGCGGATAAAGTAGGTTTTACCGGCAAGAATATCGCGTACGGAACGCTGGTCCATGAGCTTACATCCTAACGATGGTGTCGACGGGGCGCATAGGTGCTACAAGCGTGCAAATGGCTTGTTTACGCAACAGGCTTAACGTCGTCCATGACGACGTTATCCATGGCAGCCCGATTAATCTGGTGAACGTAGATAGAGAGACGGATTGCCGTGCGCGACTCCCCGTTAATGAGGATGTCGGAGAACACCGGCGCGCAGGAGACATCAAAGCCGGTCGGAATCAGAAAGCCGCGCGCAATGGCGACGGCCTTGATGGCCTGGTTGACGGCACCAGCGCCGACGCATTGAATGTTGACGGGGACGCCATCTTTGACCATGCCGGCAATGGCGCCGGCTACGGACGCGGGCGATGATTTGCTTGATACCTTCAGGCAATCCATGAAGAAACTCCTGCGTTTAAAAGTACGTTTTAACTGCAATAACTGTATCGTACCGAGCGGACTCGGTAAAGATTTTATTCCTCTTTGGCAAGATCGAACGTCACCGTGATGCGATCACGCGAAACGCGAATCTTAGGGTCGCCGCACAGATTGAGGTAATACCGGGCGGCAAGGTCGTTAAAGTCACGCTCGACCGCACGCGAAAACTGCGCCATATCATCCTTGGCGATACGAAGGCCTCGACGGTCCTTGGCAAGATCGATGGGAGCCGGCGCATGAGAGGTGGAGTCGCGCTCGCGCAGCAGACGCGCAGTCACGCCGCGAACGGGCTTAATCTGACCCGACAGAATTCGGTGGGCAGTGCGCTCGGACATCTCAAGGCCCAGACCGGAGCAGATCCGGATAAAGTCCTCGGCATCCGAGGCAAGGCCCAAGCGATCGATAACTGGAAGCTCGCACTCGTCATCGATAAAGAGCAGGCGCGACGTATCGAGACGACTCGAAGCCTGAGCGTACAGGGTCGCAGCGATCTCGGACGGAGAGCCCAGATACACATCGCAGCAACGCAGCTCCTCAAGGGCAAACTCACAGGCCGCGCGAATGATGTTGTGGGGGCCGCGAGCACATACATAGCGACCGTCTTCGTCTTTAACCGCCTGAGGCCAGCTCGACTGGTCGGCGCGCTCACCCAAGCGTTCGGTGGCAACGCGCACCTTAAACGAAGAGCCCAAATCGACGCCCGATGAAACAACGCGCGCCTCATCCGTGTTCTGCTTGATAGAGAACAGCGCCATACCACGACCGTGAACACCCCAACGGTCCATTTTCATGCTCTCGAGCTTGGAAGTGACACGAGCATCGAAGATACGCTCCTGCATATCCTGCGGCACACCAGAACCGTTATCCAGGAAGAGGAGGGTGCGAACACCCTCCTCCTTGGTCGTGGCAAGATAGACCTTATCGGCTCCGGCATCGCGAGCATTACGCAGCATCTCGATGACAATGTCCTCTACATGCTGAATGTCATGCTTCGCTTGACGGCGCTCGGCCTCCGAAACGCGGAGGCGGACATACCCCTCGCCAAGGTTTTCCTCGACGCGAAGGTTGCCCTCCCCCGACATCGACGCGATAAATGAGATGAGCTCGTTCGCGTCGTTCATGTTATTTAGCGATATCGACGGCACGGCTCTCGCGAATCACGACAACGCGCACCTGACCGGGATATTCCATCTCTTCCTCGATCTGGTGGGCGATATCGTGCGCAAGCACCGTGGACTGGGCATCGGAGATCTTATCCGGCTGGACCATGACATGGACTTCGCGACCGGCCTGCATGGCATAGGTACGCTCGACGCCGTCGTGAGAGTTGGCGATCTCCTCGAGCTTCTCAAGGCGCTTGATGTAGTTCTCAGCCGACTCGCGGCGGGCACCGGGACGAGAAGCGGAGACGGCATCGGCAGCCTGGACCAGAACGTCGAGCACCGTGTTGGGATCGACATCGGCATGATGGGCCTCGATCGCGTGGACGATAACGGGCTTCTCGCCATAACGGCGGGCAAGCTCGGCGCCAATGACGGCATGCGGACCCTCAACGTCGTGGTCGATGGCCTTACCCAGGTCGTGCAGAAGACCAGCGCGCTTGGCGGTCACAACATCCAGACCGAGCTCGGAGGCCATAACGCCGCACAGGTCGGAAACCTCAAGCGAGTGCTGCAGCACGTTCTGACCAAACGAGGTGCGGTAGCGCAAAGCGCCCAGGGTCTTGACGATCTCGGGATGCAGGTCGTGGATACCGGTATCGAAGGCGGCCTGCTCGCCAGCCTCGCGCACACGCTGCTGAACCAGGTCGGCGGCCTTGTGATACAT
>CABVCJ010000129.1 GCA_902496845.1 uncultured Collinsella sp.
CGTGCTTAAGCGCGGCGTCAAGCAGGTGGGTGGCGGTGTGGTTGCGGCGCAGGAAGCCACGGCGCTCGGCGTCGAGCGCGGCGGTCACGGTAGCACCGACGGTCAGCGTGCCCTCGGCGACGTGCGCAACGTGGGCATACAGGCCGTTGTGGTTCTTGGTATCGGAAACGGTCAGCGAAACGCCCTCGGAGGAAAGCTCGCCGGCATCACCCTGCTGGCCGCCCATCTCGGCATAGAACGGGGTGCGGTCGAGCACAACCTCAACATCCTCGCCCGCCGCAGCGGACTCGACGGAATCGCCGTTGCGCACGATGGCCACAACCTTGGCGCCCTCGATGACGTCGTTGTCGTAGCCGTCGAACTCGGTCGCAGCGACCTTGTCCGAAAGCTCGACCCACACGTCGTTGAAGCTACCCCAGGCGTCGCCCTTGACATTGGCGCGAGCACGGGCCTTCTGGTCCTCCATGCAGGCGGTGAAACCGTCCATGTCGACGTCGTGGCCAGCAGTGCCGGCAATCTCGACAGTCAGGTCGATGGGGAAACCAAAGGTGTCGTGCAGCTTAAAGGCAACATCGCCCGGAAGGACAGCGCCATCGGCGAGCGCGGCCAAGGCCTCGTCCAGGTAAACGCGGCCGTTGTCGAGCGTCGTGGAAAAGCGCTCCTCCTCAGAGGCGACGATGCCCTTAACGAGTGCGACGTTCTTGAGCAGCTCGGGATAGGCCTCGCCCATCTGAGCGTTGACCTCGTCGATGAACTTGGTCAGGAAGGCGCCCTCGATGCCCAGCAGGCGACCGTGGAACACGGCACGGCGGAGCAGGCGACGAAGGACGTACTCGCGACCCTCGTTACCGGGCAGGATGCCGTCAGAGATCATGAAGTCGACGGCACGGGAGTGGTCGGCGATGATGCGCAGGGAGCGGCTGGCACCGGAGTAATCGTCGGCGTCATAGGTCTTGCCGCTGATCTCCTCGCCCAGCTTGATGAGGTGCTGCATCAAATCGCCGTCGTAGTTGGCCGTCTTGTGCTGCATGATGGCGGCCATGCGCTCCAGGCCCATGCCCGTATCGAGGTTGCGGTGCGGCAGCTCCGGCATGGAGCCGTCCTCCTGGCGGTCGTACTGGGTAAAGACGAGGTTCCAGAACTCAAGGAAGCGGTCGCAGTCGCAGCCGGGCTTGCAGTCGGGGCTGCCGCAACCGACCTCCTCGCCCATGTCAAAGTAGATCTCGGAGCACGGACCGCAGGGGCCGGTGGGGCCGGCGGCCCAGAAGTTGTCGTCCTCGCCCAGGCGGGAGATGTGGTCCTCGGCAACGCCCAGAGAACGCCACACGTCGTGGGTCTCGTCGTCCTCGGTAAAGACGGTAAAGTACAGGCGATCGAGCGGCAGCTTGAACTCCTTGGTGATGAGCTCGAAGGCCCAAGCGCAAGCCTGCTGCTTGGAGACGCCGCCAAAGGAGAAGTCACCGAGCATCTCGAAGAACGACAGGTGACGACCGTCCTCGCCGATGCAGTCGATGTCGTTGGTGCGGACACACTTCTGGCAGGAGATCGCGCCGATCTCCTTCATGGTCTTCTTGCCCTGGTAGTACTCCTTAAACTGGTTCATGCCGGCGTTGGCAAGCAGCAGCGAGGGGTCGTCGGGAACAAGGGACGAAGAAGGATAGAGCTTAAGACCGCGCTCCTCAAAGAAGTTGAGGAACTTGGAGCGGATCTCGGCCGTAGTCATTGACGGGTAGTCAGCACTCATAGAGGGAATCTCCTCGGTTTCACATCGAAACAGTTCAAACGTAACGATATTACCATCCCACCGCGCAAGTGCAAAAAAGAGGGCCGCCAAACAGCGGCCCTCCAGCGAATTTGCACGTTATTGCCTATGTACTTTAACTTGAAATGACTTACTGTTCATCATCATTGTCCATGGAGCCGTCGATGCCGGTTTTGGTATCGTCGTCCGAGTTGGAGTCATCGTCCTTGGCGAAGGGATTCTTGAAAAAGCCCGTCGCATCGGGCTGCAGGCCCGAGAGCTTGATCCAGGGATTCTCGAGCTCGGGCTTGGGCATCGCCTGGGCCTCGGGCGCGGTCTCATTGCCGATGAGCTCGGACTCGTAAATGAACGTATCGTCTCCAAGCGCGTCATAGGCGGCGACCGGGTTGCCCTCGGCATCGCGATACGGCGTGCCCTTAAACACGGCGCCGTCGTATGCCACGAGCTGACGGCCGGTCTCGTTCTCAAAGTAGTAGACGAAAATGCCCTTGAGGGCCGCGCACAGCGGAATGGCGATGACCATGCCGATGGGACCCATGAGTGCCGAACCAATAACGAGGGCCGTCAGGCTCATGATGGGATGCACCTGCACCGAACTCTGCATGACCTTGGGGGAAATGACGTTATCGGTGACGTTTTGAGCCACCATGGTCACAACGAGCGTCCACAACGCCAGCATGGGGCTGAACATAAAGCCGAGCACCGTGGCGATCGCCGCGCTTACCCAGGGACCGACAACCGGGACCAAGTGCATGATGCCGGTAAAGATGGCCATGAGTGCCGCGTAGGGATGGCCAATGAGCGTAAAGCCGATAAAGGCGAGGATGCCACCGCAGATGGACGTCACGACCATGCCGCGCATATAACCGCCGACCGAGCGCGAAAGAATCGCGACCATAAAGCGGTACGAGGTCTCTTTTTCCTGCCCGATGATGGTACAGACCTCATGGTGCATACGGGGATAATCGCAGGCAAGCCAGTAGGCAAGCACCAAACCCAGGAAGATTACGAACAGCTGCGAGGCCGTGTTGGTGATCAGCGGGAACACGCCGCGACCGAGCTCAGCGGCGATTTGCGATACGTACTTGGACGCCACAGTAACCAGCGAGGACAGATTATCGTCCAGGTACTCCTTGAGCGGCGTGTTGTTGAGCGTCTTAGCGTGCGAAATCATCTCGTTGAGATCACCGCCCGCAACGCGAAGCTGCTCAGGCAGACGGCTCAGGACTTCCATAATCTGACCGAGCAAAATAGGGGACAGGATGCAGACGACGCCGACGAGCACTGCCACAACCACGATCAGCGCGATGAGCGAGCCGATGCCACGACCGACGCCGTGATGCTCGAGCCAGTTAGTGATCGGTGACATCACAAAAGCGATGATGGAACCGACAGCGAGAAACTCGATAACCGGCGCCAGGATACCCATAAGGTTAAAGATGACGGCTGCGATGACAATGCAGCCGACGACAGCCCAAATGCGAAGCGTCAGAATACGAGTATCGCGCAGCGTGCGGTCGGTTTGTTGGGGG
>CABVCJ010000130.1 GCA_902496845.1 uncultured Collinsella sp.
GGGCGCCAATGATTCGCGCGTGTTCTACCGCAACGCCGTGCTGCCCGTGTTGCATAACGACACGCGTCCCGGTCGGGAGATCTTTGTCGGTCTGGCGCAGGCGTGTGGCGTTGGCGAGTACTTCCGGTTTACGTCTGACGATCTGGCGGCTGCCCAGGTGGCACCGTTTGGGATCGATCTGGACGAGCTCAAGGAGCGCGGCTGGGCCGACACGGGTGTGGCGTTGCCGTCGCGTACGGGCGAGCCGGCGATTCCCCTGGATGGCGGCAGGATTGCGCTGGCAAGCGACGTGTGGGAGCGAGCCGGTCTGGGTCGTGTACCCAACTGGATCGCTCCCATGGTGGAGCCCGGCCCGGGGATGTTTCGCCTCATTAGCGGCAACCGTCCCTTTGAGTCGCACACCTCGCGCAGGCTTGCGGCCCAAGGTGCCGCCGAGGCTGGATCGGACCTGGATGCCGTGCAGATGAATGCCGATGCTGCTGCGCACATGGGCATCGCCGACGGCGAGATTGTCGAACTCGTGAGTGATATGGGCCGCGACCGCGTGCGCGTGGAGACGACGCCGAATCTGCATCCGGCGTGCATCTTCACCTCGGCCGCCCCCGGCGGGCGTTCGTTTGGCGCCGAAGCCGGCGGCGCTCAAGCCTTGGGCGTGGGCCCGCTCGACCATACGCCGCTGCGTTGGGACCCGTTGACGGGCGCCGCGCTCACCCAGGAAAACGCCGTTCGCGTGGAAAAGATCGCGGCGCGCGAGGATAATAACGAGTAATTGACTCAGCTGATGTATTCGACTGATCCACGTTTCTTTTGAAAGGCCGCACATGAGCGATAGCCAGAACATGTCCGATGAGGTACGCGCCCGCCTGCGCGCCATTCCTTCCGTCAACGAGCTGCTTGCCGAGTGGCCGGTTGTGAAGGCGGCGGGGGAGACCTGCGACGCGGTGGCGCATGCCGCCGTCACGGCCGAGCTCGACGAGGAGCGAGCCGCCATTCGCGCCGGTGCTGCCCCGCGCTCTAAGCGTGACCTGGCCTCGGCCATCGAGTGGCGTGCGCACCGCTCCGCGTTGCCGAGCCTGCGCCCCGCCGTCAACGCTACGGGCGTGGTCATCCATACCAACTTGGGCCGCGCCCCGCTCGCGGAGTCGGCGGCAAAGGCCGTGGCCGAGGTCGCGCGCGGCTACAGCACGCTCGAGTACAGCGTGGACACCTGCTCGCGTGGGTCGCGCAAGGAACATGCCGCGCAGCTCATCCGCTCGCTTACCGGTGCCGAGGACGCGCTCGTGGTCAACAACAATGCCGCCGCGGTGCTGCTGGTGCTTGCCACCCATGCCGCGGGTAAAGAGGTTATCGAGATTGGCGGCAGCTTCCGCATCCCCGATGTCATGGCGGCTTCGGGCGCCAAACTCGTCGAGGTCGGCGCCACCAACCGCACGCACCTGGGCGACTACGAGCGCGCCATCACGCCCGAAACGGCCATGATCCTGAAGGTTCATCCTTCTAACTATCGCATCGAGGGTTTTCACGAGGAGGTGGGCTCTCGGCAGCTTGCCGCTCTGGCCCACAAGCATGGCCTGCTGTTCTACGAGGACCAGGGCTCGGGCGCGCTTCTGCCCGACGACATCTTGGTGCGCGGCGGCGAAGAAACCACGCCGGCTTCGGTTTCGGCAGGGCTCGATCTGGTGTCGTGCTCGGGTGATAAGCTGCTGGGTGCCGCGCAGGCGGGCATTATCATGGGCCGCCGCGATCTGGTCCAGGCCTGCGGGTCGCATCCGCTTATGCGTGCCCTGCGTCCGGGTAAGCTCGCACTGGCGGCGCTCGAGGCTACACTGCGCATCTACATGGACGGGGCGGATGTGGCCCATCGCGAGGTGCCGGTGCTCAGCATGCTTACGCTTCCGCAGGCCCATTTGGAGCGACGTGCCCGCAAGCTGCGCGATCGTATGGTCGCTGGGCTCGACAAGGCCGGTTGCCCGTGCGCCGTTCAGGTGGAGATCGTCGAGGAATCGTCAACCCCCGGCGGTGGCTCGCTTCCTACCGTGGAGCTGCCCACGATGTGCGTTGCCGTGCGTCTTGTTGACGCGCGCCTGACGGTCGATGCGCTCAAGCGCTCGCTTGTCCAGGACTTCGACACGCCGGTCGTCACGCGAACCTCGCACGACCGCATTCTGTTTGATGTGCGTACGCTTGTGGGCGACCGTGATATCGAGACGGCGGCATCGACGCTCGTCGCGTGCGTTGAGAAGGCGATTGCTCGATGAGTGAGGTTCAGGCGCTGGTGGAGTGTCCCGTTATCGTTGGCACGGCGGGTCACGTTGACCATGGTAAGTCGGCACTGATCGAGGCGCTGACTGGCAAGAATCCCGATCGTCTGGAGGTTGAGCGCCGTCGCGGTATGACCGTGGAGCTGGGCTTTGGCGAGCTGGCGCTGCCGAGTGGCAAGATCGTTGGCCTGGTCGACGTGCCGGGCCACGCGCATTACTTGCGCGCCATGGTGCAGGGCGCCACGGGCATCGACGTGGCCGTGCTGGTGGTTTCGGCCGTCGAGGGCGTGATGCCGCAGACCCGCGAGCACGTGCACGTGCTGGAGCTGCTGGGTGTCACGCATATGGTGGTGGCGCTGACGATGTGTGACCTGGCCGATGCCGAGATGACCGAGCTTGCCGAGCTCGATGTCGATGACTTTTTGTCGGGTACTGTGTTTGCGGGCGCGCCGATTGTGCCCGTGTCGTCTAAGACGGGCGAGGGGATCGACGGGCTGCTTGCGGTGCTCGACGAGCAGGTAAGCGCCTGCTGGGATGCCTGCCGCGACCGTGCCGAGCGCACCGATGCCGCGCCGCGCCTGCCGATTGACCGCTGCTTTACGATTAAGGGCGTCGGCACTGTCGTAACGGGAACGCTGCACGATGCGCCGGTTGCGGTGGGCGACGAGCTGATGGCTTTGCCGTCGCGTACGGTCTGTCGCGTGCGCGGGATTCAGGTGCATGGCGATACGCCGCGCGCGCTGCCTGGTCAGCGTGTGGCGCTCAACCTAGTTGGTGACGGTGTCGCGGCGCTTGACCGTGGCGAGATGCTGGGCGTGGCGGACCGCTTTGGCCAGACGTTGCGCTTTATGATGACGTTCACCTACCTGGGCCGCGAGGGCACCAAGCCGCGCGTGCTCGAGTCGGGCGCGCGTGTGCATGTGATGGCCGGCACGGCCGAAGTCGTCGGCCGCATCATGCTTTTGGAGGGCGAGGCCCCCATGGCGG
>CABVCJ010000131.1 GCA_902496845.1 uncultured Collinsella sp.
GCTCCTTGCGGACCTTGTTGGCGGTACGGGCAATGCCGATAGCGCCCTCAGCGGCAGCGAAGGACTCGTGGCCGGCCAGGAAGGCGAAGCACTCGGTGTCGTCGGAGAGCAGCATAGCGCCCAGGTTGCCGTGGCCCAGACCGACCTTGCGGTCCTCGGCGACGGAGCCGGGAACGGTGAAGGCCTGGATGCCCTCGCCGATGATGGCAGCAGCCTCAGAAGCGGACTTGGCGCCACGCTTGACAGCGAGAGCGCAGCCGAGGGTGTAGGCCCACTCGGCGTTCTGGAAGGCGATGGACTGGGTGTTGTTGACGATCTCACGCGGGTTGAAGCCCTTGTCGGTGCAGATCTGCAGAGCTTCCTCGAGGGAGGCGATGCCGTTGTCGGCGAGGCACTTGTTGATCTTGTCAGCGCGGCGCTCGTAACCTTCGAACGTAACAGTCATAGTTATTTCCCTCCCTTTCTACTCGTGAACCGGGAACACGCTGGCGACGGAGTGAGTCTCCTCGTCGGTGCGCGGGTCGATGTACTTGGCAGCGTTCTCCCACTGACCATAGTGGCCCATAGCGCCAGCGATGGCCTCCTCGGGGGTCTTGCCGGCCTTGACGGCGTCGGTGAACTTACCGAGGTTCAGGAACTCGAATGCGATGATCTCGTTCTTGTCGTTGAGGGCCATGCGGGTGACGTAGCCCTGAGCGAGTTCGAGGTAACGAGCGCCCTTGGCCTTGGTGCCGAACATGGTGCCGACCTGAGAGCGAAGGCCCTTGCCGAGGTCGTCGAGGGAGGCGCCCACGGGCAGGCCGCCCTCGGAGAACGCGGTCTGGCTGCGGCCGTAAACGATCTGCAGGAAGATCTCGCGCATAGCAACGTTGATGGCGTCGCAGACGAGGTCGGTGTTGAGGGCCTCGAGGATGGTCTTACCGGGAAGGATCTCGGAAGCCATGGCGGCAGAGTGGGTCATGCCCGAGCAGCCGATGGTCTCAACGAGGGCCTCCTCGATGATGCCTTCCTTGACGTTCAGCGTGAGCTTGCAGGCGCCCTGCTGAGGTGCGCACCAACCCACACCGTGCGTAAGACCGGAGATGTCGGAAATCTCCTTAGCCTGGACCCACTTGCCCTCCTCGGGGATGGGTGCGGGGCCGTGGTATGCACCCTTGGCAACGGGGCACATGTTCTCCACTTCCTGTGAGTACTGCATGCCTCTCCTCTCTATCGTGTTGGCGTCCCGTCTGGGGGTCGTGGCTGGCGATTGCCGGGCGACCCTTCGAAAGGGACATGACATGCAGCCCCTATAATACCGCGAAATGCACGGAATATTCGGCGAACGGCTCAGTTTTCGTAGCGAGAAGCGCGGAACTTTCAATTGAAACGATTTAACTAAACTGTTTGTGGTTGTGCGGTCCGTTGAAGGGGCTCGGTTGTGGTCAAGCTTTTGGCAAGGCTGCGTTGCCTGACCTGTGGCTATGTTGCCGTTTGCCGTCGGTTTGCCGCCTTTTACCGTCGACGGGTGCCATTTTGCGTGAATGTTTTGATGGCACGTTTCAATCGTGATGTATTGGATGGTAAGCAGATCCCGGCGAAGGGAGCGCCATGCAGCGCGTTTGGAAAACGATCACCGGTTTTTACCATGTTTGTGCCCGCGGTATGAGCGGGCAGTTGATCTTTGAGAGCGACGAGGACCGGTGGGAGTTTTTGGAACTGATGCGCGACTGCTGCCGCGATGCCCAGGTGACGATTGTGGCGTGGTGTCTCATGAGCGACTACGCGGATCTGGTGCTTTTGGATTACGAGGACGAAATGAGCGCAGCCATGCAGCGGCTGCTGTTGACGTATGCTCGTCGGTTCAATAAGCGCGCTGGGCGCGCGGGCTGCCTATTTCGTGAGCGTTTTGAGCGCCGCTCGCTCGATACCGACTGGCAGGTGATGGAGGCTATTCGCTCCGTACACGCCGATCCGCAGGAGGAGGGCATTAGCCTAATCGAGCGTTATCCCTGGAGCAGCTTTGCGGAGCATCTGCGCGCTTACGACAGCGATGCGGCCGATGTCACGAGGGGATTTTCCGATCCTTCTTGTGTACTTGAACTTTTTGGTTCTGCCGAGGGCTTTATTGCCTATTCGCTAGCGATGCCCGACGGCGGCGAACCTGTGCTGTGCGATATGAAAGAGACGGAGTGGGAACGCCACGCCTTTGCCGACAGGTTGGCGAAGAGCCTCGGGGTTCCGCTCCACGGGGTTAAAGCCGCACCGCCGGCGCGGCGCGATGCCGTTATCGTTGGATTGCACGATGCCGGATTTACGGTGCGCCAGATTGAGCGGTATACGGGTATTGGCAAAAGTACCGTTTCTCGCATTGTGCGTGCCTATGTGCGAACGGCGGTGCGGACTGGCGGAAACGCGGTATAGGGCCGTCCGGGCACCGCAGCTGGGGTCTCCCATATGCCACAACCATTGTTCTAAAAGCTTGGTACGGTATCTGCACTTCTTGATTTGCATAGAACGATTGCCGTCTTGCATAAAATAACGCCTCAGCTCGGTTTTGCCCGTACCTACCCCCGTCTGCGCCGTGCAAAAAGCGGAGTTTTCTGCATCGTGGTACTGTCGGCACCGCCGCAATTTTGCAACATACGGGCCCCGAAGCTATTTATGCCTGCCGATGTGCCCCCGAAGCTCATGTTTGCGCCCCCTGAGGCCGCGATACTTGTTCTAAAACGCAATATAAAGGCGCCGGAGATGTTGATTAACGCTTCCGACGCGTATACACACGACTTGGCGTGCAGAATACTCGAAAAAATGCACGCCGCACCCTATGGGACCCGTCCGCGGCAGGCGCGAGGCGAGCCGGAGCCCAGCAAGACGAGGCTTGGGACATTGTCTGGCGTGCCTGTGGCCCTGCCGCAAGCCTTTAGTACGGTGGAAAACGCTCGTGTTCGTGGTTGGCCGTGCGATAAATGACAGACGGAGCGCCGGATGCGTGGGCCGTGTGTGCTCGTTATGAAAAAGCCGAGCCGCCCGTATCAGGCGACTCGGCAATCAAAATCCTTGGATTCGGGGCATCCGCTACTGGTTAGCTTGCCCCTCGAGCATACCGTCGAGGGTGCGCCAGGCGAGCTCGGCGCATTTGACGCGGGCGGGCATATGCGAGATGTCCTGGAGCTGGGCGGCCTCGTCCAGGTCTTCCAGGTCTTCCTCGGAGAGCTCCTCGCCGCGGATCATGGCGAGGAAAAGCCCTGCCAGACGACGAGCC
>CABVCJ010000132.1 GCA_902496845.1 uncultured Collinsella sp.
CCCGCCGTCACGATCTGGTGCCAGTCGGTTTTCATATGGAGCGCGCCGGCACGAACGCCGTGGTGCATGGGGACTCTTGAGAGCAGCGAGTCATGGCGCGAAGGCTGTGGAGACTCCGCTGATTCGCCCTCAACCTCATCAGCCTCTTCATCGACCAGATCAAAGGAATCAAGTGGCGCTGGCTCGCGACGATCGATCAGCTCCTCATCCTCATCGTCAAAGTAATTGAACTGATCGAGCATGTCCTCTTCGATTGCGCGCTCGCTCGCGTCGTCCATACAGATGCTCCCTTCTTGCCGACTAACCCCCATCCTAGGCAGCAGCGGCTAAAGGAAACATAAAAGAGACGGCTGTCATGCGAGCCATGTGCTCAATAGCCGTTGGGTAGTCGTTTAAGAACGTCCCCTGGGTAGTCATTGGGGACGTTCTTAAATGACCAGTCAAACAAGAACGTCCCCAATGACTACTCCGGCAACGCCGATGTTTTGGCAACGCCAGCGAGCGACGTCCAGGGCGAACAAGTTGGCATGAAAAGGGCAAGGCATAGACCTTCTGGTCATGCCTTGCCTTTTGAATGACAAATTGTCGCCCTGGGCGGCGCGCAGCGTCGAGCCGTTACGCGGTTCGTAGAACCGCGTAACTAGTTAGTACATCTTTGCGCCGGCAGGGATGGAAGCGTCGAGCTGGATCAGGTTGAGACGCTCCTCGCCCTCCTCCTCGTGGATGGCGCTGATGAGCATGCCGCAGCTGGGGATACCCATCATCTTGCGCGGAGGCAGGTTGGTGATGGCGAGCAGGGTCTTGCCGACCAGGTCCTCGGGCTCGTAATAATCGTGAATACCGGAGAGGATGGTGCGGTCGGTACCGGTGCCGTCGTCGAGCGTAAAGTTCAGCAGCTTCTTGGACTTCTTGACGGCCTCGCATGCCTTGACCTTCACGGCGCGGAAGTCACTCTTGGAGAAGGTATCAAAGTCGATGAACTCCTCAAACAGCGGCTCGACGGCAATCTTGGAGTAGTCGAGCGTGGGCTTGAGCGGCTTGACGAAGGGACTCGCGGTGTTGCCGGCCTCGGCAGCCTTGGCGGCGGCACCGGACTGGAAACCCTTCTCGGGCTTCATGTGCGGGAACAGCAGCACGTCGCGGATGGAAGCCTGGTTGGTGAGCAGCATGACCACGCGGTCGATACCGATGCCGATGCCGCCCGCAGGAGGCATACCGTACTCGAGGGCGCGCACGTAATCCTCGTCGTACTCCATGGCCTCGTCGTCGCCGCCGGCCTTCTCGGCCATCTGGGCAGCGAAGCGCTCGGCCTGGTCGACCGGGTCGTTGAGCTCGGAGAACGCGTTCGCGTACTCGTGGCCGGCGATGACCAGCTCAAAGCGATGGGTCAGGCGCGGGTCATCCTCAAAGCGCTTGGCAAGCGGGCTAACCTCGATGGGGTAATCGCACACGAAGGTGGGGTTGACGATGGTGTCCTCGCCCAGCTCGTCATAGATCTCGGCGATGATCTTGCCGGCGGTCCACTCGGGCTTGATCTCCAGGCCCTTCTCGCGTGCGGCGGCAGCAAGCTCCTCGACCGGCGTGTCGATGGTGACCGGCTTGCCGAGCACGTCGGAGACAATGTCGGTCATGGGACGGCTGGCCCACTCGCCGGAGAGGTCGATGGTCTGGCCCTGGTACTCGATAACCTCGGGGTTGCCGATAGCCTTGTTAGCGGCCTTAATGACACCCTGGGCGAGTGCCTTCATGCCCTCGAGATCGGAGAAGGCGCGGTAGGCCTCCATCGTGGTGAACTCGGGATTGTGGGTAAGATCCATGCCCTCGTTGCGGAAGATACGGCCGATCTCGAACACGCGCTCAAAGCCGCCGACGATGCAGCGCTTGAGGTGCAGCTCGGTGGCGATACGCAGGTAGCACTCCTGATCGAGCGCATTGAAGTGCGTGATGAACGGCTTGGCAGTAGCTCCGCCCTGGATGGTCTGCAGGATAGGAGTCTCAACCTCCATGTAGCCATCGGACTCCATAAAGCGGCGGAACGTGGAGAGAATCTGCGAACGCTTACGGAAGGTCTCGCGAACGTCGTCGTTGGCGATCAGGTCGACATAGCGCTGACGATAGCGGGTCTCCTTGTCGGAGAGACCGTGGAACTTCTCGGGCAGCGGGCGAACGGCCTTGGACAGCAGCGTCGCGCTCTTGGGGGCAACGGAAAGCTGGCCACGCTTGGTGCGCACGACTACGCCGGCCACGCCCAGGATATCGCCCAGGTCGAGGGCCTTGAGCGTATTCCAGGCAGCCTCGTCCATGTCGTTGATGCGGCAGAACAGCTGAATCTCGGCAGTCGCATCGCGCACGACGATGAACATGATCTTGCCCTGACCGCGCTTGGCGACCACGCGGCCGGCGATCTTCACGACATCCTCGGTGTCCTCGCCATCGGCAAGCTCGGCGTACTTAGCCTCGATATCGACGACATAGTCCTCAAGCTCAGAGTGCTCGGGATACGGGTTCTGGCCCGCCTCGAACAGGGCGGCGCGCTTGGCCAGGCGGGTGGCGCGCTCGTCGTTGAGCGTCGATGCCTGATCGGCGGCGTTCTGGTTCTCTGCCATAAGTTAGCTCCTCAAACTAAAACGCTCCCCAGGATTCGGTCCCAGGGAGCGAAAACATACCTTTACGCGGGACCGTGGTCTAGCGTGCGATCTTGGCGATGGTGTAGACGCGAGTCTTGCCGGAAGGCGTAACGACCTCGACGGAATCGCCCTCGCCGTGACCGATGATGGCGTGACCGACCGGAGACTCGTTGGAGATCTTGTGCTCGAGCGAGTTGGTCTCGGTGGTACCGACAAGCGTGACCTCGATAAGCTCACCGTTGGGGTCGACCAGGGTAACAGTCGAGCCAATGGAGACGGTCAGGTCGCCCGTGCTGGCAGCGATCTGAGCGTTGGCGAGGATGGCCTGGATCTCGGCGATACGAGCGGCGTTCTGGGCCTGCTTGTCCTTGGCGGCATCGTACTCGGAGTTCTCCGAAAGGTCGCCGAACGCGCGGGCTTCCTTGATGTCCTCGACGATCTCCTTGGCGTAATCGCCCTCACGCCAAGCGAGCTCCTCGACGAGCTTCTGGCGGCCCTCAGCGGTCAGTACGATCTGGCTTGCGTCCATACGGATATCTCCCCAACTATGATGTAACGATCAACTGTCAACAAAAACGAAAAAGA
>CABVCJ010000133.1 GCA_902496845.1 uncultured Collinsella sp.
TCGCGCTCACCATGTTCAACATCCCCATCCTGGTGCGCGTGATCCAGCAGGCGCTTGAGGACGTGCCGCAGGCCCAGCGCGATGCGTGCCTGGCCATGGGCCTCACCCGCTGGGAGGCCACGCTGCACATTTTGATTCCCGAGGCCATGCCCGCCATCGTGACCGGCATCGTGCTTTCGGCCGGCCGCGTGTTTGGCGAGGCCGCGGCGCTGCTCTTTACCTCGGGCATGAGCTCGCCGGTTCGCCTGAATTTCTTGAGCTTTAACCTGTCGAGCCCCACTTGCGCCTGGAACGTGTTCCGCCCCGGTGAGTCGCTCGCCGTGCACATCTACAAGATTTACGGCGAGGGCAGCCCCGAGGCCCAGCAGATCGTCTGGGGCACCGCGGCACTGCTGATGATCTGCGTGCTGCTGTTTAACGTAATTGCCCGTATCGTGGGCAAGCAACTGGCAAGGAAGATGACGGCCGAATGAGCGGGATGAATGCAACGCCCGCAACCGAAGCGGCATCGTCCGAGACCCAGGACTTCCTGTCGAGCGTGGGGGAGAGCGAAAAGCGCGTTCGCGTGAGCGGCAAGGCCGTGAGCGACGAGGTTGTGCTCTCCACCAAGGACGTCAACGTGTACTATGGCGACCACCATGCGCTGCACGATACGTCGCTCGACTTTCACAAGGGCGAGATCACGGCGCTCATCGGGCCTTCGGGCTGCGGCAAGTCGACCTTCTTGCGTAGCCTCAACCTCATGAATCGCGAGATTCGCGGCTGCCGCGTGGAGGGCGAGATCAATTACCGTGGGCGCAACGTGAATACCAAGACCGAGAACACGTACGAGCTGCGTCGCTCCATTGGCATGGTGTTCCAACAGCCCAACCCGTTCCGCAAGTCCATTCGCGACAACATCACGTTTGCGCCTAAGCGCCACGGCATCACCGACCGCGACGAGCTCGACCGCATGGTCGAGGAGAGTCTGCGCGGCGCGGCACTGTGGGACGAGGTCAAGGACAAGCTCGACAAGAGTGCCTACGCGCTTTCGGGCGGCCAGCAGCAGCGTCTGTGCATCGCGCGCACGCTGGCGCTCAACCCCGACGTGATCCTGTTTGACGAGCCCTGCTCGGCGCTCGACCCCATCTCGACGCTGGCGATTGAGGACCTTATGTCGTCGATTGTGGCCGAGCGCGCCATCGTCATCGTGACGCACAACATGGAACAGGCGTCGCGCGTGTCCAACCGCACGGCGTTCTTCTACATGGGCGATATGGTCGAGTACGACGAGACCGACGAGATTTTCCAACGGCCCAAGGATAAGCGGCTGAATGATTACCTCACCGGCATGTTCTCCTAGTCCGGGACATGCTTGAGGCCCGTGGCGGCTATGGTTGCCGCGGGACTGATTGGAGGGGCGGGTCATCTCTTGCGGGAGATGGCCCGCCTTTTTGCTCTGCGACCGAAGCGACCACCACAAAGGGGACAGGCACCTTCGTGGTGGTTTGGGGTGGGGCTCGCTGCTATCATGGACAACGTTGAATTTCTACGAAGGAGCAGGGCATATGGCGATTCTTTTGGGATGCGATTCCATCAGCCTAGAGTTTCCCACCAAGCATATTTTCGATAGCGTGACGCTCGGCGTGGGCGAGGGCGACCGCATTGGTATTGTCGGTAAAAACGGCGACGGCAAGTCGACGCTGCTGAGCGTGCTCGCCGGCACACTGGAGCCCGACGATGGCCGCGTGACGCATCGCCGCGGCACCACGATCGGTCTGCTCGGCCAAAAGGACCAACTTGTCGACACCGATACCGTGCATCATGCCGTCGTGGGCGACACGCCCGAGTATGAGTGGGCGTCGAGTCCGCGTACGCGCCAGATCCTCGCCGGTCTCATTAGCGATGTGCCCTGGGAGGGCACGGTGGGCGAGCTTTCGGGCGGTCAGCGCCGTCGCGTGGACCTTGCGCGCCTGCTGATCGGCGACTACGACGTGCTCATGCTCGACGAGCCCACCAACCACCTGGACATGCGCACCATCAACTGGCTCGCGCGTCACTTAAAGGCCCGCTGGCAGCGCGGCCAGGGCGCCATGCTCGTGGTCACGCACGACCGCTGGTTCTTGGACGAGGTCTGCACCAGCATGTGGGAGGTCCACGACGGCCAGGTCGATCCCTTCGAGGGCGGTTACTCGGCATACATCCTGCAGCGCGTAGAGCGCGACCGCATGGCCGCCGTCACCGAGGAGCGTCGTCGCAACATGGCGCGCAAGGAGCTCGCGTGGCTGAGCCGTGGCGCCCAAGCCCGTTCCACCAAGCCCAAGTTTCGCGTGGATGCCGCTCGCGAGCTCATCGCCGACGTACCGCCTGTACGCGACGAGCTGGAGCTCAAGCGCCTGGCGGTGAGCCGCCTGGGCAAGCAGGTTATCGACGTGGTCGACGTGGACGCCGGCTATGCGGATACCGATGGCGCGCCCAAGCAGGTACTTTCCGACGTGACCTGGCTCATCGGAGCGGGCGACCGCTATGGACTTTTGGGCGAGAACGGCGCTGGCAAGTCGACGCTGCTCGACGTGATTCAGGGCAAGATTGAGCCCACGCGCGGCCGCGTGAAGATTGGCCAGACGGTGCGCTTTGGCGTGCTGTCGCAGCAGCTCGAGGAGCTCGAGCCCTACATGGGCGACACGATCCGCGAGGTTCTCGGCAACTATAAGAAGTACTACGTCATCGACGGCAAGGAGACTTCGCCCGAGAAGCTCTGCGAGCGCTTGGGCTTTACGACCCAGCAGCTCTGGAGCCGCATCGGCGATCTTTCGGGCGGCCAGCGCCGTCGCCTGTCGCTGTTGCTGACGATCCTGGACGAGCCCAACGTGCTTATCCTGGACGAGCCCGGTAACGACCTGGATACCGACATGCTCGCGATTGTCGAGGATTTGCTGGACGGTTGGCCCGGCACGCTGATCCTGGTGACGCACGACCGCTTCTTGATGGAGCGCGTGACCGACCAGCAGTGGGCGCTGCTCGACGGCCACCTGACGCATATGCCCGGCGGCGTCGACCAGTACCTACGCCTGTGCAACGCCACCGCCGAGGGTGAGCCCGTGGGTGCGCCGAGCGCCAAGACCGGCACGTTTGACACTGGTGCTGCGGCGGCTG
>CABVCJ010000134.1 GCA_902496845.1 uncultured Collinsella sp.
GGACCTGCTCGGTATCACGCGGCACCAGGGTGTTATCGCGGTCGAGCAAAATGGCGCGCTTGCCGTCGGCCCACAGGGTATCAAGGTCGATGCGGTCGACCGAGGCAACATATCGTTTGGGGCTGAAAATCCTCATGTTTAATTCCAAGACTGTTGGTGCTCTTCGTAGGTCTGAGAGAAATACTCCTCGTCCTGCGTAATGTAGAAATACAGGTCATCGGAGTCGGTGGGCTCAAGGGTTGCCTTGAGCGCCTCGAGTGACGGAGAGCAGATGGGCGTGGGCGGCAGGCCCTCGTGCTTATAGGTGTTATACGGGCTATCGCTCTGCAGGTCGTCGGCGGTAACCTCGCCGCCGGTGACATACATCATGGTCGCATCGCTATTGAGGTAGCGCAGACCATCGAGCTTGCCGGCAAGACGGTTGTAGAACACCGAGGCGACATGCGCGCGCTGCTCGGCGTTGAGGCCTTCGCGCTCAACGATGGAAGCGAGATTGATGATGTCGTAATCAGACATCTCCACGCCGTAGCGCTCCTTGATTTTGGCCTCGCAACCGGCAAAATCGAGCGACTTGTACTCGGTGTTGAATTGATCGAGCATGGCGCGAATCACATCATCGGCAGACGGGTCCTTACCCAACGAATAGGTCTTGGGGAACAGGAAGCCCTCGAGCGAATCGTTTGCAGCGCCCTCAAGGAAGCTATAGTCCTTCACATAGTTGGAGGCCTTTGCCTGATTGAGGAAGTCTTCCTTGGAGATACTGTCGTATGCCTTGGCCACGCGATCGGCGACCTGATCAACCGTCAGGCCCTCTGGGATAGTCAGTGCATCGGAGCCCGCATTGGGGCCCTCCATGAGCTGCTGAACGACCTTGGTCGCGTCCATGAGCGTCGTGAACGAGTAGGTGCCGGGCTTGAGCGACATGTCGGCGTTGAGCTTTTTGACCGCCGCGTAGTATTCCTTGGGATTCTCGACAATATGGTTCTCGGAGAGAATCGTGGCGATCGTGTCGCCCGAGGCGCCCTCGGGAATCGTAACGGTAACCTGCTGGCCAGCGGTGACTTTCACATCCTCACCGGCAAAAAAGCCCTTGACAGCTGGCACGACAAAGAAAACGATCGCGACAAGCGCAAGCACGGCGACGACGCCACCGATAATCATAGGCACCGGGGAGCTTTTCTTTTGGGCACCACGGCGAGAGCGCGTGTTATAGCTCGAGCGCGTGGCCGGAGCAACGCCGTGCGAGCCATGAGCATGATGTGCGTGGGAGCGTGATTGCGGTGCCTGTCCCTGCGTGCGCTGGGCAGGAGCCTGCTGCTTAATGCGGGAACCGCCCGCGGGCTGGGCTGTATGGGCAGCAGACTGCTGAGCAGGACGACTAGCAGGCTGCTGGCCCGGACGCTGAGTGGGCTGCGCGGGGCGAGAAGAGGGCTGCGCCGAACGTACGGCGGGTTGGGCCGCGCGCTGAGTCGGTTGCATCGGACGCTGACCGGACGATACAGGGCGTGGCGCAGGCTGTCGTGTACGATTCGGCTGGCGCGGATCGAAAGCGCTAGACATGCGAAACCTCCTCGTTTTTGCGATCGAGCCACGTCTGCAAGAACAGGCTGGCGGCGATCATGTCGATCTTGCCCCTCATCTGCTTTTCGTTGAGTCCCTGCTCGCGCAGGATACGCTTGGCCTCTTGCGAGGACAGGCGCTCGTCCTCAAACTCCAGCGGAAGATCGAGCTCGTCGGCGATCTTTTGCGCCACGGCGGCAACGCGCTCGGCCTGGGGGCCGGGCTCGCCGGCCATGGTCAGGGGACGCCCGCTCACCAAGATGTCGGGCTCATAGTCCTCGACCAGGTAACGGAACGTCTTGGCCATACCGGTAACCTCGGCGGCCGGGAGCACCTTGACGGGCATCGCCATCTTGCCATCACGGCTCGAGACGGCGATGCCGATCCTGGTCTCCCCTATGTCCAGCGCGAGCGCGACCACAGCGACTACTTAGGCGCCGAGCGCGGTCTTGGCGGCCGCGAGGGCATCGGCGATACCGGCGGCGTTCTTGCCACCGGCCTGGGCCATGTTGGGACGGCCGCCACCGCGACCGTCGACCAGGCCCGCAATCTGCTTAATCACGTTGCCGGCGTGGAAACCGGCCTTCACGGCGTCGTCGGAACCGGCGGCGAGCAACGCAGGCGTGCCCTTCTCGGTCACGCTGGCAACGACACAGGCGACAGGGCCGGCGACCTTCTGGTGCACGGTATCCCAGACGTTGCGCAGGTCAGCAGCCTCAAGGCCCTGGAGCTCAGCGACGACGAGCTTATAGCCGTCGAGCTCGACGGCACTCTCGATGGCGCTGGAGATAGCGTCGGAGGAGCCACCGGTCAGCGCCTTCTTGAGCTTGTTAGACGTCTCGCGCAGCTCGGCCTGCAGGTTCTCCACACGAGCGGGAACCTCGTCAACGCGGCACTTGAGCGCAGCGGCAGCGGCGTCAACGAGTGCCAGGCGGTCGGCCATGTAGTCGAGGGCGCCCTTAGAGGTAACGGCCTCGATACGGCGGACGTTCGAGCCCGTGGAGGACTCGGAGATAATCTTGAACAGGCCGATCTCGGCAGTGTTGGCAGCATGCGTACCACCGCAGAGCTCGCGTGAGAACGGCTGGTCCTCGGCGCCCACGGAAACGACGCGGACGACGTCGCCATACTTCTCGCCAAACAGGGCGACGGCGCCGGCGGCCTTGGCCTCGTCGATGCCCATGACGCGGGTCACGACCGGCTTAGATGCAAAGATCTGCTGGTTGACCAGGTCCTCAACAGCCTTGAGCTGCTCGGAGGACAGGGCCTCAAAGTGCGTGAAGTCAAAGCGCAGGTGCTCGGGCGTCACCAGCGAGCCGGCCT
>CABVCJ010000135.1 GCA_902496845.1 uncultured Collinsella sp.
TAATGCTGGGCGCGGTGCCACGTCGGGTGCGCTCGATGCCGCTCGTACGATTCACGCTTGCCGTGCCAAGCTCGCGCGCCTTTTGGGTTGCCCGAGGGCGGACCATGTGTGCTTTACGCCCAACTCCACGGCGGCGCTCAACACCGCCATTAATGGCGTGGTGCGCCCCGGCGACCGTGTGGCCACGACGGTGCTCGAGCACAACTCCGTGCTGCGCCCGCTTAACCGCCTGGCGGCAGAGCGGGGCGTGACCGTTGAGCATGCGGGCTGCGACGCGAACGGCGCGCTCGACTACGACGAGCTCGAGCAGCTGGTCACGCCGGGCACACGTGTCGTGGTGGTGACGCACGCCTCCAATGTGACCGGCAACTCGGTCGACATTGCACGCGTAGCCGCCATGGCCCATGCGGCCGGTGCGCTCGTGATCGTCGATGCCTCGCAGTCTGCCGGCACGGCGCATATCGATATGCAGGCCATGGGGCTCGACGTCGTGTGCTTTACCGGCCACAAGGGACTCATGGGTCCGCAGGGGACCGGCGGCCTGGCCGTGGCGGAGGGCATTGACGTGGCTCCGTGGGCCATGGGCGGCACGGGCGTGCACAGCTTCGATACGCTGCAGCCACTTGAGTGGCCCACGCGTCTGGAGGCGGGCACGCTCAACGGTCACGGCATCGCGGGCCTTTCCGCTGGTCTCGACTTTATCGAGGCCCAGGGTGGGGTCGAGGCGATTGCGGCACGCGAGCGCGCACTTGCCGAGCGCTTCCTCGCCGGCGTTCGCGAGATTCCCGGGATTAAGCTCTACGGTGCGTTTGACCAACCCGCGCGCTCGGCGATCGTGTCTCTCAACGTGGGCGATATCGACTCTGCCGAGATCTCGGACGCGCTCATGCAAGGGTGGGGGATTGCGACGCGCCCCGGCGCCCATTGCGCTCCGCTCATGCATCGTGCGCTGGGGACCGAGCGCCAGGGCGTCGTCCGCTTCTCGTTTGGGTATTTCAACACGACCGAAGAAGTCGACACGGCTGTCGATGCTCTGTGCGATTTAGCCTGCTAAAGCTGCTGGACCGTTTATACTTGCGGGACGGGTGTTTTTGCCCGTCCCGTTTTTGTTTCGATTCGAAAGGTGGTCCCATGGCTTCATCCGCCCCGCGCGGTCTGCGCTCCGACCATGTCGTCACCGTCGGCATCGCCCTGTTCTCGATGCTCTTTGGCGCCGGCAACCTCATTATTCCGCCGCTGCTGGCGCTGCAGGCAGGTTCTGCCACGCCGGTCGCCATGCTCGGCTTTCTGATTGCAGCCATCGGGCTGCCCGTCATGGGCTTTATCGCCGTGGCGCTTGCCGGAACGGCGCGCGAGCTTGCCGGCCGCGTGCACCCCAAGTTTGGTGAGTTCTTTGTCGCGGCGGTGTATCTGGCCATCGGCCCGTGTCTGGCTATTCCGCGCACGAGTTCCACGGCCTTCGAGATGCTGGTGCCGCTGCTGCCTGAGGGCGTTTCGCTCGGCACGGCTCGCCTGGTGTTTGCCATCGGGTTCTTCGTGGTCGCGTTTGCGCTTACACTGCGTCCGGGCGTCATCACGCGCGTGCTCGGTCGCATTACGGGCCCCGCGCTCATTGCGCTCATTGTGCTGGTTGTGGGCGCCGCCGTGATCTCGCCGCTGGGTCCCGCTGCCGCGCCGCAGGCTCCCTACAATGCCGGTGCCGCCGTGCGGGGCTTTTTGACCGGCTATCAGACCATGGACCTGCTCGCGTCGCTCGCCTTCGGCATCATCATCGCCGAGACCATCCACGAGCTGGGTGTTACCGATGACAAGCGGGTAGCCTTCGAGATTTCGCGTTCCGGTGTGATCGCCGGCGTGCTCATGGCCGTCATCTACTGCGGCTTGGGCCTTGCCGGTATGCAGCTCGGCACCGTGATGCCCGACGCTACCAACGGCGCCGCCATTCTCGCCCGTTCGGCCTCCATGCACTTTGGCCTTGCCGGCACGGTCGTGGTCTTTGCGATCTTTTTCCTTGCCTGCATGAACGTGTGCATCGGCCTCATCAGCTGCTGCTCGCGTTACTTCTGCGAGACGTATGTGGTTAAAGGGGGAGCGGAGGCCTCCGAGGAGGCTATGCGCCGTCCCTTTGCGATTCTCGCCTTTGTGTTCGCGGCGTTTTCGTGCGTGCTCTCCAACGTGGGCCTCGACATGATCCTCATGTTCTCGGTGCCCATGCTCAACGCCTTGTATCCCGTCGCCATCGTGCTGGTACTGATGGGCCTGGTGCACGGCTTTTGCGACGCTCATCCGCAGGTGTGGGTCTGGGTCGGCGGCGTGGTTGCCGTGCAGAGTGTGATCACCTCGGTTCGCGACGCGTTCTTTGCGGGCGCGTGGCTGCCGTTCGATGCATTGCCCCTGGCGGATATCGGTGCCGCGTGGGCGCCAGTCGCCGTGGTGGCGTTTGTGATCGGCCTGGCCCATAGCCAGTTTGTCGCACATTCGAGGAGCTAGGGTATCGTCGCTTGCACAGGTGCGAAGTCTCCCCTATAATTTCCTTCGCTTTGGGACACGCAAGGTCTAGACCTTAGCTGCTCAACACCTTCGGGACGTGGCGCAGTTTGGTAGCGCGCCTGCTTTGGGAGCAGGATGTCGCAGGTTCAAATCCTGTCGTCCCGACCATATCTTGCGGGCGTAGTTCAATGGTAGAACCCCAGCCTTCCAAGCTGATGACGCGGGTTCGATTCCCGTCGCCCGCTCCATAGGATAGTTTTAACGGCTTTGGCTCCATTTGGTGCCAGAGCCGTTTTCATAAGCGTGCCGGGCGACGGGAATCGAACCCGGCAGGGTGCGAAGCTGAGAAAATGCGTGAGCATTTT
>CABVCJ010000136.1 GCA_902496845.1 uncultured Collinsella sp.
TCGCGAGTTCCGCACGAGCCGGAGAGCACTTAATGTGCTCTCCGTGCGAGCAGGACTGCCCGAGCAGGGAATCTTACATTCCGCGCCGGCCGGGCAGACGAACCGGGATACAGACCCGCTACTTGATCTTGGTTGTACCCGGTGCCAGGTTGGGGTCGGTCTCGTTGGCCTCGGTCTGGAAGTGCTCGGTGTACACGTTCTTTCCGTCGCGGAACATCTCGTAGTACTGCATCTTGGCGTAATCCTCGCGTGCCTTGGTGGCGGCTGCTGCAGCGGCGTCGTCACCGGTGACGTTGGAGGAAAGCGCCCAGCGCAGGCTGGCGTCCTCGTAGCCGACGGAGTTGATGGCGGGCAGCGACTCGCGCAGCGTCATGTGCGCTTTCTGGTAGTCGGTCAGCGGTGCGCCGATCAGCTGCATCAGCTGGGTGGACAGATAGTTGGTGGACAGGTCGTCGACCTCACTCGTCTGGTTGCAACCGGCAACGTCGTAGTTGGCCCAGATGATGTAGTCGGTCTGCCACAGACGCTCCTGATGCGTGGCGTCGTCCTCGCCGGTAAACCACTTATCGTTGAACTTGGACGGGAAGAACGGCTGGTGATCGCCCCAGAACACCACGACCACCTTGCGGTCGAGCTTGCTCAAGGCGTTGAGGAAGTAGCGCAGCGCCTGGTCGGACTGCTCGATGCACGAGACGTACTCGTCGACATCGGACAGCGTGCCGTCCTCGATGGTCTTGGCGTCCAGATCGGTCGTGTCGATGTTCAGGTGCATCTGCTTGTCGACCGGCAGCAGGCCCGTGTCGTAGCCCGAGTGGTTCTGCATGGTCACGTCGAAGATAAACTGCGGATCGGCGTTCTGGTCGAGCAGCTCAAGAATCTTGTCGTAGGTCGCCTGGTCGGTCACCATGCCGCGCAGGGTGTCGGCGCCCTGGAAGTCGTTGATGGACAGGAACTGGTCAAAGCCAAAGTCCTTGTAGACGTTCTCGCGGTTCCAGTTGGTGGCGTGGTTGGGGTGCATGGCCGTGGTGGAATAGCCGAGCGATTTGAACTGTTCTGCCAGATTCCCGGTCGTTTCCATGTTGTAGATGGTGTAGGGGTACACGCCCGAGCCCAGGTTGGCCATGGAGTTGCCGGTCATAAACTCAAACTCGGTATTGGCGGTACCGCCGCCGTAGGCGCTCACATAGAGCTTGCCGCGGCTGAGGCAGTTGGACAGGTTCTTAAAGTACTGCGGGCCCTCGTAGCCGGCGCGCATGTTCTGGTAGATGGACAGGTCCGAGAAGGTCTCGTTCATGATGGCGATGACCGTGGGCTTCTCGCTGTCGAACTGCTCCTTTGCGGCGGCGCGCTCGTCACTTTTGGCGGCCTCGGACTTGTCGTAGGCCTTGGCGTACTTTTTGAGTGTGGCCTTGGCATCGTCGACGGAGTAGTCGGCGGGTTTGGGCGGCTTGATGGACTGCGCTGCGCTAATGAAAGCGGGCAGGTAGCCCTCGCGCCAGTAGCTCTCGAGCGGGCGCCAGGTGTAGACAGTGATGCCGAGGGTGTTGTAGTAGTCGATGAGCGTGACGTGTGCGGTCACACCGCCCAGGCACAGCACGGCGACGAGCAGGTTGGTGAGCAGGATGCGCTTGGCGTTGGCGGCGCCCTTCTGACGGTGCGGTGCCACCAGGCCGGCGTACTCGCACAGCAGCATAGCGATGGCGGTAAAGCCCATGGACAGCACGCAGAACAGCGAGATGGAGAAGGTGTAGCCGGTGCCGGCGACCGCGGCGGCGGTGGAGATGGCCGAAAGGTCGCCCGGCTGGATGGGCATGGATTTAAACGTGATGACGAAGAACTCGGCAATGCCCAGGACAAAGAGGGCAAAGGCCAGGACCGCGGGAGCTGCACCGTGGCGCTGGAACAGGAAGAACAGGCCGGCCATGAGCGTGGTGATGATGGCCCACTCGAGCAGGATGCACAGGGGGTAGACCCAGGTAAAGTCGTGGTTGGACGAGACCTCCATGCCCAGCAGCGCAAAGACGCCGGCGAGCAGCAGGCACAGGACGGCGGCGACGAGCGGTTTGCCCACAAAGGCGCCGCGCAAACGAGCGAGCTTGCCGGTGGGGGCGGGCGCATCGGCCGAGGCGAACGCAAAGACGCGCGGGGCGATGCGGTCGCGGGCGATACTGGCCCAGGCGCAGCCGGTGAGGATGGCATTGGTCAGGATGAGCATCACAAAGGCGAGCGGCTCGTTTTGGGCGACGAGGCCAATGGCGCCCCAGACGGTCAAAAAGAGCTGGAACAGGCCGAAGGCGACGCTCCAGGCGAAGGCGCCCTTGGTGACGGTGCCCGACTGAGCGCGAATGGCCTTGGCCTCGCGCAAGACAAGGTAGACGGTCGCCGCAAGACCGACGAGCGAGATGGCGGCAGCGAACATGCTGAGACTCCTCACAAACTTAAAACCTACGAAAGCGGGGGTTTACCCGATTGTTACCTAAATATGCGCTGCATTTGCGGGCTGCGCACAACAACCAGCCATATTAACGCGCATGTGCGGCGGCGTGGCGCAATGTAGTGGCGACCTGCGCGATAATGGACGGGAATTACACGGAAACGTAAAGGCTTCTTAAAGAATTGGCGAGGATGAGGCGATGAACGAGCGGGTTTGTATGACGAGTGCGGGCGACGTGGGCGCTGGCATGGACGCGGGCGGTTATCCGGTCGAGACCACGGGCAATGCGGTGCTGGACATCTTGGAGCATCGCTCGTCTACGCGTGCCTTCGCGCGTGATGACGACGACCGTCCCGTGGCGGTGA
>CABVCJ010000137.1 GCA_902496845.1 uncultured Collinsella sp.
AAGCACTTAATGTGCTTTCCGTCTTGCGCAGGACTGTAGAGCAGCAAACTTAACCCGCGCCAGCCGGCCCCGGAGACCCTCCCGGAGGGCCCAAAAAATATTTTCAAAAAAGTTGTTGCGCACCGGACAGACTTCTGTGTATACTAATCCCCGCAGCGCACGCGAGCGGAAACAAACGCGAACGACTGCCTGGGGAGTTAGCTCAGTTTGGTTAGAGCGCCGGCCTGTCACGTCGGAGGTCGCGGGTTCGAGCCCCGTACTTCCCGCCAACGCAATTAAAGCCACGTCTTCGGACGTGGCTTTTTGCGTTTGATAGGACCTTGATCCCATCGGCTCCTTTTGCCCAAAACCAAATCCTTCCAATTCCCGGACAAGCTCCGTTTGAGACCTGTGTTCAAACAAGGCGTTTGTTGCACAACACCTGTTCAACGAAGCAGGGGGGGTTATGTTATACTAAATTGCACTATGGGCCGTTTTTGATGCAAGAGGCTTCAAACACGGCATTCAGTGGGCACCCGTTTTGCTATATGGGCGTCCATACGGTCATTGGTGTCTCGACGCAAGCTCGGCTCCGGAGCTCGTTCGAGCTGTTCCTATTCCTTGAAAGGGGAAAAATGGACATATCGAGGAAGACTGATTACGCCCTTCGCATGCTCGCGATGCTTGCCGAGGACCCGGAGCGTCTGCTTTCTGTTCGCACCGCCGCCGAAGAGGTCAATGTCCCGTATTCGTTTGCCCGTTCGATTCAGCATGGTTTGGTTCAGGCCGGTATTGTGGAGAGCCTGCGTGGCGTCCATGGCGGCATGCGTCTTAAGGTCAGCCCCGACGATGTCACCATCCGCCAGGTCGTTGAAGCCGTTCAGGGCCCCATGGTCATGAACGATTGCACTGCGCCCGATGGCGACTGTGCACGCATGGGCACGTGCTGTTATCATCCCCTGTGGGCCGGAGCTCAAGCGCTGATGCGCGACTACCTCGATTCCGTTTCGCTGGGCGATATCGTCGCTCACCGCCAGTTCCCGGCCGTCGATTCCAAGTTCGCCGACCGCGATGCGTTTCCCGAGTACGCCACCTGTGCGTGCGCTTGCCGGGAGGAATAGCGCCGCATAAGGAGCATAGTCATGATTCAGGACCCCTTTCGTTCGATGATTCGTTCGGAAGGGGTCCTGCGTTATCGCGACCTTCCGTGGCGCCGCACGCGCGACCCGTACATTATTTGGCTTTCCGAGGTTATGCTGCAGCAAACGCAGGTGCCGCGTGTGGAGACGCGTATGCCCGCGTGGCTCGACCGCTTTCCGACCGTACAGGCGCTCGCTCAGGCCGCTCCTTCCGATGTTTTGGACGCTTGGCAGGGGATGGGCTACAACCGACGCGCTCTGGCACTTCACAAGGCCGCCCAGCGCGTTGTAGAGGACTGGGACGGGGAGTTTCCACGTGAGACGCGCGACTTGGTCGCCCTGCCCGGTATTGGCCCGGCGACGGCGCAGGGCATCCGATCGTTTGCGTTCGATCTACCGGGCGTGTATCTGGAGACCAACGTGCGCACGGTCTTTCTGCATCATTTCTTTCCCGATGTGCCGGCCGTTCCCGATCGCGAGCTGGTGCCGTTGATTCAGGCCGCCTGTCCGGCAGCTCCCGGTGCGACGGCGGATGAGATCGCTCCCTTTGCCGTGCCGCTCGACGATGCCGACACACCGCGCGCATGGTATTACGCGCTGCTGGATTATGGCGCGTATCTTAAGAAGACGCTGCCCAATCCGTCCAGGCGCTCGGCGAGCTATAGCCGTCAGTCCAAGTTTGAGGGCTCACGCCGTCAAAAGCGCGCTCATATTGTGCGCATGCTGCTGGCGGCGCGCGATGGGCGGCCGGCGGGCATCACACTCGCCGAGGCCGTGGCGGGTGTCAACGAAATGGAGGCGGCAGCGGGCCGCGAGCCGGTCGAGCACGAGCTGGTCGCAAGCATCCTTGCCGATCTGGAGCGCGAGGGCTTTTGCCGCTCCGAGGGCGATCGTTGGCTGAGTGTATAGCTCGCTCGAATCTGAAGAACAGGATTATAAGGTTTAAATTCTCGGCATGGGGGCATCCTAAAGACAGGGCCGCTCAAAGCCTATGGGCGGCACGTGTTGAAGGGAAGTACACCTATGGATTTTGAGAACTCTCAGACCAAGAAGAACCTCGAGACTGCTTTTGCCGGTGAGTCCCAGGCACACACCAAGTATCGCTACTATGCATCCAAGGCCAAAAAGGACGGCTACGTTCAGATCTCGAATATCTTTGCCGAGACGGCGGGCAACGAGTCCGAGCATGCCAAGCTGTGGTTTAAGTATCTGCACGATGGCGCCGTTCCGGGCACTCTGGACAACCTGCGCGACGCCGCCGCGGGCGAGAACTACGAGTGGACCACGATGTATGACGAGTTTGCCAAGACCGCCGAGGAGGAGGGCTTTGCCGAGATCGCCGAGAAGTTCCGCGGCGTCGCCGCTGTCGAGAAGGCCCACGAAGAGCGCTATAACAAGCTCGTCGAGCGCATTGAATCGGGCGAGGTGTTTGAGCGCGAGGGCGTAAAGGTGTGGAAGTGCCTGAACTGCGGACACCTGCATGTTGGTGCCGAGGCGCCCGAGGTGTGCCCGGTGTGCAACCACCCGAAGGCGTACTTTGAGGAGCAGGTGGTGAACTACTAGCGCGTGGTGCTAGCGTGAGCTGGGCCGGGAGGGCCGGACTACCTTCCCTCCTCGCTCACGGCTTCGCAGGGTCGCGTTGAGGGAAGGT
>CABVCJ010000138.1 GCA_902496845.1 uncultured Collinsella sp.
TGCCACCCCCGCCGAGAGTGTCGCTGTCGATCCGCTGGCGATCGACGACCTGTCTCCCTTGGCCGAGCTTATGGCTGACGAGGGCGTGGTCAAGGTATTCCATGCTTGCTCGCAGGACATGGAAGTTATGCTCCATACCGTGGGCGCACTGCCGCGACCGATTTTTGACACGCAGGTTGCCGCCGCCTTTTTGGGAGAGCGCCAGCAGATTTCGTATGGTGCGCTCGTTCAGACGTTCTGCGGCGTATCACTGCCCAAGACCGAGTCGCTGACCGACTGGTCGCGCCGCCCGCTGACCGACAAGCAGATTGAGTACGCGATCGATGACGTCAAGTATCTGATCGTTGCCTATACCGAGATGATGAGCCGTCTGCGCGAGCTGGGCCGCGTGGATTGGGTGCTCGACGAGTTGCGTCCTCTGGCCGACGAGTCGCACTACCGCGCCGACCGCCACGAAGCGTTCCGCAAGGTCAAGCGCATCAACTCGTGCAGCCGCCATCAGCTGGGCATTGCGCGCGAGCTTGCTGCCTGGCGTGAGGACCGCGCTGAGCGGCGCAACATCCCGCGCAAGTGGGTTATGTCCGACGATACACTGCTGGCCCTGGTTAAGCGCAATCCCGTGCGTGTTGAGGAGTTCCGTAGCATCCGCGGCACCGACCAGCTGGGGGAGCGCGACGTGGACGGCGCGCTCATGGCCATCAAGCGCGGAGCGAGCTGTCCGCACGATCGCCTGCCGCTCTTGGTGCGCGGACATCGTCAGATTTCGCCGGAGCTGGAGAGCGTGACTGACCTTATGTATGCGCTTATTCGCCTAGTTGCCGAGCGCTCGGGCGTGGCGACCTCGGTCATTGCCTCGCGCGATGACCTGGCCGACTACATTGAGCATCCTGAGCAAAGTCCCCTGCGCGAAGGCTGGCGTTTTGAGCTCGTGGGCTCGCGCCTGGACGATCTGCTCTCGGGCAACATGGGACTCACCGTGAAAGACGGCAAAATCGAGCTCCTGTAGGTATATAGTTACGCGGTTTTACCAAACCGCCTAACAGCTCGACGCTGCAAACGGCCGAGAGCGGCAATCTGACGTTCAATCGTCGCTCGCGTACCAAAGTACGCGTCGCTTCTCTTTCACGTCACCTTGCTCGCTTTCGACCGTTTTCGCTGACGGTGCCAAAACATCGATGCTGATTTGCTTGCCAGCTGAGTGGGTAGAATGCCTCCAACGTGTAACTCGATTCGGAGGAATTCGCATGCCCTATTACTATGGTTACGGCTTTGGCATCGACCCGCTGTACCTGCTGGTTGTTCTTGTTTGTACAGTGCTTGGTCTTGCGGCGCAGAGCTATATCAACTCGACGTACAAGACCTGGTCCAAGGTTCGCTCGGACGGCGACACGGGTGCCACGGTCGCTCGCCGCATGCTCGACGCCAACGGTTGCAACGCCGTGGGTATCAAGGGCGTGGCTGGTGAGCTCACCGACCACTACAACCCGCAGGATAACAACCTGTATCTCTCGGACGCCAACCGTTCGGGCGGGTCGGTCGCAAGCGTTGCCGTCGCCTGCCACGAGGCGGGCCACGCCGCCCAGCGTCAAAGCGGTTACGCCATGATGAAAGTGCGCACCGCCCTGGTTCCGGTCGTTAACTTTACCCAGAACACCTGGACCATCGTGTTGCTCTTGGGCCTGTTTATGAACATTGCCGGGCTCACGACCCTCGCGTTGATTTTCTTCTCGTTTAGCGTGCTGTTCCAGCTCGTTACGTTGCCGGTCGAGATTGACGCTAGCCGACGTGCCGTGGCGTACATCGAGCAGTCGGGTATGAGTTCCAAGCAGGTCAACGGCGCCAAGAAGGTGCTGACGGCGGCCGCGCTTACCTATGTGGCCGCAGCGCTGACTTCGATCATTCAGCTGCTCTACCTTATGGTTCGCTACAACAGAAACTCCGATCGATAACAAATTGGGTCGTTGGGCGCCGCGGGGATTCGTGTCCCCGCGGCGCTGTACTATGTGTTGGACTTGAATTTGCGCAGGGCCGGAGCCTTTGTGCACGATAACGAAAGGAGGCTGCGTGGCAGGCTGGAATCTAACCGGCAATGCCGTTTCCGCCGAGTTTGACGGTTCGGACGAGCAGGAGCGCAAGGAGCTCAGCGTGAGCCAGGCGGTGGAGATCGCCGCCGGTGCGCTCGATGCCATTCCGCAGCTGAGTGTCCTGGGCGAGGTCACGGGCTTCCGTGGCCCCAATGCCCGAAGCGGCCACTGCTACTTCCAGATTAAGGACGACTCGGCAGCCGTTGACTGCATCATCTGGAAGGGCGCCTATCTCAAGCGCACCTTCGATTTGCGCGACGGTATGCAGGTGAGCTTTAAGGGCAGCTTCAATCTCTATAAGGCCACGGGTCGCATGAGCTTTGTCGCCCGCTCGTTTTCGCTGGCGGGGGAGGGTCTACTGCGTCAACAAGTGGCGCAACTGGCCGAAAAGCTACGCCGCGAGGGCCTGATGGACGAAGCACGCAAGCGCCGCATCCCGGTGTTCTGCTCGCGCGTGGCGGTCGTCACCTCGCTTTCGGGTGCCGTAATCGACGACGT
>CABVCJ010000139.1 GCA_902496845.1 uncultured Collinsella sp.
CACCTCCTGCGGGTCTCTTTACCGAGTTCTGATGGGAGAAGTGAACTTTTTGGCACTAAAATTGAATATTTGCCCTGTTGACCGCGGGTGTTCTTTTTGCTAACACGCCATGCGGACACGTGCGATTACTACGACACTCCAAAACCACAGTCTGTTCGCTTTACAACATACAAACATGCGTTCGATAATAGGAGGCATGGAATATCGACAGACAGACGGCAAAACTCGGCGCGTACACAAGCAGTATGTGGACGTCGTGGCTCGCATCCTCGCGGGCGGACAGGTTGTGCCGGTTACCGTCTGCTGGGTTGACGGTCGCTGCTTTACGATTGACGAGATTGTCTCGTCTACCGGTTTTGGCCTGACGGTTCACGGCATTCGTACGGCGACTTATAAGGTTCGTTTTGGTGGACATGCGACCGAACTGTATCTGGAAGAACAGGCACGCGAGCGACCGGATGGCTCGCAGACTCATCTGATGCGTTGGTGGGTGTGGGCGTTCGACCGAACACTCGAGAGCGAGCGTCGCAGGTAAGAACGCGTGGCGTTCGGGTACAATGGCAGGAAACTTGTCAGCTACGGCGCCGTCGCGGTGCTTTTGAAAGGACGAAATTATGAACGATATCCAGGGCTATCAGAACGGCCCCATCGAGACCGGCGCAAGCCGCGCCAAGGAGATGTCGCCGCGCGCGTACAACCTTGTCATGTCTGCCCTGATCTTTTTGGGCTTTTGCGCCATGGGCGCCGGCGCCTATTTTACGAGCACCATGTCGTTTGCGCGCATGATGATGAGCGGCGCCGCTTTGCCGCTGGTCTTTGGCTCATTTATTTTGACCATCGTCGGCATGGTCATGATGTCGGCTGCTGCCAGCAAACAGTCCGTGGGCCTGTCGCTCGTGGGCTACGTGGTCTTTGCGAGCACCTTTGGTCTGACGGCGTCGTTTGGTCTTGCAAACTACGACCTGCCTACCATTAACACCGCCTTTATCGCCACGGCCGCCATCACCTTTGTCTTTGGTGCGCTGGGCGTGACCTTCCCCAAGTTCTTCCAGCGTGTGTATGGCATTGGTTTTGGCATCCTGCTTGCCACGATTCTGGTCGAGATCGTGCTGATGTTCATGGGCGTTTCGCAGTCCATCACCGACCTGATCGTGATTGTGGTGTTCGCCGGCTTCATCGGCTACGACACCTATGTGGCAACGACGGTGCCGCCCACGCTGCCCAACGCCGTGCTTATGGCCTCTAACCTGTTCGTCGATATTATCAACGTGTTCCTGCGCATTCTGAACATCCTCGGCCGTCGCGATTAAAGCGCGACATTGCGATGCTTCCTGCCGGACACGGTAAAACGATGCGAAAGGCGGTCCTTCGGGACCGTCTTTTTTGTGCGCGGCGGGGTATCATGGATGGGAAAAGCCGATAGCGGCAGCGACAGGAAAGGTGGCCATGTATGGCAGACGTCGACAGCAGGAACCGTAACCGCAGGTCCAACCGAGCGGGTCAGCCCAATCCCAAGCGTGAGGCGCGTGCCAAGGCCGCCGAGCGCCATGTGACGGCTGTGTCCGAGGCCTGCGCCAAGGACATCGAGCGTTCGCTTGCCGGCGTGCGCGAGTTCGATGGTATGCCTGCCGGTTTTGTCGCGGCGATGAAGGCCAAGGTCCAGAAGGCAGCGGCTGCTGAGGGGCAAGCTGCCGAGGACGTCGGGGCTGCCGAGGTCGAGGCCGTTGAGGTCGAGGCTGCGGTCGATGCCGAGGTGGCGCCCGAGCCCGTCGAGGAGGCCACCGAAGCCGAGCCCGCGCCTGCCGCCGAGGAGCCCGCTCCGGCCCTGCCCGAGGTCACCGTGCTCGACGCCTCTGCCACGCAGGCCATTCTGGATAACGGTCGAGGCTACGCGCAGTTCTGCGACATGGCTGTGCTTGCCTTTGCCTCGTTCACCAATCCGGGCGGTGGCTACATCCAGGGCTATCTGGGCCAGGAGGCCACGCTGTGCGCCGATTCGTACCTGTACAATGTCCTCGATAAGCAGCGTAAATGGTACGGCGAGAACCGTCGCCGCAACATCAACTGTGAGCTGTACCGCAACCGTGCGCTGGTGGTGCCCGCGGTGCGCTTCGACCGCAAGCATGTGCACGCCTATGCCGATGTAATCGTCGCCGCCGCGCCTAACGTCAAGCGTGCCCGCCAGGAGTACCGCGTGAGCGACGATGCCTTGCTTGACGCCCTGCGCGACCGCATTCGCTTTGTGCTTGCTATCTGCGATGAGCTGGGCCGCGAGAAGCTCGTACTGGGTGCTTGGGGCTGCGAGAACAACGGCTTTGACGCCGAGGCCGTGGCCGAGCTCTTCCGCAAGGAGCTCGCATCGGGCGACTTCAAGGTCAAGCAGGTCTTCTTTGCCGTGCCCTCTACGCGCTGGGACGAGGATTTTGCCAAGTTCGAGCACGTGCTGGCAAACTTCCCCGAGCGCAACGAGGAGTCCTATGCCCAGGTTGCCGCCCGCGCCGCAGCCGCTCGTGCCGCC
>CABVCJ010000140.1 GCA_902496845.1 uncultured Collinsella sp.
CCGCCGAGCAGGCCCAGGCGGCAGCCGAGGACGATGAGGACGAGGACGACTGGCGCAAGTACCTGTAGGCGGTGCGTGCGATGTGATATGCCAAGCCGACGGGAGGGATCGCCCCCGTCGGCTTTTTACGGAATGGGGAGCTCAAGATGAAAAACGTTTTGTGCTTTGGTGACAGCAACACCTATGGCTATGATCCGGCAGGTATGCGCGACGGCACCGCAGTGCGCTATGCGCAGGATGTGCGCTGGTGCGGTGTGGTGCAGCGTGACCTGGGTGAGGGTTGGCATGTGATTGAGGAAGGCCTAAATGGTCGCACGACGGTGCGCGACGATATGTGCCATCTGGACACCAACCTCAACGGCATTCGCGCGCTGCCGATGCTGCTCGAAGCTCATAAGCCGCTGGACGCAATCGTGATCATGCTGGGCACCAACGACTGCAAGACGGTCTTTAGCGTGGGGGCTGCCGATATCGCTGACGGTGCCATGGCGCTGATTCGCACCGTCCACGCGTTTCCCTGGACCGAAGCCGCGCCCTGCCCGCGTATTCTGCTGATGGCGCCTATCAAGATTAAACCGCAGATCGCCGATGTGTACATGACCGACTTTGACGAGCACTCCGTCGAGGCCTCGGAGCATTTTGCCGAATACTATGCGTATGTTGCCGAACAGTTTGGCTGCGACTTTTTGAATGCCGCCGATTTTGCCGAGCCGGGCGATATCGATTATCTGCACATGATGCCGGAAAGCCACGAGAGCCTCGGCCATGCCGTGGCAGCCAAGCTCAAAGAGATGATCGGAGAGTAGTACGGCCCAAAGCAGTACAAAAGTTCCCCTTGCGGTGGCTTGTTTCGTTGGTTTGTCTTGATCTGTAACAGCTGTAAGGCCGAAAACGGGCTAGATGTTACAGATTGAGATTATTTAGGTCGATATCGGTCGTTTGTCTCGATCTGTAACATCTAGGGTCGATTTCGCCGAGTTACTGTTACAGATCGAGATTATCTCCTGAGCGGAATTTGAATGTCTCAATCTGTAACAGGTGGGCCGAAAAATGGACTCTAACTGTTACGGATCGAGACGTTTGTGGGAACCACCGCAAAGGTGCCTGTCCCCTTTGCGGTGGTTTTGAACTGCGAGTCTTAATACTGCCACATATGGTTAACGGGGCCGGAGCCTTTGCCCATGTCAAAGCCGGCGGCGAGAGCACCCGTTAGGTAGGCCTTGCCGGCGTTGACGGCATCGGCAAGATCCATGCCCTGGGCCAGCGCGCAGGCGATGGCGGACGAAAGCGTACAGCCAGTACCGTGCGTGTTGCCGGTCTCGATGCGCTTGTGGCGGAACCACGTGGTGAGCGGATCGCCCAGATGGTTGCCCTCGTCATCGAGCGGCGCGGGCTCTGCTAGCACATCGTTGGCCTCGTTGACAAAATGCCCGCCCTTAACGAGAGACGCGCAGCCAAAGCGACGGGTGAGAAGCATGGCGGCATTTTGCTGCGTGCGCTCGGAATCGACCTCATAATCGAGCAGCGCCATGGCCTCGGGAATGTTGGGCGTGATAACGGTCGCCAGCGGGAACAGGCGGCGGGTGAGTGCCTCAGCGGCATCCTCGGCAATGAGGCGAGCACCCGAGGTGGCGACCATGACGGGGTCGACGACGATATTTTGTGCGTCCCAGGCGCTCAAGCGGTCGGCGATAACCTCGATAATCTCGGCAGAGGAAACCATGCCGATCTTGACGGCGCTGGGTCGAATATCGTCAAAAACGGCATCGATCTGCGCCGCGACAATATCCGGGGAGATGTTCTGCACGGCGGTAACGCCCAGTGTGTTTTGCGCTGTGATGGCTGTGATGGCCGTCTCGGCATACAGGCGGTGCGCCGTGATGGTCTTGATGTCGGCCTGAATGCCGGCACCGCCGCTGGAATCGGATCCCGCGATGGATAGAACGGCAGGTACCTTGCTGCGATCCATGTTCGCTCCCTTGTCTGGTCGGATTCAAATGGGTCTTTTACCCCGCATTGTAAAGAGGCCCAGGCCGGCGATATGCCGAACCCGGGCGCGAGATGCAATTTTTACGCAAATGGAAGCAAATGTTCACAGGTTAACAATTGGCAGGTGCTGCGGCGAGCCCATAGGCGATCGCGGCGATAAGGCTAGTCCTCAATACCGAGGTCGATCGTCGTGCCTTCGAACACCTTGTTGACGGTGCGGACGGCGCACATCTTGCCACACATGGTGCAAGTGCCCTCGGTGGCGGCGGGGGATTCCTCGTAGCGCTTCTTGCCGGTGACCGGGTCGAGCGCGCACTTCCACATGGCGTCCCAGTCGAGCTTACGGCGTGCCTGGCCTATCTTGTCATCCATGTCGCGGGCGTGCGGCACCTTCTTGGCGATGTCGGCGGCGTGTGCGGCGATCTTGGTGGCCATGAGGCCATCGAGCACGTCCTGGGCGTTGGGCAGGCACAGGTGC
>CABVCJ010000141.1 GCA_902496845.1 uncultured Collinsella sp.
GCCGGACCCGCCGGCGAGGATGATGCCTTTCATCGGCTAACGTCTTTCTCTTCTCGCGGCCCTGCGGCCGACTCGGTTTCCGATAAGGCGGGCACAACAGTCAACTCCGAAGGCGATGAACTCGGCCAGGTTCCCTTCCCGAAGAAGTTGCGAGGAGACTGCCTTGACCAGTCGACCGCCCTCACCTATCTCGCTCGCGTGCATAAGGTCGTCTGAGTGCAACTCCAGGAACATACCTACAGCGCGATTGCGCGCGAACTGCTGGCTGGGGGTCAGATTGTGGGAGTGATAAACCTCAGCGCCCGGCTCATATGCGACCTTCAGGCCCGATGCTACGAACCTAGCGGCCATGAGCATGTCCTCGTTGGTGTTGACGCGCTCGAATCCGCCGCAGTCGAGATATGCCGTCCGCCTATAAGCCGAACAAGAGTCAGAGGCAAAGAACGTCTTGATGCCAAATTTCTCGAGATCGCTTTTTGAGCGGACGGAGGGAGAATCGGGATAATTGAAGCTGCGGACCAGCTGCTCGAAACGGCGGGCATCCGCCTTGGGCAGCTGCCTGCCGCTAACCAAGGCGACACTTGGGTCCCTAACCATGGGGGTGACGAGCCGCTCAAGATAATCGTCGGAAGCCGGAAGTGCATCTTGGGTGAGAAAGCAAACGAAGTCACCTGTCGTTGCTCTCAGGGCCATATCCCTTGTTGCACCATGGTTATAGTCGCAGCGTTCGATTTGCAACAGGTGAATCCCCCCGTGCATTTTGACCACAGGCACTGTGTTGTCATTAGATGCGGAATCTACAACCAATATTTCCATCGGACGCAAGGACTGACGCTCGAGAGCCACTAAGAGTTCTTCAATTTCGCATTCAGCATTAAGAGTCGGAATGATAACGGAGACGTCCAACTATCGCCCCGTCCTCTTCTTGCCAAACATGGCACCGAAGGTGCCAGTGAAGCATTTCCAGTCCATACTGAAGCAGCGGTTTCGCACGTATTGGAGTTCGATCTTCTGTCGCAGGCCGCTCTCGAAGGTCGCGGCGTTGCGGTCGGTGGCCTGCCACAGGCCCGTAATACCGGGCTGAACAGAGAGCAGTTCAGCCTTTTCCTCATCGGTAAAGTGCTGTTCAAGTTCGTCTCTTGTAATGGGGCGCGGTCCGATGACAGAAAGGTCGCCGTTCAGCACGTTCAGGAACTGCGGCATCTCGTCAATAGAGCACTTGCGAATGAACTGGCCAACCTTGGTAATGCGAGGATCATCGTCGACCTTGCGCTCGACTTCCCACTGATGAAGCTGCTCAGAGCTCAGATACTTCTGCACGTTGCCGGCGTCGGCGACCATGCTGCGAAGCTTAAGGATCCTGATAGTCTTACCGCCCTTGCCGACGCGCTTCTGTGCGTTCAACGGGTTTCCGGGCGATTCAAGACAAATGAACGCACACACAATGGCCACTGGAATTAGCAGTACCACACTCGCGCAAAGGCTGAAAACAAAATCGAAAAGCCGTTTTAGAAATCGATAAGCCAATGTACCGCTTGGCTTTTTTACATCTAAAGCAACCGAGGTACCGCTTGGCTTTTTTACATCTAAAGCAACCGAGACTTCCCTCGCGGCTGTAGCACCGGAATATTCAGTTTTATCTACCACTATTTCCTTCAAACCTACGTCCCCACCCCCGGGGATCCTCCCTGTCCCGTTAAACAGTCGCCTGCAGCTAGGCAATCGCCTTTTTAAGGTTTCGCATGACGCGCTGCTCGGCTGAAAGCACGGCAAGGCCAACGCGCGTAGTTACGCGTCGGCCGCACAGGTCGAGCTCCAAATAAGCAGTGCTCTTGCGTCTGTTAATGGTTTTGATAAGGCCTTCGTGGCCCAGCAGCGGACCTGCCGTCACTACGACCTGGTCACCGTCTTTAAGGGCCTCGCTCATGGGCACTACGCGGTCTCCCCTGTGCGTAAAGCCGCCAATAAGCTGAATCTCTTCTTTTGCCAGCGGCACAAACTGACCGTCCTGGGATAACACCCGGGTAAAGTCGTCCATGCGTAGCAGGTACTGTTGCACGGTACGGGGATCTGCCGTATCGCAGATAAGATAACCGGGAAAGAGCGGCTTGGTCGTGTTGACCCATTCGCCGTGTACCTTAATCTCGGTTTGAAATTGGGGGTAAAAGAGCTCCTGCATGGCGCTAATTGGCACCATGCGCTCGATGCGCTCGCGCATTACGTCTTCGCGACCGTTAATGACCTGGATCACATACCACACGAGCACCACCCCCTTACTGTCTTACGTGTGGCTCACGGGGTTTAGGTATGGCTACGCCAGGGCGCTTATGCGCGAAGGCGCTCCATATTCAAACCCTGAGTCCAGTTAGACAAGCACGTGGCTCTGCCCCACCGTGAACGGTATGTATAAGCGCAGTGGCTAGAG
>CABVCJ010000142.1 GCA_902496845.1 uncultured Collinsella sp.
GACCTTGGAAAACAGCATGTCGCCCAAACCAGTAAGCTTTTCGGCGCCCATCTGGTCGATAATAACGCGGGAATCGATGCCCGTAGCCACGTTAAAGGCAATACGGTTGGTGATGTTGGCCTTAATAAGGCCCGTCACCACGTTAGAGCTGGGGCGCTGCGTAGCCACGATAAGGTGAATACCGGCGGCACGGCCCAGCTGGGCGATACGGACGATTGAGGCCTCGACATCCTTGCCGGCAACCATCATCAGGTCCGAAAGCTCGTCGATGATGATGACCAGATAGGGCATCTTTTGCGGCGGGTTATCGTAGTGTTCAAACTCGCCGGCGGCCTGCTTTTCGTTATAGGTCGAAATCTTGCGAACGTTGAGGCGCTCGAAGACCTTCAGGCGACGCTCCATCTCGGACACGGCCCACTGCAGTGCACTGGCCGCCTGCTTGGGCTCGGTCACCACGGGCACGTAGAGATGCGGCAGGCCGTTATAGCCCGCAAGCTCGACGCGCTTGGGGTCGACCATGATCAGACGAACGTCCTCGGGAAGAGCGCGCATGAGCAGGGTCGTGATGATGGAGTTGATCATGACCGACTTACCGGAACCGGTGGTACCGGCGATAAGCAGGTGGGGCATCTTGGCGAGGTCGGCGACAACCGGCGTGCCCTCGGCATCGCGACCGATAGCAAGCTCGAGCGGACCGCCTTTCACATAGGGAAGCACGTCGCCCAAGTTGACGTTCTGACGCTTGCGATTGGGAATCTCGATACCAACGAGCGAGGTGCCGGGGATCGGCGCAAAAATACGCACCGACTGGGCGGCAAGCGAAAGCGCGATATCGTCCTCGAGACTCGAGATCTTGCTCACGCGCTCGCCCTCACCGGGCTGCAGCTTAAAAGTCGTGACCGTGGGGCCGGCAATCCAGCCGACAACGCGGGCGCTACGGCCAAACTCAAGCAAGGTGGACTGCAACGACTCGGCAGTCTGTTCCAGCTCCTTATCAGAAGACGCGGAGGACGCCGACTGCGGATTGGCGTGCAGGATTTCGAGCGGCGGGAGCTTGAGGCCGTCCTCTTGTTCGCCCTCGGCATCGGCAGCGGTGCCATCCGCTCCCCCATCGCCGGCTGCAACAGGAGCTGCGGAAGCCGTAGAGGAGGCATCGGCAACCTTGGGATGCTTTAGGAAGTCGGGGATCTGCGGAGCTGCCGAAACGGGATTCACGGCAAACGGCGGTTCGGACTCATCAGCCTTGTCCGGGTCGTCTTCTATCGAAAACTGTCCGGTGACCTGTCCTGCCTTGGCATGGCGACGCGGCAGCAAGGTTGTCTTGGCGGTCTCGAGCGGAGTCTCGTCGTCCTCGTCATCGCCCTCGGTGAGTCCGATTTCGTTATCGGACCAAGACGGGTCGGGCTCGCTCGTGTTGAGCTTGAGCGCAGCCTTGCCCTTCTTGGCATGGCGACGCGGCAGCAGCGTGGTCTTGGCGCGCTCGGCCTCCACGGCCTCGGAGACGTCGACAAACGGATCATCGTCCTCGTCATCATCCAAAACCGCATCGACATCGCCACCCATGACCGTGGTCACGGCGGCGTCAGTTCCCTTCTGGCGCAGAATGCTCAGGTGCGGACGGGCGACGCCGGGAACCGACAGGGCCTCTTCATCGCCCCACGGGCTTGCATTGACATCGGCACGACGACGCTCGGCAAAATCGGCGGCGCGATCGCGTGCGGAGCGCAAAACACCGCCCACCGAGAAGCCGATAATGACCAGGCCAACGACGACAAGTCCCAGCAAGACAACCATGGCAATAGGTTTACCCAGGGCGTTTTGCAAGGTACTTGCGATAAAGGCGCCAATGTATCCGCCCGAGGCGGAAAGGTTCTGCGGCGTAAACATGAGGTCGCACGAGTCGTTCGTACCCGGCACCATCAACGACAGGATAGAGACAATGGCCACAAAGACCACGGCGCCGCCCGCAACCGAACGAATGTTGAGCGGGGAGTCCTCACCCAAAAAGAGCGTGGCGGCAAACAGCAAGATGACGATCGGCAGCACGTAGGCACCCAGGCCAAAGCCAAGATGGTAGAAACCGGCAACCGCAGCTGTCACGGGTGCCGTTGCCGGGGAAATCACGGCAATGAAGGACGCAATCGCCAAAACGGCAATGACCACGCCGGCGATATCGCGATTGGCCGAAGGCTCGACCAGGGGCTCGAACTCATCAAACTCGGATTCGTGGCCCTTATTGGCACGAAGATGGGAACCGGCACCCTTAGCAGATGCCGGTTGGTTGTTGGCCTTATTGCCTTTGGCGTTTTGTGCAGATCCGCGCGCCAAACTAAACCTCCATGACGACCGGGATGATCATCGGGCGAGTGCGCGTACGGCTCCAGATAAAGTTGGAGAGCGAATCGCG
>CABVCJ010000143.1 GCA_902496845.1 uncultured Collinsella sp.
GGTGTATGCCCGCCGCTGCGAGAGCCATGTCGAGGCCCTGCGCCGCGCCGTTCCGGGCTGCATCGAGAAGGTCGAGTGGCAGTGCGAGGACCAGCTGACGATCACCGTCAAGCAGGACAAGCTGCCCGAGGCCGTCCACTACCTGTATTACGAGCGCTACGGCTGGATTCCCGTGATCATCGGCAACGACGAGCGCAGCCTGTGCGGTCGCTACGCCGTGTACTACGTCATCTCCATGGAGGGGGAGGACCCCGGCTGGGTGACCGTGCGCACCGAGGTCGATCCCGCCAAGATGACGTTCCCGTCCGTGACGCCGTTCGTCCCCGCCTGCGTGTGGGGCGAGCGCGAGCTGCGCGACATGTTCGGCCTGATTCCCGAAGGCCTGCCCGATCGTCGTCGCCTGGTGCTGCCCGACGATTGGCCCAGCGGCCTGTATCCGCTGCGCAAGGACTCCATGGACTACCGTTTCCGTCCCGCTCCCGCGAGTGACATGGAAAACTACGAGTTCTTGGCCGATACCAAGGGCAAGGAGACGACGCTCGTCCCCATGGGCCCGTTGCACATTACCTCCGACGAGCCCGGCCACTTCCGCCTGTTCGTCGAGGGCGAGACGATCGTCGACGCCGACTACCGTCTGTTCTACGTGCACCGCGGCATGGAGAAGGTCGCCGAGACGCGCCTGAACTATGACGCCGTGACGTTCCTTGCCGACCGCATTTGCGGCATCTGCGGCTGCGCCCACTCGGTGGCCTATGCCGAGGCCGTCGAGCGCGCCCAGGGCATCCATGTCCCGCCGCGCGCCCAGTACATCCGCGCCATCATGCTCGAGGTCGAGCGCCTGCACTCGCATCTGCTCAACATTGGCCTCGCATCGCACTACACCGGCTTCGACTCCGGCTTCCAGCAGTTCTTCCGCGTCCGCGAGAAGTCCATGGACCTGGCCGAGAAGCTCTCCGGTCACCGCAAGACCTACGGCCTCAACGTGATCGGCGGCGTGCGTCGCGACATTTTGGCCGAGCAGAAGCTCTCCACGCTCACGACCATCCACCAGCTGCGCTCCGAGGTTCAGGAGCTCGTCGACGTCTTGCTCTCGACGCCCAACTTCATTGAGCGTACGAGTGGCATCGGCATATTGGACCGCAAGATCGCACGCGACTTCTCGCCGGTCGGCCCGCTCATGCGTGGCTCGGGCTATGCCCGCGACGTGCGCTTTGACCATCCCTTCGACGGCTACGCCGATCCGGACGTCCAAAAGATGCACGCCGCCACGGCCGACACCTGCGATGCCTTCGGCCGTACCGCCGTCCGCATCCAGGAGGTCTACGATTCGATCGACATGATCGAGACCATGCTCGAAAACTGCCCGTCGGGCCCCATCCTCACCACGGATTGGGAGTACACCCCGCACAAGTACGCCATCGGCGCCACCGAGGCGCCGCGCGGCGAGGACGTGCACTGGGCCATGCTCGGCAATAACCAGAAGTGCTACCGCTGGCGCGCCAAGGCCGCCACGTACAGCAACTGGCCGGTCCTGCGCTACATGTTCCGCGGCAACACCGTGGGCGACGCGGCGCTGATCGTCGGTTCGCTCGACCCGTGCTACTCCTGCACCGACCGCGTGACGGTGACCGATGTCGCCGCCAAGCGCGACCATGTGCTCGACAAGGAGCAGTTCGAGAACGTCTGGCGCGACAAGTCGCCGCTTGCGGGCGAGGGCACCATGGCCGCTCCGCTCGATGAGGAGGCGCTCTAATATGCTGAAGCTTTGGAAGGTCAACGCCAAGGCCGGCGACGCGACGGTCAAGTACCCGTTTGCGCCGTTCCCCACCAACAAGGACATGCGTGGCAAGCCCGAGCACAACGCCGAGCTCTGCATCGCCTGCGGTGCCTGCGGCGTGGCGTGCCCGGCCGATGCCATTCGCATGGACACCGACCTTGCGGCCGATACCATCACCTGGTCGATCGACTACGGTCGCTGCATCTTTTGCGGCCGCTGCGAGGAAGCCTGCCCCATGGAGGCCATCAAGCTCACCGAGGAGTTTGAGCTGGCCGTCATGAGCAAGGACGACCTCACCAGCAAGAGCGTCTATACGCTCGAGCACTGCTCGCGTTGCGGCAAGCCGTTTGCCCCGCACAAGGAGATTGACTACGCCAAGCGCCTGCTGCAAAAAGCCGGCGGCATGGAGGCCGAGCAGGCCGCCCGTACCGTCGGTATGTGCCAGGAGTGCAAGCGCGAGCTCGACGCCCTGCGCGCCGCTTCGGCCGTAAAGACCGGCAACGCTGCCGGCATGGCTGCCAACGAGACGCTTGCGTCCGGTGAGCCCCAGGGGCCCGGCATGGAGTATCTGGGCGGCCACGGCGTGAACCCGGA
>CABVCJ010000144.1 GCA_902496845.1 uncultured Collinsella sp.
ACGGCGCGCTGGTGATCGAGACGGGGGAGCGCACTGGTCGTTCTCCCAACGATCGCTTTATCGTTGACACCCCCGATGTCCACGATAAGATTGCCTGGGGCGCCGTCAACCGACCGCTTTCGATCGAGAGCTACGAGACCATCAAGGCCGGCATCGTCGACTATCTCAACGAGCGCGATGTGTTCGTCACCCGCGGCATGGCCGGCGCCGACCGCAACCACACGCGTCGCCTGCTCGTCGCCTGCGAGCGCGCCAGCCAGGCGCTCTTTATTAAGCAGATGCTCGCCCGTCCGCTCGCTCGCGAAATTGCGCGCGCCGGCGAGCCGGACTTCTGCGTGCTCGCGGCACCTGGCTACCAGTGCGACCCCGCCATCAAGGGCCTCAACTCCAGCGCCGCCGTGGTTATCAACTTCCAGGAGCGCGTGATTCTGGTTGCCGGCACCGGTTACTCCGGCGAAATCAAAAAGTCCATCTTCAGCGTCATGAATTACCTGCTGCCCGTCGAGGACGACGTGCTGCCCATGCACTGCTCGGCCAGCATGGATCCCGTCACGCACGAGACTGCCGTGTTCTTTGGCCTGTCGGGCACCGGCAAGACCACGCTTTCGGCCAATCCCACGCGCCTGCTGATCGGCGATGACGAGCACGGCTGGTCCGACATGGGCATCTTTAACGTCGAGGGCGGCTGCTACGCCAAGTGCGAGGGCCTGGACGCGTTCCACGAGCCCGAGATCTTCAACGCCGTCCGCTTTGGCGCCATCTGCGAAAACGTGGTGCTCGATGAGAATCGCAAGCCCAACTACGATGACGTCTCGATCACGCACAACACGCGCGTGGCCTATCCCGTCGAGCACATTCCCAACGCGTGGACCAAGGGCATGGGCACCACCCCGAGCGTCGTGCTGTTTTTGACCTGCGATGCCTTTGGCGTGCTGCCGCCCATCTCGCGCCTGACGGCCGACGCCGCCATGTATCACTTTGTGACGGGCTTCACCGCCAAGATTCCTGGCACCGAGGTCGGCGTCACCGAGCCCACGCCCACGTTCTCCTCGCTGTTTGGCGAGCCGTTTATGCCGCTCGATCCCATGGTCTATGCCAAGATGCTCGGCGAGCGTATCGCCGACGGTCGCACCCGCGTCTATCTGGTCAACACCGGCTGGATTGGCGGCGGTTATGGCGTGGGCCATCGCATCGAGCTTGCCTACACGCGCGCCCTGGTGGCCCGCGCCCTCGACGGTACCATCGAGGACAGCGAGTTCGTGCACGACGACATCTTTAACGTCGACATTCCCACCACGTGCCATGGCGTGCCCGACGGCATTCTGGTGCCGCGCCAGTACTGGCAGAGCACCGCTCGCTACGACGAGGCCGCGCACAACCTGGCCGTGATGTTCGAGGAGAACTTCGAGAAGAAGTACTCGCACCTGCCCGAGTCCGTCAAGGCCGCCGGTCCGCACGCTCAGGTGCACGCCGACGCCCGTCATCGCGGACGCGGCCTGCTGGGGCTCCGCCACTAGCATCGCCTCAGACCCAAAACCACCACAAAGGGGACAGGCACCTTTGTGGTGGTTTTGCTCGCGCGGATGACTCAGGTTACAATACGCCTGACATATCGTCCCCTTCTCCGGATGGGGACAGCGCAAGCGCTCTTGTGACGGCACCGTAGGACTTTGAAGGTGGCCGTTGTAAGGGCGCTTTTTGTTTAGGCGCCCTCACTCGGGCGCGCACAATGAAGGGAGCACGTATGAAGAGCTTTATTGCCGAGGATTCATTTTGGGAGCTGTTTCCTCAGGCGGCGGTCGGTGTTGTGGTCGTGGAGGGTATGAAGCCCGCGGCCCAGATACCTCAAGAGGATGTGGACGCGATAGCGGCGCTGCTCGACCGTGCCAATATCGATGCGGAGCGTCATCTGACCAGCGATACAATCAGCGAGAACGCACCGGTCAAGGCATGGCGCGAGGCCTATCGTCTGTTCAAGACCAAAAAGGGCGCGCGCTGTTCAATCGAGAACCTGCTCAAGCGCGTGCTCAAGGGCAAGCCGGTGGGCCACATTACGCCCGCGGTGGATATCTATAACACGGTGTCGCTGTCCTATGCAC
>CABVCJ010000145.1 GCA_902496845.1 uncultured Collinsella sp.
CCAACGACGACGCGCTGCCCAGGCACGGCCTCTACAGGTGGCACCTTCCCGACCCGATCTCGTTCAAGGAGGACCTGCGCGTGACGTTCCAGGACCTCGGCAACGACGACATCAAGCTCTACGAGCGCGAGGACGACATCTCCACCGTCGCCTACTGGTACCAAAGCGAGCCGCACGCCGTGCTCGCCCCGTTTGCCGCAAGGCAGGACCGCGTGCCCAGGTAGGGTCGCCTCGAAACAAGCCAACGTTATGGGCGCCCGCGGTTGACCATGGCTGCGGGCGCCCCTTTGTAAGGAGGATCGCATGAGCGAAAAGCAAATGAGGCTCGGCGCCCTCGAGGCCGGCGGGACCAAGATGGTCTGTGCCGTGGTGTCCGGCGACGGCGAGGTCCTCGACCGTATGGAGACCCCGACGCTTACGCCCGCCGAGACCGTCCCGCAAATGGTCGAGTGGTTCACCGCCCGCGATGTGGACGCGTTGGGCATCGGTGCCTTCGGCCCGACCTGCGTCGACCCCAACGATGAGCGCTACGGTTCCATCCTCCAGACACCCAAGCTCGCGTGGCGAGGCTATGGTCTTCGCGCCGCTTTCGCCGACGCCCTCGGGATTCCGGTGACCTACGACACGGACGTGAACGTTGCCTGCCTCGGCGAAGTGGTCTTCGGCTGCTGCAAGGGGCTCGAGGACGCCGTCTACGTGACCATCGGCACCGGCGTGGGCGCGGGCGTCATGTGCGCGGGCAGGCTCCTTCACGGCATGCTGCACCCCGAGGCCGGCCACATGCTGGTAAAGACCCGTCCCACCGAGGAGGGACGCTGCGTCTGCCCGAGCCACGCGAGCTGTCTCGAGGGCCTCGCCTCCGGCCCCGCCATCGCCGCGCGCTGGGGAAAGCCCGCGGCCGAGCTCGCGGACAACGCTGAGGTGTGGGCGCTCGAGGGGGATTATCTGGGGCAGATGTGCGCGAACCTCGTGCTCATGTACTCGCCTCGCCGCATCGTCCTCGGCGGCGGCGTGATGCACCAGGAGCAGCTCTACGGCATCGTCCGCAAGAAGACCCTCGAATATCTGGGTGGCTACATCCAGACCGCCGAGCTTAAGGACATAGAGAGCTACATCTGCGCCCCGGGCTGCGGCGGCGACCAAGGAATCCTCGGCGCGGCCGAGCTGGCAAGAAGGGCGCTCGCGTAGCTTGCGCTCTCTTCGCCATACAACGCGTTAAGAAAAGACGAGCGCTTCTTGCCAATTGGGCGGCAAGAAGCGCTCGTCTTTTGCATTTTTGTCTCTCAAAATCTTATTTTCACGATTTGCATTTTCATCCCGTTGTCACCGACCCTTGCGAGAAACCGGAAAAAGCCGCTGACAGAAGGGTCCCTCAAATCGTTGTAGCCCAGCATATAGCCGCGACTTGTGACCTGCAGACGGCTGTCCCACGTGCCGATTTCCTTGGCGGCATCCGAAACCGCAAAATATGCCCCAACATCCTTGATTTTTGCAGTCTTAAGCCATGTTTTTGCGATCATCTTTACTGCCGTCCGATTGGCAGCATCAAAGACCAGCACACCGCCGGGGAAAGCGTCCGCCATCTCCCGCACCAGTTCCCGGACCTGCTGGGTCAGAAAGTAATAGAACACCCCGGAGGCAAAGAACACCGCCCCGCCGGAGGCATCGATTTTGTCAAACCATGCGGGGTCTTTCAGGTCGCAGGGGATATTTTGTTCTCGATCCCCGGCGGGCAGCAGCTGCTGCCGCAAGGCAATCACATCCGGGAAGTCCAGATTGTAGATCTTGCATCTACCGTTGTCGCAGGTTCTGCCGGTGTTGTCCAGCCCGCAGCCCAGATTGACCACCGCCGCATTGGGGTGGCTTTTCAGGTAATCCCGCACCTCGAAAGCAAGATCACTCTGCCGTGTGGCCACCTCCAGCGCACCAAAGCGCTGCATCAGGCTACGGGAGTTTTTCTCTGCCTCTGAAAAGTCGTAGTCGATCTGGTCGAGCAGACGAACCGCTGTTTCATCCCTATAAAGGT
>CABVCJ010000146.1 GCA_902496845.1 uncultured Collinsella sp.
ACACGCCCAGACCGATCATCATGGCCGGAATGCCGAGCCAGTACATGACGATGCCGGCGATAAAGCCGCCCGCAAACCACGGCACGCTCGGGATGCCCGAGACCATGGTGGCGACCACGCTTGCCTGCGCGGCCACAAAGCTCTTGTCGGGGCCGAAGGCGTCCGGACCATAGGCGGTGACGAGCGCGACCATGACGGCGGCAGCGACCAGGGCGCCCACGATGCCGCCAATGGCCTGGCCGACCCACTGTGCACGCGGGTTGGTACCCAGTACGGCTCCGGCCTTAAAGTCGTTCATGACGTCGCCCGCAAGGCCGCACGCCACGGCCACGATGCCGGCGATAAAGAACAGCTTGACCTGTGCGAGCTGCGCGAAGGCTGCCACGATGAGCATGACGATGAGGCCAAAGATCTCCATAGGGTCGATACCCGTCTGGCCGCAGCTCTGCGCACTCATGATGGTGGTGACAAAGGTGAACAGCGTGACGATGACGGCCGGGACGGGACCGAGGTCGAGCGCGATGGCAACGATCACGGCGATGGCGGCGGTGCCCAGGCCGATGATGCCGGCGTCGAGCTTAAGCGAGCCCGAGATGAGCGATTGCTCGTCGGTGTCGGTGGAGCTGTCGGCGGCGAGGCCGCGGACGATACCGGCGACCTGCGGCAGGATGTCCTTAAGGACGACGGCGACGCCAAAGCCCATCATAAGGCCCATACCGAGGGACTTAACGATACCCTGCGCGGTCACAACATCGAACAGGCCGGCAGCGGTGCCGCCGACGATGATGCCAAAATTGCCCAGCAGCGCGCCGGCAAACCAGAACGCGACGGGGGCGAAGCCCACCAAAAAGCCGATGGACAGCAACATGGGCGAGTTGTAGATGGCAAAGGTCACGCCGGGGATGTTGAGCGTGCACAGCATGCTGGGCACCACGCCCAGGGCGTCGCGAAGCACGCTGTAGATGCCTGCAATGGCCATGGAGCCAAAGAGCTGCTTGCCGGTCTTGCCGCCGGCCTCGGTGGCGCGCAGGGTCTGAGCTGCGGCGTTGCCGGTGGGGAACTCCAGCGCGGCGTCCACGATAAAGTGACGGTGGATGAGCGCTGTCGCCAGAAGGCCCAAGATGGTGCCGGCGAGCGCCACGATAAACATGTCGAGCCAGCTGATCTGGTCGGCATAGCCCAGCATCCAAGCGCCCGGGATGGTAAACGCCAGGCCGCCGGCGACCATGGCGCCCGCGGACATGATGGTGTGGGTGACGTTGGCCTCGTTGAGGCTGGCGTTGCCCATGAGCTTCAGGAAGAACAGCGAAATGACGGCAGCGAAAATGATCGGCCAGGGGAGCGCACCCATTTTGAGGGCGGTATAGGCCGAGCTTGCCGTGATGATCACGCAGCCAAGGACGCCGATGACGACGCCGCGCAGCGTGAGTTGACCGCGCATCGAGGTGCGGTTCGAGGGATTGCTCATATAGAACTCCTTTGCGTATATCCGCTTCCCCCGCAAGCGCCGCTACGGATACGGCGCGGGAAGTCGGGTTACCAAGGGCCGCCGCGTGAGCTCGCGCACGACCGCGCATCAGTATAGCCGCAAGGTAGTCAATTTGGGACGGGGCTTTTTAGCTGGTTTGGGTAGGCGATATACTGCTGGGCAGACGAAAGGAGCGCCGACGATGCTTAATGGCTGCACATATATATTGACGGTCGACGTGGGCAACACGTTCATTCGCTTTGGCCTGTTTGCCGAGGATTCGGCCGCGGCACAGGAATGCCCGCTTGCGACGTGCGAGATCACGACGCCGTCGAGCATCACGGCCGACGAGGCGCGCATGAGGCTCGTGCAGGTCATGGGCGCGCTGGCAAT
>CABVCJ010000147.1 GCA_902496845.1 uncultured Collinsella sp.
TATCAGTGGCCGGGCCCGCGACCGGTGGGACATGTACCCCCAATTAACTGTTCTTCATGACAATCGAATCCACAACATCGGCCACATTCTCACAGCAGTCAGCGCAGTACTCCAAGAAGGCGTAGACGTCACGCCAGGCGATGACCTCGAGCGGGTCCTTACCGTTGACGTGCAGGTTGCGCATAGCGTTGATGTAGAGCTCGTCGGCCTCGGACTCGATCGTGTTGATCTGGATGACGAGTTCGCGCAGGGTCTTGGACTTGCGGTAGTTGGGGAGCTCGACCATCAGGTCCTTCATGGCGCGGCAGGCGTCGGTCACCTTGTGGGCGATCACGATGGCATCGGGGTGGATGCTCTGGATGTTGGTGAAGTAGACGCGCTGCACGACGCCCTCGATACGATCGAGCACGGTGTCGAGCGAGCAGCTCATCAGGTCCAGATCCTCGCGCTCAAGCGGGGTGATAAAGGCCGTGAGCAGGGCGTCCTCAAGCTCATGGTGCTTCTTGTCGGCCGCATGCTCGATCGCGTGCATCTTGTTGAGCATATCGTGAATCTTTGCGGGGTCGAAGTTCTCGAAAATCTTGGTGAGCAGCTCGGCGGCCTGGACGGCAAGGTCGGCGCAGGCGACGTAGTTATCGAAGTAGAACGAATCGGGTTTCTTTGCCATGAGTGGGTCCTTTCGAGGCGAAGACGGGTGGGCGAAGTATTACGGTCCGGATGGACGCTCGGTTTGACTAGATGAACATCATGAACAGCTTGGCCATGACAAAGCTGATGAGTCCGCAGGCGGGGAAGGTAAAGAACCAGGTGAACATCATGTCCTTGACCACGCCAAAGTTGATGGCCGAAAGGCGCTTGACGGCACCGACGCCCATGATGGCGCAGGTCTTGATGTGGGTGGAGGACACGGGGATGCCGGTAAGGGTGGCAAGCAGCAGGTTTGCGGCGCCTGCGAGGTCGGCGGAGAAGCCCTGGTACTTTTCGAGCTTGACCATGCTCTGGCCGACGGACTTGATGATGCGCTCGCCGCCCACGCTGGTGCCGATACCCATAGTGGCCGAGCACAGCAGCATAATCCAGATGGGGATGCCTGCATCGCCGACGCTCGTCTGGCCGCTGGCAAAGGCCACGCCTAAAAAGAGCACGCCGATGAACTTCTGTCCATCCTGCGCGCCGTGCATAAAGCTCATGGCCGCAGCGCTCGCGATCTGAGCGTATTTAAAGAAGACATTGGCACGTCGCCTGTTGGCGGCGGCGAAAAGAATCGAGACGAGCTTGCACAGGACCCAGCCCATGACAAAGCCCAAGCCGATGGAGAGCGCCAGACCGTAGATAACCTTCATCCACTCGTGGACGTTGACGCTGCTCGCGCCGCCGAGGGCGATAGCGGCACCGGTCAGGCCGGCGATGAGGCTGTGGCTTTGCGAAGTGGGGATGCCAAAACGCGACGCTGTGGCGCCGTAGACGACGATGGAGAACAGCGCCGCGCATAGGCAGGCGAGCGCTATGGTGCTATTTCCGCCAAAGTCGACGATATGTGAGATGGTGTTGGCGACGCTCGCGTTAAAGTGCGTCATGATGAGTACGCCGAGGAAGTTGAATGCGGCGCTCATGAGAATGGCGGCACGGGCGGGCATGCAACGCGTAGTGACGCAGGTCGCGATGGCGTTGGGCGCGTCGGTCCATCCATTGACGAAGATGGCGCCCAACGCGAGGATCACGGTGACGGCAAGGACTGGGTTCGACACAATTTGGCCGAGGAAGGTTGAGAACGTTACGTCCATATATGGGCTTTCTCGAAGTTTGCAGGCACGTTACAAAAACATGATAAATCGTATC
>CABVCJ010000148.1 GCA_902496845.1 uncultured Collinsella sp.
CCAGGCGGCCGAGCATGGCGAAGCCCATGGCAGGCAGGATGTTGGCGGCAACGCCGCAACCGTCGATGATGAAGGGCGGGATGAAGTCGAGCAGGCCCTGGATGGCGTCGGAACCCAAATAGAAGGCGCCGCCGCACAGCAGGAAGTACTCGACGCAGCCCCAGATTCCAATTCCCCAATGAACGGCGTAGATGCCTTTGAGGTTTCCCTTGAGGGCGAACTTGTCTGCCATATCGACAAACACAGGGAACAAGGCATTGGTAATGTTGCCGATCGTCAGTGCAAGGACGGCGATGGGCATGGCGAGCGCGATGGCCGTCTCGGTACCCTGACCGAGCTGAATGGCAAACGCGCAGGCGAGCACGCCGCCGACGGTTTCGTTAGGCGGCACGTAGGCGCCGATGGAGATCGAGCCCATGAACAGCAACTCCAGGCTGGCGCCAACGGCAAGGCCAGTCTGCAGGTCCCCCAGCACCAGGCCCACGAGCGGGCACAGGACGATGGGGCGGAACGCGTAGAGGGTGCCGAGCTGGTAGTCGAGGCATCCAAACGCTCCGACTAAGCCGACGAGGATTGCTTGGACAAGCATAATTCCTCCCAATAAGGAATCTCGAACTGTCGTCACTCCCGTCGCGCGCGTTGTTGATATCAATTCCAGGAGTTCGATTCCACGGCTCGAAGCGTACCTGGTGTGCTGCTAACACCCATGCCAGGCACAAATGATTTGATACCAATTATAGGTATATAGGTTCTTACTATTTAATACCACTCGCTCAGCGGAGTGTTTTTTACCGTAAACGGCAGACGTATCCCGTCAGGCGCGCTCTTTGTTTCGATGGCGGACAAGCGCCACCAGAAAGCCGTCGCCAAAAGCATCGGATGCCAAGTTGGCCACAATCACCAAAACGATCATCGCCGCGCCCAAGAACTCGTTCCAGCTAAAGACCTCGCCAAAGAGGAGCGCCGACCAGCAGGGAGCGAGCACGACCTCACTCATGCAAACCAAGTTGGCCGCAAACGCGTTGGTGCGCGCAATCCCCTTGGCATACAGCACACTCGCAAGGCCGCTGCAAAAAAGGCCATGCACCAGCATAAGCCCCCACTCAAAGGGTTTCACAGAGCCTAGGTCGCCGGCAAAATAGACGATCGGAAGTATCGAGATGCCGCAGGAGATGAGCGAGGACACCATGGGCGACGCATCGGAGCGAGAGTTTAAAAAGAAACACAGCCCAAAGGTGGCGCCCGAAATGACGGCAAGCAGGTTGCCGAGCATGCCCTCGGCGCTCAAATCACCTAAAAAGAAAAGTCCCATACCCGTAAAAGCAACCACCACGGAAGCAATCTTTGCAGGCGAGGGCAACGTGCGGGTTGCGAGCGATTGATACACGATAACGAAAATCATCGAGGTGTACTGCAGGACGATCGCGTTGCCGACCGTCGTGAGCTGGTTGGCAAAGTTAAACGTGGTGCCCGTCACGAAGTTGCAGACGGCCACAAGGACAATAAGACGACTGACGCGGAGGACGGGCCTGCCGACGAGCAGGATAAAGAGCGCCATAAATATTGCCGTAACGGCACCGATCAAAAGAGCTGACTGCGAATTGGCGCGAACGAGGATGCCGATAAAACTCCACAAGAGCGCCGTGCCAAATAGATACATCGCCCCGCTCACGCCATTATCGGGTGGATTGTCAGATCGAATCACGAAGCACCTCCAACTAGCTTTCGGTAATAAAAAACGGCGACCACAACGGGTCGCCGTTTCCCTTGGGGGCAGATAATAGGCCGGGCCCTTACGCCAGCACGCCGAAGAACGCGCCGACGATGCCCACGGCCATG
>CABVCJ010000149.1 GCA_902496845.1 uncultured Collinsella sp.
CAGCACGATTGTGTGCTTGCGGTCTCCCACGGCTCTGCCTGCCATGAGTTTCTTAGATGCGTGACCGGCGGGGGAGAACAACCCGACAACGGTGCCGTGCTTCATTTTGGCTATTTCGACGGGGCGTTTTCGCTCTTGGGTTGGTAACAAACGAAAGGACCCCTATGAATAAAGATCTGTATCTGGTCCGTCATGGACAGACGATATTCAACCTTAAACGCATCATTCAGGGTTGGAGTGACTCGCCGCTCACGCAGTTGGGCTGCGAGCAGGCGGCGCGCGCCGGTATGTTTTTGCGCGCACGTGGCATTGAGCCCGACCACGCCTACACCTCTACGCTGCACCGCACCGAGCAGACCATCGCCAGCCTGTGGCCGGGTCTTGCCTACGAGCGCCTTGATGGCCTGCGCGAGTGGTATTTTGGCGACTTTGAGGCCGAGCGCGTGATGCTGATGCCCGTGCGTCCGTGGCGTGACTTTTATCGTCAGTTTGGCGGCGAGGGGCAGATGCAGGTGCGCGAGCGCATGGTGGCGACGTTGACCGATCTTATGCGACGCCCAGACCATTCGTGCGTGCTCGCGGTGAGCCATGCCTCAGCCATCAAGGAATTTTTGGACCACGTGAGGGGAGCGGCGGCCGACGAGCGCGAGCGCGTGCCGGGCAACTGCTCAGTGCTGCATTTTGCATTTGACGATGCAGCCGATACGTTTGATCTGGTCGAAGTCTTTACGCAGGAAGATTATGCGCGCGAGCTGGGTCTTGAGCCGCTGGTGGCGGCAACGGGTCCGCAGCGCGGGTAGCCTGGGCGTGGCGACGTGGATTGCCGACATCATTGCTCGATGTGAAAGGGGCGGGGATGCATGCGCATGTATCCCCGCCCCTTGTTTGTTGAGCTGCCGAGTCTTTGTGCTGGGCGTTTAGACCCTGTTAGAACCGTGCGATCTGGTGGGTGAGCAGACCCGTCGGAACCTGCGGCGCGCCGCCGGCGACCTGTGCAGCGGGGAATAACGCGGCAACGGTAAAGTTGAACGGCTCTTTGCCCGTGTAGGTGCCGGCTGTGCGGGCCTCGTCCGCCAGGAGCTGCGCCGCCCCTGTCAGCGCGGCGGCATAGGTGGGGTCGTCAGCCGGCGCTGGCTCTGGTGCCTGGTCGAGCATGGCTCGGATGGCGGCAACGGCGTCCTCGCGCTTGACCTCCCACACGCGGTGCGTAATGACGGCGGGGTCGGTGACGGCATAGAGCGACGCACCCTCTTTGGCGGCGCCCAGGATGATATCCATGACGGGCGACGCCTCGTAGGTAAGCGACACAGGGCGCGGCTGGACCTTAAGCTCGGCGATTGCGCGGGCGGCTGCGGTCGCACCTGCGGGGGTCGCGCCGTCGCCCGCCAGTACGCCGACCGGGCAAATCGCCACAACGCCCGTCACGCGCCCCGGCTCTCCGGAGCATTCGTACGCGTAATACGCCGCGCCCGGATCTTTGAGCATAAGCCCGTCGGCGATGGCGTCGCGCAGGGCGTCGTTGCTGCTCAGGATACCGCCCATCTGCGGCAGCGCTTCGAGCACGCGGTCCTGAGCTGGGCGGATGCAGGGAAACGGAAGTGCTTTCATGGGCGGTCCTAACGCGCGAGTCGGTTTGTTCGCGGCTTATTATGCCCCAACTTGGACGCTTGCGTCCCAGAGCGTGTTGTCAACAAGCGCGATGAGCACGTTCTGGCAGCGAACGATATCGGCATGGCCCCGGCTCG
>CABVCJ010000150.1 GCA_902496845.1 uncultured Collinsella sp.
TGACCGACCGCCTGGCTCGCTACTACGAGACGGTCACCAAGCACAACCTCAAGTACCGTCGCTACTATCACCAGTTCGACTACTAAAGAAAACGGGTGCGGGAACGCGCCGGGCTATTGAGAGGAACACAGAATGAGACAGTACATCATCGCCAGCCATGCGCACTTCGCCACCGGCATCAAGGAGAGCGTCGAGCTGCTCTCGGGCGCTCGCGACAACGTCCACGATCTTTCAATGTTCGTCGATGACCGCATGGACGTGGCCGAGGAGGCCCAAAAACTGCTGGCAGGCATGTCTGCCGACGATGATGTCGTTGTCTGCACCGACCTCTTTGGCGGCAGCGTCAACAACGAGTTCACCAAGATCGTCCAGACGCGTCCCCGCACATACCTCGTTACCAACATGAACCTTCCTCTGCTCATCCAACTGCTGTTCTCTGACGAGTCGGCGCCGGTTGAGGAGACGATTCGCGCCATCGTCGCTGCGGACGATACGCGCGTGAAGTTTGTCAACGATCTTTTGGTCGATGACGACGAGGAAGAAGAGTTCTAATCCGCAGCACCTACAGACACGCCGTACGACGGCACAAGACCTTTGGGGGGTCACATTATGATTCAGCTACTTCGCGTTGACCATCGCCTGCTTCATGGCCAGGTCGCAGTTTCCTGGGTTCAGGGCCTCGGCTCCAACTGCATCTTCTGCGTGGGCGATAAGGTCGCTAACGACCCGGTGTGGAAGACGACGCTCAAGATGGGCAAGCCTGCCGGCTGCAAGCTCGTCATCAAGGATATGGCGAATGCCATCGAGGCTATCAACTCGGGCGTGACTGACAAGTACAAGATGATCATCTGCGTCGCCACTATCGCTGAGGCAAAGCAGCTTGTTGAGGGCTGCCCGCAGATCAAGTCGGTCAACCTGGGTAACACCAAGCCCAAGGACGAGAAGCGTCCCGATGCCCGTCAGGTCTCTCGTCAGATCTTCCTGACCGCGGCTGAGGAAGCCGATGTGCGCGAGATGCTAGATCGTGGCGTTGAGGTCGAGATTCGACCCCTGGCCGATGACCCCAAGGTTGACTGCGCCAGCGTGCTCTAGGCGTTCAATTTCGAAGAGCCTTCGGGTTCTTCGTAGTGTCCTATATGGAAAGGGGGATGTATGCTTACCCAAGCAATCCTCATCGGACTTATCGCCGCATTTGGTAAGTTCGACTGCCAGCTCGGTACGCTCTACGCGTTCCGCCCCATCGTCCTGTGCCCGCTCGTGGGCCTGGTGCTGGGGGACCTGCAGTCCGGTCTCGCAATCGGTGCGAGCCTGGAGCTGCTGTTCATGGGCTCGATCTCCATCGGCGCCTACGTGCCGCCTGATGAGACGATCGGCGGCGTGCTCGCCTGTGCCTTCGCTATCCAGCTGGGCCAGAGCACCGAGGCGGCCATCGCGCTCGCTATGCCCATCGCCACGCTGTGCCTTGCCATCAAGAACATCCTCAACGCCGCCCTGCCGATTTTGGTTGACCGCGCCGATGTTTTCTCTGCCCAGGGCAACCTTAAGGGCGTCTATGCGATGCACTTCCTGATCGGTTCCATCGGTATCATCATGGCGTTCCTGTTGTGCTCGCTGTCGTTCTATCTGGGTGCTGACGCTATCCAGGGCGTGCTCGACTTTATCCCCGACTTTGTCCTTGCTGGCTTTGGCGTTGCCGCCAACATCCTGCCTGCCATGGGCTTCGCCATGCTCGGCCGCCTGG
>CABVCJ010000151.1 GCA_902496845.1 uncultured Collinsella sp.
CCTTGCGAATGGCATCGGAGCCGCTACTGGTAAAGCTAAACTTGCCCTTCTCAATCGTCTTCATGATGGCTGCGGAGGCATCCTCGGAGAACTGGTCGTCGATGGCAAACGAAACGCCGCGGCCCGAGAACTCGATAGCCTCGATCTTCTTGTGCTTGAGCGAGACGATGGCAACAGCCGTGACCATACCGTCGTTGGCGAGCTTTTGGCGATCGCGAAGGACGATGGGGTCGGTGTCGCCGATGCGCAGACCGTCGACATAAACGACGCCGGACTCGACGGGCGCACCGCGTTTGACGATACCGCCGCGCATCTCGAGCGTGTCACCGTTATCGAGGATAAAGATGTGATCGTCCTTAAGGCCCATCTTGCGGGCTAGCTGGGCATGGGCGCGCAGGTGAACGGCCTCGCCGTGAACCGGCATAAAGTAGGTGGGCTTGGCCATGGCCATCAGGAGCTTGAGCTCCTCCTGGCTGCCGTGGCCCGAGACGTGGACGAGTGCGCGATTCTTATCCCACACGTCGCAGCCAAGCTTGGCCAGGCTGTTGACGACCTGCTGCACGGCCTTCTCGTTGCCGGGAACGGGAGTTGCCGAGAGGATGACGGTATCGCCCTCGTGGATGGAGAGCGTCTTGTGCTCGCCGTTCGCCATGCGGGACAGGGCCGACAGCGGCTCACCCTGCGAACCGGTGCACATGACGACGATCTTATCGTCGGGCAGGTTATCAATGTCGAAGGCATCGATGATATCGGCATCGTCGATGTTGAGATAGCCAAGCTCACGCGCCACGCGGGTGTTGGTGAGCATGGAACGTCCGGTCACGACGACTTTGCGGCCACACTTGCGGGCGGCATCGCAGATCTGCTGCAGGCGATGGATGTGGCTCGAGAACGACGCGACGAACACGCGGCCCGGCGCGTTCTTGATGGCGTGCAGCAGGTTGGGGCCGACCTCGGCCTCGGACTTGGTAAAGCCGGGAACCGTGGCGTTGGTGGAGTCGGAAAGCAGCAGGTCGATGCCCTGCTTGGCAAAGCGGCTGATGGCGGCATAGTCGGGCGTGACGCCGTCGATGGGCGTCTGGTCGAGCTTAAAGTCGCCCGTGTGCATAACGGTGCCCTGGTTGGTGCGAATAAACACGCCCAAAGCACCCGGAATGGAGTGCGTCATGGAGAAGAAGTCGAGCGAGATGCCACCGAGATTGACGTGGCTGCCGCCCTTGACCTCACGGAACTTGGGCGCGCGAATGCGGAACTCGGAGAGCTTACCCTCGATAAAACCGAGCGTCAGCTTGCTCGAGAAGATGGGCACCTTGTTGTTGAGGTCCTGCAGCAGGTACGGAAGCGAACCGGTGTGGTCCTCGTGGCCGTGGGTGACGACGATGCCGCGGAGCTTCTCCTCGTTCTCCAGGACATAGGTGTAGTCGGGAAGCACCAGGTCGATACCGGGCTGGGAGTCGTCGGGGAACATGAGGCCGGCGTCGACGAGCACCATGTCGTCGCCGCACTCGAAGACCGTCATGTTCTTGCCGATGCCGTCAAGGCCGCCGAGCGGAATAATCTTCAAGGGAGATGATTTTTTAGCTGCCATAGGTTCGTGTGGTTTCCTTTCTTCGAAACGGGTCTGGAACAACCGACGGGGCGCTTCTGGCAAACCGACCGCCGGGAACGTACAAACATGCATCGCAGAGTCGATGCAGTAACCACATCATCATACCCAATTGCCCATCAACAG
>CABVCJ010000152.1 GCA_902496845.1 uncultured Collinsella sp.
AGCCCCACGCGCGGCATCGAGTTCCTTAAGAGCGCCGAGCGCCAGGACGCCCGCCGTCAGATGGTCCGCGCCATCGACTCACTCATTGCCGCCGACGAGGCCGACGTGCTCAGCCGCGCCAAGTCGCTCATCGTCGCCGTTAAGGCGCCGCTCGCCGAGGTCAAGTCCACGCAGGAAAAGGTGCTCGAGCAAAACGCCGATTACCTGTCGCGTGGAGCATTGAAGCAGCTTGAGGACCGCAATAAGCGCGAACTCAACGCGCGCGAGCGTTCGGGTATCATGGAAGCGCTGGCGAGCGCGCGGACGCTCATGCGCGACGTGCTGCTGACGCTTCAGGACGAGGCGGCCGACGTGGTGAACGAAGACGTGCGCGACACGATCGGTCGGCTTGCCGCCGCGACCAATGTTGCGGGTGCCACCCGGGCGCTCGAGGCGGTCGCGACCGCCGAGCGCAACATCGCCAGAAACGTTACTCCCCAGCTGGCCATCGAGGTCATGCTGTTCGATATCAGGAAGGCACTGAAATGCCGTTAGTCGTACCCGTTAAGTTTACCTACGCCTCGCGCGACCTGTGGTTTGACCCGCAGGATCTGGATATCCTCGAGGCCGATTATGCCATTTGCTCCACCGAGCGCGGAACCGAGATTGGCCTGGTCACGGCCGATCCCTTCGAGGTGCCGCAAGACGAGATCGGCCAGCCGCTCAAGCCCGTGCTGCGCGTGGCGAGCGACATCGACCTGCAGCTTGCCGACGACCTGGCCATCCAGGGCGATGAGGCGATGGTCGATTTCCGCCGTCTAGTCAAAGAGCTCGACCTCGAGATGAAGCCGGTCGGCGTCGAGTACCTGTTTGGCGGCGAGAAGGCCGTGTTCTACTTTGCGGCCGAGGAGCGCGTCGATTTTCGTCAGCTTGTCAAGGATCTGTCCTCGACGCTGCACATTCGCGTCGACATGCGCCAGATCGGTGTGCGCGACGAGACCCGCCTGGTGGGCGGCTATGCCCAGTGCGGACAGGAGCTCTGCTGCACGCGCTTTGGCGGACAGTTTGAGCCCGTCTCGATTCGCATGGCAAAAGAGCAGGACCTACCGCTCAACTCGTCCAAGATCAGCGGCGTTTGCGGCCGCCTGATGTGCTGCCTGCGCTATGAGTTCGAGGCGTACAAGGACTTTAAGAGCCGTGCGCCCAAAAAGAAGACGCTCATCGATACGCCGCTTGGCAAGGCACGTATCCAGGAATATGACACGCCGCGTGAGCAGCTGGTGCTGCGCCTGGAGAACGGCAAAGTCTTTAAGGTCAACTTGGCCGATATGACGTGCTCGGAGGGCTGCAAAAAGAAGGCCGCCGAGCAGGGCTGCAACTGCCGCCCCGACTGCGTGACGCGTGACGTGCTCGAGCGCATCGAGTCGCCCGAGATGCGCCTGGCGCTCATGGAACTCGATCGCGAGAACGGCGTCGACGTGGGTGATGGCCTGTCGAGTGCCGATCGTCTGGCCGGCACGTCGATGCCCAAGCGCCGTCGTCGCGATGCCGAATCCGATGCTCGCGCCGGCCAGGGCCAGGGCGAGGGTCGTGGCCGCGGAAAGGGCCGCGGCAAGGCCGAGGCGCCCGAGGCCGAGGGGGCGGCCGATGGCCGTCGCCG
>CABVCJ010000153.1 GCA_902496845.1 uncultured Collinsella sp.
CCATCAACGACGACGAGCCCAAGTACGGCCTGTCCGTGAGCGGCTTTGTCGCGCTCGACCGCATGCTCGCCAACAGCGGCGCGCGCGTGGGCGATGCGTTACTGCTGACCAAGGCGGTTGGCTCGGGCATCATCACCACGGCCATTAAGGGCGAGCTTATCGAGCAGGACGAGGCTAGCCCGATGTTTGACTCGATGCGCACCCTCAACGAGGCTCCGATTCGTCTGGCCGAGGGGCTCGAACTTCACGGCTGCACCGACATTACGGGCTTTGGCCTGATCGGGCATGCGTGCGAGATGGCCGAGGGCTCGGGCGTGCAGATTGAGCTTGCGTCGGGGGCGGTGCCGCTCTTTGACCAGGTGCTCGACATGGCGCGTCTGGGCATTATCCCCGCTGGCTCCTACCGCAACCAGGACTTCTTTGGCCCGCGTGTGGCTGCCGACGAGGACCTGGAGCCGGGCATGCTGGATGCGCTGTACGATCCACAAACCTCGGGCGGCTTGCTCATCGCGGCACCTGCTGCCGATGTGGATGAGCTTGCGCGCCGTCTGCATGCCGAGGGGCGCGTTGCCGCCACAATCGGCCGCGTGTGCGAGCCGGTGCCAGGCGGTCCTGCCGTCCACGTTGTCCGTTAACGACACGTTTATTGAACTATGCACCGTTCTAAAACGATTTATTCGAAAGGAATTTACTATGTCTACCAAGATTGATGTCAATGCCATGGGCGATGCCTGCCCGCTGCCCGTCGTCAAGACGCTCAAGGCCCTCAAGCAGCTCGATGGCGAGGGCGTTGTCGTGACCTCGGTCGACAACGAGACCGCCGTCAAGAACATCTCCAAGATGGCACAGGAAAAGGGCTGCACGGCCTCGGTCGAGAAGGTTTCTGACGCCGAGTGGCACGTGACCTTGGCGACCTCTGGCGCCGTTGCCATTGCGGACCCCGAGCAGGATGGCGCTGCCTTCTGTGATGCCAGCGCCGGCAAGGGCAAGCTCGTCATTTCCGTCTACACCGATTGCATGGGCCGTGGCGACGACGAGCTGGGCCACAAGCTCATGAAGGCCTTTATCTTTGCCGTGACGCAGCAGGAGGAGCTGCCCGCGACCATGCTGTTCTACAACGGTGGCGCCAAGCTCACCGTCGAGGGCTCTCCGGTGCTCGACGACCTGAAGGGCCTGGCCGAGCAGGGCGTCGAGATCCTCACCTGCGGCACCTGCCTCGATCACTATGGCATTAAGGACCAGCTGGCGGTGGGCGAGGTCACCAACATGTACGTGATCGTGGAGAAGATGGAGCAGGCCGTGCGCGTTGTGCGCCCGTAGCGTATTGGTTGGAGTTGCCATGAGGGAGAAGCGCCCGGCGCTTGTCATCACGTTTCCCACCACGGCGGCCGCCATGGGTTGCGAGTCCCTGTGCGTCGAGCGCGGCCTTCCCGGGCGAACGATTCCCGTGCCCGGGGAGGTCGCTGCCGGCTGCGGTTTGGCATGGAAGGCGTTGCCTGCCGATGAGGAGCTGCTGCGCGGCGAGCTTGCCGCGGCGGGCGTTCCCACCGAGGG